>NZ_DATMTD010000029.1:0-2464 GCF_035565035.1 Oxalicibacterium sp. | reverse complement strand
TGGTAGCCGCCGAGCGCGGTCTGGATCGCATACTGGCCGGGCACGTTGGCGCACAAGCGCATCGAAGCCAGCATGTTCAGCCCTTCGATGTAATCCTTCGCATAGCGCTTTTCGCCCGACACGATCATCCAGCCGGCGCGGTAGCCGCAGGAACGGTAGTTCTTCGACAGCCCGTTCAGCGTGATGAAGAGCACGTCGTCTGCCAGCGAAGCGAGCGAAGTATGCGTTGCGCCGTCGTACAGCACCTTGTCGTAGATCTCGTCGGCGAACACGATCAGTTGATGCTGACGGGCGACCTCGACGATCTGCTGCAGCAACTCGACCGGATACAGCGCGCCGGTCGGATTGTTCGGGTTGATGACGACGATCGCCTTCGTGTTCGAATTGATCTTCTTCTTGATGTCCTCGATGTCCGGAAACCAGCCGGCCTGCTCGTCGCAGACGTAATGCACCGGTTTGCCGCCGGACAGGCTGACCGCGGCCGTCCACAGCGGATAATCGGGCGACGGCACCAGCACTTCGTCGCCGGTGTTCAGCAAGGCATTCATGCTCATCACGATCAGCTCGGACGCACCGTTGCCCAGGTACACATCGTCGATCGTCACGCCGGCGATCTGCTTCTGCTGCGCATATTGCACGACCGCCTTGCGCGGCGCGAACAGGCCTTTCGAATCGGTATAACCGGAAGCGTTCGCCATGTTGCGGATCATGTCCTGCACGATCTCGTCCGGCGCGTCGAAACCGAAAGTGGCGAGATTGCCGATGTTCAGCTTGATGATCTTGTGGCCGTCTTCCTCCATCTGCCGCGCCTTTTCCAGCACGGGTCCGCGGATGTCGTAGCACACGTCAGCCAGTTTTTTCGATTTGTAGATCGGTCGCACAAAAGCACCTTTTGATGTCGAAAAGCGGAACTGCTCTCCGATGTGGTTGCCTTATTCATCACGCCAGGAACAACCGGGCGACGAGGTCAGCAGTGACGCGCAGAATGCGCGCGGAAAAGTGATCCATTTTGCCGAAAGCAACAGATTTTATCAATCGCAAAACCACGATGTCCGAGTGAAAACGTTACAATACGCGTTCTTTATCTTTCAAATTCCCGCAAAGGCGGTCCCGATCGCGCCATGAAGCTTCACAGCACTCCGACCCAGCAGTATCAAACCGTCACCGCATACGACGATGCCGGCGTCGAGATCAACCTGATCCGCTTCGAGCACAGCTTGATCGTGATGCCGGAAACCGCACCGGTCGCGTGGCCCGTGACATCCTTCGATGCGCTGACTGCCGAGAATTTCGTGCAAATCGGCGGAATGACGCCCGATGTGGTCATTCTCGGCACCGGCGCGCGCCAGCGCTTCGTCCACCCGAAGCTGATCGCCAGCCTGACCGCGGCGCGCACCGGCGTCGAATGCATGGACAACCAGGCTGCCTGCCGCACCTACAACATCCTGATGGCCGAAGGCCGCAAGGTCGCGCTGGCGCTGATTTTCGAATCCTGATTCGCGTCCGTAGCGCCGACCGCATCCATATCGGCCGGACGTAATCGTCGTGTCAGCTTGGCCGATTAGCATGCAGGCAGACGGCATCGAATTTTCGGCATCTTGCTTGAAAAGCAAATGCGCGTCCCCATATGCGTCTTCATCATTGTCCGCGGCAGCATCGGACAGATAGATATCGGCGACGCCTCGATATCATCGATAGAGAAAGCGAAAAGGAATGGATCAAGACCTCGAACTGGCGGAACGCCCTTCTGCAGTGAACATGCTGGTGCCCGATTTCTCGGCGCCGATGACCAGTGACCGCAGCTTTCAACTGTCTGATTACAAAGGGAAAAAGATCGTCCTCTACTTTTATCCGAAGGACAATACGCCGGGCTGCACCACCGAGGGTATCCAGTTCCGCGAACTGTATCCGGAATTCCAGCAAGCCAACGCCGAGATTTTCGGCGTCAGCCGTGACAGCCTCCGTTCGCATGAGGGCTTCAAGGCAAAACTGGCCATGCCATTCGAACTGATTTCCGATCCGGATGAAACGATCTGCAACATGTTCGACGTCATGAAATGGAAGAACATGTACGGCAAGAAAGTGCGTGGCATCGAGCGCTCCACCTTTGTCATTGACGAATCCGGCAAATTGGTGAAAGAATGGCGTGGAGTGAAAGTGCCTGGACACATCGATGAAGTGCTGCAGTTTGTGAAGGCTCTTGCCTAGGTTGCAAAACCCATTGAATTCAAAAGAATTTTTCCGAAGAAAAGCCGTTTGTGGATTAGGCCTCGCGCCTTCCCAAACGGCTTTTTTGCTTTTTGATTCGTCCGTTGTTGATTCTTCTTCCACCCACCCCTCTACCGCATCTTCCTCTTCGCTTTATCGTTTCATGCTGTTCGTAGCCGCAGTAATGTTTTCAAACTTTCCAGATCGAGGTCCTGATGCCCCTGCCTAAAATTCCGACCAAGCCTGCTGCATTGCT
>NZ_DATMTD010000028.1:0-3864 GCF_035565035.1 Oxalicibacterium sp. | reverse complement strand
GTTTGAAATCAACAGGTTGGAAAACTTCTTGGACAGTGGCGAAAAAATCTCGATAGGAATCGTTCTCGTTACTGTCCTGCACTATTTTGTGAATAAGCTTGCTTATTTTGCGTTCCCGATGCAATTTTTGGCAGGCCGATCACTTCCTGAGTCACGGTAAGGAGCCCTTCTGATGTAGCGCCCGCTCATCTCACAACCTCATGTAAATTATCAGCAAGCGCGCTAACTTCCCGTTTCTTAAGTCCTTTTTCAACTATCCACAAATCTTGTGGATAACTTTGTGGATAAGGCTTATGAATGGCGGAAAACCCCTGATTTCATGCGGGTTTCAATAAAATGCCAAAACAAAAAGCAGAATATTTTCCCAATTAAATCAATGACTTGCAAAAGCAGTATTGTCAGAAAAACGGAATGCTTTGTCAGCATGTGCGCCAGAGCACACTAATTTACATTCTGTGCATAAGCTTCCACGGCAATCAATTTAAGCCACCTTTGCGGGCAACAATTCGAGCCTGAAATCCGATTGCATACAAAGCACCAGCCGCAAAGTAAGTGCCCGCGAACCGCCGACAGATGTCATCCGTGCAACGGCCGACTGAATTCGTGAACGGCATCGACCAGCACCGAAACGGCTTCCGGTGGCGTGAATTGCGAAATGCCATGTCCCAGATTGAACACATGACCGGACCCTGCCTGATGCTTGCCGAAGGAGTCCAGCACCTTTGTGACTTCGGCGCGGATCTGTTCCGGCTGCGCAAACAGAATGGTCGGGTCGAGATTCCCCTGAAGCGCCACGCGGTCACCGACCTTGGCGCGCGCCGCGCCGAGATTGACGGTCCAGTCGAGCCCGACCGCATCCGAGCCGATGTCTGCAATCTGTTTCAGCCACAGGCCGCCACCCTTCGTGAAAACGATGCTCGGAATCCGCACGCCGTCTTTTTCCGTTTTCAGATTTTTCAGGACTTCGCGCATGTAATGCAGTGAAAACTGCTGATACGTGCCGTCGGCCAGCGCGCCGCCCCAGGTATCGAAGATCATCACGGCTTGCGCGCCGGCATCGATCTGCGCATTCAGATAGGCCGCCACTGCCAGCGCGTTTGTCTGCAGGATGTGATGCATCAGGTCCGGACGGTTGTACAACATCGCCTTCACCGTGCGGAAATCGTCGGAACCGCCGCCTTCGACCATGTAGCACGCCAGCGTCCATGGACTGCCGGAAAAACCGATCAGCGGTACGCGCCCGTTCAGCTCGGTGCGAATCTGCGTCACGGCGTCGAACACGTATTGCAGCGAACCCGCTTCCGGCACCTTCAGCGCGGTCACTTGCTTCTCGTCGCGTAACGGACGCTCGAACTTTGGCCCCTCGCCTTCGATGAAATACAAACCCAGTCCCATCGCGTCCGGCACGGTCAGGATGTCGGAAAACAGGATTGCCGCATCGAGATCGTAGCGATCGAGCGGTTGCAGCGTTACTTCGGTGGCGTAATCCGGGCTCTTGGCCAAACCCAGGAAGGAGCCGGCGCGTGCACGCGTGGCGCGATATTCAGGCAGATAGCGCCCGGCCTGGCGCATCAGCCACAGCGGTGTGTAGTCGGTCGGCTGGCGCAGCAGCGCACGCAGGAAAGTATCGTTCTTGAGTGGGGCGAATGGTGTGGGCATCAGGCTGAACGTACGCTGGAAAGGGGCGATCATTATCGCCTAACTTCGCGCGAAAAATCGCTTCATTGCTCCTCGTCAGAGAAGTTGCGCGCCGTCGGAAATCTTGCGCACATGCTCTTCGTCCGCCAGCGCGCGGATGTATCGCGCGAAATCCTCATCTTCCCCGCTAAGCAGATGCGGAAGCTGATAGTAGAAATCGTCCCGGCGGCACCATTCACGCATGAAATCGTCCCATGAATGCCAGCGTCGCAGTTGCAGTCCCCGCATGTCCGGTTCATACGACACGATGTAGGCCCGCTCGAACAACGCGATCAGCATTTCGAAGATGATCAGCTTGCGTTCCTTCTGTTCGGCTGTCAGATCCATCCGCGCGACGGCGCTGCGCAATTGCAGATCGGGATTGTCCAGCACGATTTTCAGGAAATCGTTGTAGGCATCCTGCAGCAGCTGATACGCCTCTTCCTCTTCCGAATCCCTCTCCTTCCGCTGTTCGAAAAGGAACAGGAAAATGGCAAACGGCAACGCAATCACCGTGACAACGAAGCTCGCGGTTTCCCAGAACGACGGATCGAATAGAAAGAACATGGCAGTCGAGAAGAATGATCGATGAAGAGAGTGTACCTCTTCAGTTTCCACCGCTTACAATATCCGAAAGAACTTCGACGAGCCCTCATGCAACAGCAACTGCAGTGCGACCTTCTCATCGTGGGCGGCGGCATCAACGGTGCCGGCATCGCGCGCGATGCTGCCGGACGCGGGCTGTCCGTCGTGCTGTGCGAAAAAGACGATCTCGCCTCGCACACGTCATCGGCTTCAACCAAACTGATTCATGGCGGCCTGCGTTATCTGGAGCAATATGATTTCGGCCTCGTGCGCAAGGCACTGATCGAACGCGAAATCCTGCTGCGCAGCGCGCCGCACATCATGCGTCCGTTGCGTTTCGTCATGCCGCACGACAAAGGGCAACGTCCCGCATGGATGATCCGCGCCGGCATGTTCCTGTACGACCATCTCGCCAAACGCGAACTGCTGCCAGGTTCGGAAGGCGTCGACCTGCGCACACATGCGGCCGGCGTGCCGCTGAAAGACGAATTCGTCAAAGGTTTCGCCTATTCCGACGGCTGGGTCGACGACGCGCGCCTCGTCGTGCTGAACGCCATCGACGCACGCGAACACGGCGCCACCATTCTCACGCGCACCAAATGCGAAACGGTCACCCGCAACGCAGACAGATGGAATGCCACCTTGCGCAAGGCAGACGGCGACACCATCGCTGTGCGGGCAACAATGCTCGTCAACGCGACCGGCCCGTGGGCCGCGGAATTCCTGCACGACACCGTCCACGGCCGCGCCGGAAAAAAGCTGCGTCTGATCAAGGGCAGTCACATCGTCGTGCGCAAACTGTTCGATCATCCGTATGCCTACATCTTCCAGCACCCGGACGGCCGCATCGTGTTCGCGATTCCGTATGAACACGACTTCACACTGATCGGCACCACCGACATCGATTACCACGGCGATGCCGACAAGGTCGCGATCGATGCCGATGAAATCGACTATCTGTGCACCCTTGCCAATCGTTACTTCACCAAACCGATTACCCCGAACGACGTCGTCTGGTCGTACTCCGGCGTACGGCCGCTGGTCGAGGATGACAACGATGACGACCACGAACGCGCATCGGAAATTACGCGCGACTACAGACTCGCACTCGATACCGATGCCGCCGCTTTGCTGACCGTCTTCGGCGGCAAGATCACCACCTTCCGCAAACTGGCGGAAGAAGTCGTCGATCTGCTCGCCCCCCGACTCGGGAATCGACATGGCGCGTGGACTGCGAATGCCTGTTTGCCGGGTGGCGATATTTTCGACAGCGGTCCGGACAATCGTGCGGTAAAGGAATTCGATGTCTTCGTGCGCACGATGCAACAACGCTATGCGTGGCTACCGCCCGAACTGGTCGAGCGTTACGCACATGCGTACGGGACGCGGATAAATGTGTTGATCGGCAATCGAAACAACTTGAATGAAATGGGACAGGAAATCGCTACAGGCCTGTTTGAGGTCGAGGCGGAGTATTTGAAGCGATATGAATGGGCCATAAATATTGAAGACATTTTTTGGCGACGCTCAAAACTGGGGCTGGCCTCAAAACAAATTACCAAATAAAAATTTCCCCATATTCATGGGGGCTTCCTTTGCGCA
>NZ_DATMTD010000027.1:0-5729 GCF_035565035.1 Oxalicibacterium sp. | reverse complement strand
GGATTGGAAGAGGGTGTGCATCGCACGTTTGAATTGCCGCCGGAACGCGCATTTGGTGCGCGCAATCCGGAATTGCTGCGGCGTTTGTCGCGTTCCACGCTGAACGACAATTCAAATCCCGGAGAGGAATATGCGATCGGTGATCTGGTGGAATTTGCGGCCCCGGGTGGCGGACAATTTGCCGGTGTGCTGCGTGAACTCGATGAGGAAACGGCATTGTTCGACTTCAACCATCCGCTGGCTGGCCAGCCGTTGCGGTTTGAAGTGAAAATCATCGGCATACTTTAATCACTGCACGCGCCACGAAATCATCTGCGTGACGCGGTGCAGACGTAACATTGCACGCAAGTGCAAACATGGAAGACAGGAATGGATAGTGAAATTCTGCTGGCCCAGCCGCGCGGCTTTTGCGCCGGCGTGGATCGGGCAATTGAAATCGTCGAACGTGCGCTGACCGAATTTGGCGCACCGATCTACGTGCGTCATGAAATCGTGCACAACGCGTACGTGGTCTCGGACCTGCGCAATAAGGGTGCGATTTTCATCGAGGAACTCGCTGACGTCCCGGCGGGCAATACGGTCGTGTTTTCTGCGCATGGCGTGTCGAAAGCGGTACAGATCGAAGCGGAGCAACGCGGTCTGCGCGTGTTCGATGCAACCTGTCCATTGGTGACCAAAGTTCACATCGAGGTCGAAAAGATGCGGCGCGACGGTCGTGAAATCATCATGATCGGTCACGAAGGTCACCCGGAAGTCGAAGGAACAATGGGCCAGACCGAGGACGGCATGCATCTGGTCGAAACGGTCGACGATGTCGAAAAACTTCAGGTGCAGAATCCCGACATGGTGTCTTACGTGACGCAGACGACGCTGTCGATCGACGATACACGCGATGTGATCGCTGCATTGAAGAACAAGTATCCGAACATTTCCGAGCCGAAAAAAGCCGACATCTGCTACGCCACCACCAACCGTCAAGAGGCGGTCAAGTTCATGGCGCCGCAGGTTGAGCTGGTCATCGTGGTCGGCAGCCCGAACAGTTCCAACTCCAATCGTTTGCGCGAAGTGGCAGAGAAAAAAGGCGTGCATGCCTACATGATCGACAATGCGGCGCAAATCGATCCGGCCTGGCTCGCGGGAAAAAGCCGCATCGGCGTCACGGCAGGGGCTTCCGCGCCGGAAGTGCTGGTACAGGCCGTCATCGATCGTTTGAAGGAATGCGGCGCGAAAAGCGTGCGGACGCTGGAGGGCGTGGAGGAGCGCGTCACGTTCCCGTTGCCGAAGGGATTGAATTCGTCAAAGAAGTAACGTTCAACAAGTCGCACCATGTTTGCATGGAGCAAGCGTGCTGCGAACGCCTGACAAGGATATGAGTCGAAGCAGCACTCGGGCGATAGTGGATCGGTAATTTCCGCGATGCATGCGCAGGTGTTGGGTATAATCCGGCGCGTTCGTGGTACGACAAATCAAAAGACGAAAAATTGGAGAGTATGCGATGACGACATTCCGAATTCAGGGTATTCCGGCACGAATTTCTTCCTGCGAATAAGCGACAAGTCGCCACGCGGCACTCTGCACAATCAGGGTGCCGTTTTCTTATCCGGAACAGATATTGCATTCAGACGCAAATCGTACGCGTTCCGTTAATCTTGCGGCTGGCCGCACTGGCAAGATCCTTCTGAGGCGAACACACATGGATATTTTCATCCAGCAGCTCATCAACGGCCTTGTACTTGGATGCATGTACGCACTGGTCGCACTCGGTTACACGATGGTGTACGGCGTGCTGAATCTGATCAATTTCGCGCATGGCGACGTGTTGATGATCGGCGCGATGGCAGGGCTGACAATTCTGAACATGGTGGAATCGGTTGCCCCCGGATTGCCCGGCGTGGTCAAGCTGATCATCGCGATCCTCGGTGCGATCCCCGTCTGCGTGCTCGTCAATATCGTGATCGAACGTGTTGCCTATCGCCGTCTGCGCAATGCGCCACGCCTGGCACCGCTGATTACGGCGATCGGCGTTTCCATTCTGCTGCAGACTTTCGCCATGATGATCTGGGGCCGCAGCCCGATTCCATTTCCGCAGGTCATGCCTTCGGATCCACTGCATGTGTTTGGTGCACTGATCTCGCCGACGCAGGTCATGTTGCTGGTTCTGGCGACCATCGCGATGGGTTTGCTGGTATTGCTGGTCGAGAAAACCAAAATGGGTCGTGCCATGCGGGCGACCGCGGAGAATCCGCGTGTGGCGGGACTGATGGGAGTTGATTCCAATCGCGTGATCGTGATGACGTTTTTGATCGGTGCAGCACTGGCGGCGCTTGCCGGCGTCATGTGGGCCGCCAATTATTCATCAGCCCAATTCGCGATGGGGTTTGTTCCCGGCCTGAAGGCATTTTCGGCCGCGGTACTGGGTGGCATCGGCAATATCTACGGTGCGATGCTGGGCGGCATCCTGCTCGGCGTGATCGAGAGTCTTGGTGCCGGTTATATCGGCGACGCGACCGGCGGTTTCATTGGCAGCAATTACCAGGATATCTTTGCCTTCGTCGTGCTGATCATCGTGTTGACATTGCGTCCGTCCGGCATCATGGGTGAACGCGTTCCCGATCGTGCATAAGCGCCTGAGGAAAGACGATGCCAGGATATTTTGACATGACGAACAATCCGCGCAAGGCGCGCGCCGGCCTGCTGGCAATTTTTGTGCTGGCACTGATTTTTCCGTTCATTGCGCAGCAATTCGGTAATTCATGGGTGCGCATCATGGATCTGGCGCTGCTGTACATCATGCTGGCGCTGGGGTTGAATATCGTGGTCGGTTTTGCCGGCCTGCTCGATCTGGGTTACATCGCGTTTTATGCGATTGGCGCTTATATCACCGGCCTGCTGGCGTCGCCGCAATTCGCGGCGGTGCTGGAATCGTTCGTCAATCAGTATCCGGTGGTGGGCGAAACGCTGCTGGCGATCTTCGGGCCGGAGATTGCACAGAACGGCATTCACCTTTCGCTGTGGGTGATCGTGCCGCTGGCAGCGTTGGTTGCCGCGATTTTTGGCGCACTGCTTGGCGCGCCGACATTGAAACTGCGCGGCGACTATCTGGCAATCGTCACGCTCGGTTTCGGCGAGATCATTCGCATCTTCATGAACAATCTGAATGCGCCGGTCAACATCACCAATGGTCCGCAAGGAATCAACCTGATCGATCCGATTCGTATCTTCGGCGTCTCGCTCGCCGGCGAGCCAGGGTCGCGTTCGACCGTGATGATCGGTGATTACGGCATGCCATCGGTGAACGCCTATTACTTTCTGTTCCTCGCATTGTGCATTGCGATCATTTTCATCTCGGCGCGCTTGCAGCACTCACGTCTCGGTCGTGCCTTTGTCGCCATTCGCGAGGACGAAATCGCCGCCAAGGCGATGGGCATCAATACGCGCAACGTCAAACTGCTGGCCTTCGCAATGGGTGCATCGTTTGGCGGTGTCGCGGGCGCCATGTTTGCGTCGTTTCAGGGATTCGTGTCGCCGGAATCGTTTTCGCTGACGGAATCGATTGCGGTGCTGGCGATGGTCGTGCTGGGTGGCATGGGGCATATTCCGGGCGTGGTTTTGGGCGGTGTGCTGCTGGCAGCCTTGCCCGAAGTATTGCGGCACGTGGTCGAACCGATGCAGCGCATGTTGTTCGGCCAGGTTCTGATCGATGCAGAAATATTGCGCCAGTTGCTGTACGGACTGGCGATGGTCTTGATCATGCTGAATCGCCCGGCCGGCCTGTGGCCGTCGCCGAAGAGCGAAGACCGGCCGACCGCCGATGTCGATACAGCGAAGAACTCGACCGATGTCGCCGCAGTGTAAGAGGATGAGATGACAGAACAGCAGATCATTCTCGATATTGTCGGCGCCAGCAAACGTTTCGGCGGCTTGCAGGCGCTGTCGGATGTCAACGTGCGCATCATGCGCGGTCAGATCTACGGCCTGATCGGTCCCAACGGCGCAGGCAAGACAACGTTCTTCAACGTGATTACCGGACTGTATCAGCCGGACAGCGGCACGTTCCAGCTCGCAGGCAAGCCCTATTCACCATCTGCGCCGCACGCGGTGGCGAAGGCTGGTATCGCACGAACGTTCCAGAACATTCGGCTGTTCGGTGAAATGACCGCGCTGGAAAACGTGATGGTCGGACGCCATGTGCGCACGCATCAGGGTTTGTTCGGCGCGGTGTTCTGCCACAAGGCCGCGCGTGAGGAAGAAGCGGGGATCCGCAAGCGTGCGATGGAACTGCTTGATTTTGTCGGCATTGCGCAGTTTGCCGACCGGACGGCGCGCCATCTGTCATACGGCGACCAGCGTCGGCTGGAAATTGCGCGTGCACTGGCGACTGATCCGCAATTGCTGGCGCTCGACGAACCGGCAGCCGGCATGAATGCAACAGAAAAACTCGGCTTGCGCGAATTGCTGATGCGCATCAAGGCAACCGGAAAAACCATCCTGCTGATTGAACACGATGTCAAATTGATGATGGGCCTGTGTGACCGCATCACGGTGCTGGATTACGGCAAGCCGATTGCCGAAGGCATTCCGGCCGAGATACAGAAAAATCCGGCCGTGATCGAGGCGTATCTGGGAGGCGGGCACTGATGGCGAACAATGTGCTGAAGATCAGCGATCTGAAGATTGCGTACGGCGGCATCCAGGCGGTGAAAGGCATCGATCTTGAGGTCAATGAAGGTGAACTGATCACACTGATCGGTGCCAATGGCGCAGGCAAGACCACCACGCTGAAGGCCATCACCGGCACCCTGCCCAATTGCCGCGTCGAAGGGCATATCGAATACGACGGCAAGCCGATCAAGGGTTTGCATTCTTTTGAACTCGTTCAGCGCCGGCTGGCGATGGTGCCGGAAGGACGCGGCGTGTTCACGCGCATGTCGATTCAGGAAAACCTGCTGATGGGCGCATTCACACGCAACGACAAGGTCGGTATCGCGGACGATATCGATAAATGGTTCGGCATCTTTCCGCGGCTGAAAGAGCGGGCGACACAAATGGCCGGCACCTTGTCTGGCGGCGAACAACAGATGCTGGCAATGGCGCGCGCATTGATGAGCCATCCAAAACTGCTTCTACTGGATGAACCGTCGATGGGGCTGGCGCCGATCATGGTCGAACGGATTTTCGAAGTGATCCGCAATGTCGCTTCGGAAGGCGTGACGATCTTGCTGGTCGAGCAGAATGCGAAACTGGCGTTGCAGGCAGCTGACCGCGGTTATGTCATGGAATCCGGGCTGGTCACCATGCACGGCGATGCGCAGCAGATGCTGAACGACCCGAAGGTGAAGGAAGCGTATCTCGGCGAAGGCTGAGGGCGCCTGGTTTTTCACAGCTCTTTTTTTTCAGCGTTTTCTCCGGTCTTCCGGATTTTTGCGGCACGAAATTCCCTTTATCTCCGCTTCAGCGATCGTGCGCTTTTTCTGTGCGCACGGGTTTTTCGTATGCGTAGCGGCTATGAAAAGAACCACATTGACTCAGTTCGTTCCCATGAAATGAGTTTCCGGCGTTGGAAAAGCCTTCCTTCAAAACGTGTGGGTCCACTCTGCCATGTCAGGTTTTAGCGTTCTTTTTTCAACACTTGGCATCAAGATTGCTTATTCGCTGGTGTTTTCCCAAAAACTGCCGGCTTTCGCCGTTCGTTAACTCTCTTTCCCAATTTTCTTGACAAGCGTACCGAT
>NZ_DATMTD010000026.1:0-17023 GCF_035565035.1 Oxalicibacterium sp. | reverse complement strand
ATGATCGCAATAAGATTCACGCGCAAGATTTGCGTCCCGATCCTTGTTTGAATTTTTGACATCGAAAATATTATGACTACTATGGACACTCAAACCACAAGCAATCGACTGGCCGATCAGGTCGCCTACGATCCGAATCACCTGCTGGATTCGCTGATTGAAAAACTGCACCTGAAAAATGATGCCGCTTTGTCGCGTGCGCTGGAAGTTGCACCTCCAGTCATCAGCAAAATTCGCCATCGTCGTCTGCCAGTTGGCGCCTCGCTGCTGATCCGCATGCACGAAGTCAGCGATCTGAGCATCCGCGACCTGCGCATTCTGATGGGGGATCGCCGTGACAAGTTCCGCATCAGCGACAAGCAGTTCAAACCGAAAGATGCGCCGGTAAGCGCAGGACAACTGGATTAATCCAGCTGTCACTCAGACCCGTGTTTCCGCTTAAGCCGGAAACACGCCGGTCGACAGGTAACGATCGCCGCGGTCGCAGACGATAAAGACAATCGTCGCGTTTTCGACTGTTTGCGAAATTCGCAGCGCAACCTCACATGCGCCTGCAGAAGAAATCCCGCAAAAAATTCCTTCTTCCATTGCCATGCGGCGTGCCAGCTGCTCTGCAGCAGCCTGACTGACATATTCCAGTTGATCAACCCGGCCTGCGTCGTAGATTTTCGGCAGATAGGCTTCGGGCCACTTACGAATACCTGGAATTTGCGAGCCCTCTTCCGGCTGTGCGCCAATGATTTGAATATCCGGATTCTTTTCCTTCAGGTAGTGGGATACGCCCATGATCGTGCCGGTGGTTCCCATCGCGCTGATAAAGTGCGTAATGCGTCCACCCGTGTCGCGCCACAATTCAGGGCCTGTTCCCTCGTAATGCGCAAGCGGGTTATCAGGGTTGGCGAACTGGTCAAGAATGATGCCTTCACCGTTCTTCTGCATTTGCTCCGCCAGATCGCGTGCATATTCCATGCCGCCGGATTTCGGCGTCAGCACAATTTTTGCGCCATATGCAGCCATACTTTGGCGTCGCTCCTCGCTCAGGTTCTCCGGCATCAGCAAAACCATCTTGTAGCCGCGCATTGCCGCTACCATTGCTAATGCGATTCCCGTGTTGCCGCTGGTCGCCTCAATCAGAGTGTCTCCAGGCTTGATGTCGCCGCGGGCTTCCGCGTGTTTAATCATCGACAACGCCGGACGATCCTTTACGGAGCCCGCCGGATTATTACCTTCCAGTTTGGCGAGAATGATGTTGTTGCGACGTGCCGTATCTTCGCCGTTCAGTCGCTTGATTTGCACCATGGGCGTATTGCCGATGGTGTCTTCAATGGTTTTGTAGTCCATGAGTGGATTGAGTCTGCATTCCTTGAAAAATGCCATTTTAATCGACGATGACTAACAGCGTATCAAAGCGGTTTTACAAATAAAAAGCCCCGACAGATATCAGGGCTTTTTATTTGATCGACCATGTGACCACAATTTTATTTCTTCATTTCATCCATTTTTGTTTTGGTTGAAGCAACCGTCGCTTCTTTTTTTGCTGCAGCCTTCACACCTGGCTTGGATGCCCCATTGACCGTCAGGCCAGCCTGGGAAAATTTTTCGGAACTCTTGTCACCGACGCCCTTGACCCGCGTCTGCAAATCTTCCCAGTCCTTGAAGTTGCCGCCCTTCTTACGCTCATCGAGAATTGCTTTCGACATTGATGGTCCAATGCCACGTACGCTGTCAAGCGCTGCCTGATCTGCCTTGTTGACGTCCACATTGGCAAACACAAGACTCATCGTTGCCATCATCGCTACAGTTACCAGTAACTTTTTAAGCATGAATATCTCCGATCGAATGGTGAGAAAACCCGATATGACCACCGATTTATTATCAGGAAAGTAATAAACCGATCGCGAAGATAACAGCAATATCTTCCCGGATGCATCCCATAAAGACGGGGAATTAACGCAAAAGGAAAGCTTGAAAATGAATCGGCGCCAGAACGGCGCCGAAGGTTAATTCATGACATTCAATTCTTCGGTGCGGCGGGGCGGATAGGTTTCCCATTTGCTGCAACCAGGACATTGCCAGTAATACTGACGCGCCTTGAAGCCACAATGGCTGCATTGATAGCGTGCCAGTTTTTGAGTGTAGCCATGCACCAGATTCTTGACCATCGATAGTTCGGAACGCATTTCCGGCGGCGCATCCATCAACCTCGCCTCGAGTAACTTGTCGAGGCCCAGCAACGTCGGTGTGCGACGCAACTCATCGCTGACCAATTGATTGGCGGCGTCCACGCCCTCAAGTTCCAGCACCGCCTTGAACACGACTTCGATCAGATCAATCGACGACGCTTCACCCAGATAGAACTTCAACAGTTTGACGCCCTCCTGCGGACGACCGACGGCACGATAGCCATCCATCAAACGTTGTGCGACCAACGCAACATGCGGCACGCTTTGATGCTCGACACGACGCCATATCATCAGTGCGCCTTCGATATCGTCCTTCGCCAGCAACGCATCGCCCATCAGAATGGTGGCGCGCACGTTGGTGCGGTCTGCAGCCAGCGCCTTCTCGAGCAATGTGATTGCGTCGTCCGGATGCGTATGCACCAGTTCGTCCTGCGCCAGCTCGCAATAGAATTGAGCGATCTCTTTCTGGCGTCCGCCGGCGCCGGATTCCTGCAGCGCATGCGCCGCTTCGATTGCACGCGGCCATTCCTTTTCACGCTGGTAGATTTCCAGTAGTGCGCGTCGCGCCGGCGCACCGTACTGCGTATCGACCAATTGGTTGAATGTCTCTTCTGCGCGGTCCAGCAAACCCGCGTTCAGATAATCCTGTCCCAATTCGTATTGGGCGTGGACCTTGTGTTCCTGCGGCAGGTCCGGACGCGCCAGCAAATTCTGGTGGACACGAATCGCGCGCTCTGTCTCGCCACGTCGGCGAAACAGATTGCCGAGCGCAAAGTGCAACTCCACTGTCTCCGGATCCAGTTTGACGATTTCGATGAAAGCATCGATCGCCTTGTCGGGCTGTTCGTTCAGCAGGAAATTCAGTCCCTTGAAATAGCCACGCGGAAGACTGCGCGACTCGGAAACCAGCTGTTTGATATCCACGCGCGCAGCGATCCAGCCCAGTGTAAAAAAGGCTGGAATGGCAAGCAACCACCAAGTTTCAAATTCCATGCAATGTCGTTGTGTAGAGGGTAATCAAATGTTGCGACTGAACCGTGTCAGAGATGCGCGACTGTGTCGGGCAATGGCGGTTGAGTCCGTGCCAGCTCCTGCGCCTGCACATCCTTTTCCATCGTCGCAATGATTTTACGGTGTCTGGTCGTTTCACGACGATAGCGAAATACCGTCGGCGCCATGGCGAGCACTCCCAGCACCGCGCCGCAAGCGAAGAAGCCCAACAGCAACAGCACCAGAGGACCGCGTATTTCATATCCCATGAAAAACTGCAGTGCCACCTCTCCGGTATTCTTCAGCGCAAATCCGAAGAAAACGATAAAAAGAATTGCAGCGAATATTCTGAACAGGATTTTCATGGCAGA
This sequence comes from Oxalicibacterium sp., assembly GCF_035565035.1. Lineage (GTDB taxonomy): Bacteria > Pseudomonadota > Gammaproteobacteria > Burkholderiales > Burkholderiaceae_D > Oxalicibacterium. The sequence goes on along the minus strand of NZ_DATMTD010000026.1, from coordinate 13,479 downwards.
TTCCTTTTATTAGGTCTGGCGGACGTCTCATCGAACAGGTCGATGAATAGATCAATATCGCGCCGGAACTTTGAAATTGTACGTGAAAAAAAACGGCATCCGAAGATGCCGTTCATTATTCATTGAAACAACTTAGTCATCGATGATCGGCTGTCCGACCATCGCATCGACCCGTTCACGCAATTGCTTGCCAGGCTTGAAGTGCGGCACCCGTTTTTCGGGGACCATCACCTTGTCGCCCGACTTCGGATTGCGGCCGATACGCGGTGGACGGCTATTGAGCGCAAAGCTGCCAAAACCACGAATCTCGATGCGCTGTCCGGTCGCCAGGGCGTCGGACATTGCATCAAGAATGGTTTTGACCGCGAAATCCGCATCCTTTGCTACCAGTTGCGGATAACGCTCAGCCAGACGGGCAATCAGCTCCGACTTTGTCATTGACGATGAACTTAGTTCTTGTTATCGAGCTTGGCTTTCAGCAATGCGCCGAGGCTGGTCGTACCGGATGCAGCGTTCGAATCCGACGACATTTTTTGCATTGCTTCTTGCGTTTCGACATTGTCTTTTGCCTTGATCGACAGCTGGATGCTGCGAGCCTTGCGATCGACATTGATAACCATGGCTTCGACACTGTCGCCGACTTTCAGGTGCGTACCGGCATCTTCCACGCGATCGCGGGAGATTTCCGAAGCGCGCAGGTAGCCTTCGACTTCTTCGGACAACTGGATCACTGCGCCTTTAGGCTCGACCGATTTGACCGTGCCGGTAACCAGCGCGCCCTTGTCGTTCATTGCAGCGAAGTTGTTGAACGGGTCGCCTTCCAGTTGCTTGACGCCGAGCGAAACGCGTTCACGTTCCACGTCGATTGCCAGGACAACCGCTTCCAGCTCGTCACCTTTCTTGAAGCGACGAACAGCTTCTTCGCCGGTTTCGGTCCAGGACAAGTCGGACAAGTGAACCAGACCGTCGATGTTGCCAGCCAGGCCGATGAACACGCCGAAGTCGGTGATCGATTTGATCGCGCCGCGGACTTTGTCGCCTTTCTTGTGGGTGACTGCGAAGTCATCCCATGGATTGGCTTTGCATTGTTTCATGCCGAGGCTGATACGACGACGTTCTTCGTCGATTTCCAGAACCATGACTTCGACTTCGTCGCCCAATTGGACAACTTTGTTCGGCGCCACGTTTTTGTTGGTCCAGTCCATTTCGGAAACGTGCACCAGGCCTTCGATACCTTGCTCGACTTCGACGAATGCGCCGTAGTCGGTGAGGTTGGTGACTTTACCGAACAGGCGGGTGCTTTGTGGGTAACGACGGGACAGACCAGTCCAAGGATCGTCGCCCAGTTGCTTGACGCCCAGCGAAACACGGTTTTTCTCTTGATCGTACTTGAGAACTTTAGCCGTGATTTCTTGGCCGACAGTCAGCACTTCCGATGGGTGACGCACACGACGCCATGCCAGATCGGTAATGTGCAACAGGCCGTCGATACCGCCCAGATCCACGAACGCGCCGTAGTCGGTGATGTTTTTGACGACGCCGGTCACGACCGTGCCTTCTTTCAGTGTTTCCATCAGTTTCTGACGCTCTTCACCCATCGATGCTTCGATGACAGCGCGACGCGACAACACGACGTTGTTGCGTTTGCGATCGAGTTTGATGACTTTGAATTCGAGGGTTTTGCCTTCGAATGGAGTCGTGTCCTTGACTGGACGGGTGTCAACCAGCGAACCCGGCAGGAATGCACGGATGCCGTTGGTCAAAACGGTCAGACCACCCTTGACTTTACCGTTGACAGTACCGGTAACGATTTCGCCCGATTCCATCGCTTTTTCCAGCGACAGCCACGAAGCCAGACGCTTGGCCTTGTCGCGCGACAGGATCGTATCGCCGAAACCGTTTTCCAGCGATTCGATCGCGACGGATACGAAGTCGCCAATGTTGACTTCGAGTTCGCCGTTGTCGTTCTTGAATTCTTCGATAGGAATGAAAGCTTCCGATTTCAGGCCGGCGTTGACGATCACGAAGTTGTGGTCGATACGAACGACTTCAGCGGAAATCACTTCGCCCGAACGCATGTCCTGACGTGACAGCGATTCTTCAAACAGGGCGGCAAAGCTTTCCATACCGGATGTTTCTGGGGAGTTGACAGCAGTAGACATAGATTTTGAACAAGTTGACCAGAATTCGCTTTGATCGACGTGCGGCTTTAAGGCAAGCAGCAAAAACGAACGAATAATGGGTTAGGTTTTTCAACGTCCGCCGAGCTTTGCGCTCGAACAGACACCAAGGCACTTCTACTTCGATGCATCCTGAGTCGATGCGTTTGAACAGCTTAATTCTTTACTGCGGCATACCAGCCGATCACCTGTTCCACCGCCTGATTCACGGTGAGATTCGACGTATCCAGCAAATATGCGCCTTCTGCCGGCTTGAGCGGAGCAACAGTCCGATTCGCATCACGCGCATCACGCTCGTTCAAATCTTTCAGAAGGTCGTCCATATTAGCAGAAAATCCCTTGTCAATCAATTGCTTATATCGTCTTTGCGCGCGCGCTTCGGCGCTGGCGGTCAAAAAGACCTTGAGGCAGGCATCCGGGAAAATCACGGTCCCCATATCGCGACCGTCGGCGATCAAACCAGGGGCCTGGGCAAAACGCAACTGGACGTCGACCAAGGCCTGGCGCAGTGCTGGCCACGCGGCAATTTTTGATGCAGTATTGCCAACCTTTTCGGCACGGATCGCCATCGAGACGTTGTCGCCATTCAGGAAGATGTCACCGTTTGCAAAGTTACAACGCAAATCCCCTGCCAGTGTCGCCAATGCCTGCTCGTCATCGAGCGGCGTTTCCGTACGCAAGGCCGACAATGCCGTCAACCGATACAAGGCTCCCGAATCGAGATAATGAAATCCGAGCCGGTCAGCGACCAGTTGCGCCACAGTCCCCTTGCCCGAAGCGGTCGGACCATCAATCGTGATGACGGGAATATTGTTTGATGAAGTCATTGCAGAATCCAGATCGTGAGAGCCGGCCAAAGGCAGGACGCCGGGCGACGTTAAAACAGACTTTCTTCCGTCACGCCGGCAAATGCATCGAAATAATCGGGAAAGGTTTTGGCGACACATTGCGGATCGTTGATCCGGACCTTGTTACCCCGCCGCGCGGCACCATCCAGCGTGGCCAGCGAAAAACACATCGCCATCCGGTGATCATCATAGGTGTCAATTGCCGCCGATTGAATCCTGTCCGGCGGGGTGACACGCAGGTAATCGTCCCCCTCTTCCACCGTCGCCCCCAGCTTGCGCAACTCGGTCGCCATCGCAGCGATGCGATCGGTTTCCTTGACGCGCCAACTGGCGATATTGCGCAAGATGCTCGGGCCGTCGGCATATAGCGCCGCTACCGCAATTGTCATTGCCGCATCCGGAATGTGATTGAAATCGGCGTCGATCGCATGCAGCACACCATTCGATTGCGCTTCGATCCAGTTGTCGCCCATCGTGACGGTCGCACCCATTTGCCGCAATGCATCGACGAAACGCACGTCGCCCTGAATGCTGTTTTCACCCACGCCTTCGACGCGTACCGGACCACCGGCAATCGCACCGGCAGCAAGAAAATACGATGCCGACGATGCGTCGCCTTCCACATGAATCGTGCCCGGGCTGCGATAACGCTGCCCTGCCGCGATCGTAAACGCCTGCCAGCCATCACGCTGCACTTCCACGCCAAAGCGACGCATCAGGTTCAGCGTGATTTCGATGTACGGTTTCGAGATCAGCTCACCGATGACTTCAATTGTCACGTCGCGTTCGCTCGCCATCAGCGGCGCGGCCATCAACAACGATGTCAGAAACTGGCTGGAAACATTGCCGCGCACTTTCAACCGTTCGGCTCGAATACGCCCGCGACGGATATGCAGCGGCGGATAACCCGGCGCTCCCGTATATTCGATGTCCGCTCCGATTTCATTCAGCGCATCGACCAGATCACCAATCGGACGCTCGTGCATGCGCGGAATGCCATGCAGCGTATAGTCGCCGCCAATCACCGCCAGTGCCGCCGTCAACGGCCGAATCGCCGTACCCGCATTCCCCATGAACAGATCTGCCTGATGGGTCGGCAACGCGCCATTCACGCCGTGCACGATGTAATCCTGCGATTCGCCGATCTGCTCCCATTTGACGCCGAGATTCTGCAACGCCATCAGCATCACATGCGTGTCGTCGGACGCCAGCAATTCGCGAATGTGCGTCGTGCCGTCGGCCAATGCAGCAAGCAGCAACGTCCGATTGGAAATGCTTTTCGACCCCGGCAAGCGCACAATGCCTTTGGCATGCATCGCCGGTTTCAGGTCGAGATGATGCGGATAGTGCTTCATGATTTGCGATCCTGTCTTGATTTGGCGTCTGCCGCGTCCATGCTCTGCGTTCCGCCGTGCACCCCGCCGTGCGCCCACTCGTTGCGTGCACGTTGCGCATTGGCGAACATCGCCTCCATCGCTGCGCCATCCTTTTGCGCGAGCAAGGCACGGAAGCGCGTCAATTGCGCGATGTAGGCATCGAGCTCGTTCAATATTGCCGGCTGGTTCGCCAGGCTGATGTCGCGCCACATTTCCGGCGACGAGCCGGCGATGCGCGTGAAATCGCGGAAACCGCTGGCCGCATATTGAAACAGCAGATCGGCATGCGGTTTGGAGGCAATATCATCCACCAGCGCGTATGCCAACAGATGCGGCAAATGGCTGACCGCGGCAAAAACGGCATCGTGCTCTTCCACACCCAGCTTGTGAATCAGCGCACCGCATTGTTGCCAGGCTGCAGCAACGCGTTCGACGTGTGCGGGCGCGTTCTGCGGCAATGGCGTCAGCACTACCTTCTTGCCGACATACAAATCCGCCAGTGCCGCGTCCGGACCATTGGCTTCGCTTCCTGCGATTGGATGACCCGGAACAAACTGGGCAATCCTGTCACCCAGCGCACGCACCGCGGCAGCGACAACTTCGCCCTTGATGCTACCGGCATCTGTGATGACTGTTTGTGGTTGCAGCCACGGCTTGATCGCAGAAAGAATGCTTTCTGTCTGCGCCACGGGGGCCGCTACCAGAACCAGATCGGCATCATGTAACGCCTCCTCGACGGAAGTGCTGATGCAATCGATCAGTCCCAATTCCTTCGCACGTGTCAGCGACGCGCTCGTGCGCCCGACGCCGACGATCTCTTCCACTGCGCCTGCCTTGCGCAAGCCGGCAGCGAACGAGCCGCCGATCAGCCCTACTCCGAAGATGACGATTTTTTTCAGCACGATGGATGGATCGATCGAATCAAGTTAAGGTTCAAGCCAATGCGTTTTTCAGTGCGGCGATGAATTGGGTATTTTCGTGTTCCAGCCCGATGGTAATACGCAGCCATTGCGGCAAACCGTAATTGCCGACCGGACGCACAATGATGCCCTGCTTCAGCAAGGCAAGATTGATACGCGCGCCGGCGCCATCATCGTCGCCAACCTTAACCAGAACAAAGTTACCGGACGATGGCACATATTGCAGCTTCAGTTCATCGAAAGCTTGTGTCAGTTGGCGATAGCCATCAGCATTCATCTTGGCACTGCGTGCAACGAAATCGTCGTCCGCCAGCGCTGCAATCGCCGCCGCCTGCGCAAAGGAATTGACGTTGAACGGCTGGCGAATACGATTCAGCAAATCAGTAATGCCCGGTTGCGCGATCCCGTAACCAATACGCAATCCCGCCAGGCCGTAAACCTTCGACATCGAACGCGAAACCAGCAAGTTCGGATAGCGATGTATCCAGCCGATGGAGTCGTATTGCTGTCGCGGGGACAGGAACTCGGTATACGCTTCGTCCAGCACGACCACAACTTCCGGCGGCACGCGCCGCAAGAACGCTTCGATCTCTTCGCCCGGAATGAAGGTGCCGGTCGGATTGTTCGGATTGGCGACAAAGACCAGACGCGTATCGTCCTCGATTGCATCGAGCATTGCATCGAGATCATGCCCGAAGTCCTTGGCTGCAACGACCAGCGAGCGACCACCGACCGCCTGCGTCGCCAGGGGATAAACGGCAAAGGAATATTGCGCGTACACCACCGATTGTCCCGGTTGCACGAAGGCATGTGCAGCCAGTTCCAGAATGTCGTTACTACCGTTTCCCAACGTAATGCAATCGGCGGGCACGCCATATTTTGCAGTCAGCGCGGCTTTCAATTCAAAACCGTTTCCGTCCGGATAGCGACCGGCATCGGCCACATCGGCCATTGCCTTTCTTGCCGATTCAGGCATGCCGAGCGGATTTTCGTTTGACGCCAACTTGACGATTTTCGCCTCATCAAGCCCGAATTCACGTGCCACCTCACTGATCGGTTTGCCTCCCTGATAAGGAGCAATGGCACGAATATAGTCAGGACCGAACTGAATAGACATGAGTGATTCCAGAAATGGTGTGCGCGAAGAAGGCGCGAACGGCGGTTGGTGACGGCAAATGCAGCAACTTCAACAGGGTAGACGAGAACGCAATCGCAAATCTAGAGACTGGACGGATACGACCCCAGGACCTTGAAGAAGGCCGCATTGTCTTTCAATTCGCTCAGTGCGTCAGCGACCTTGCCATCCTTCAGATGACCTTCGATATCGACGTAGAAATAATATTCCCACGTCCCCATGCGCGCCGGACGCGATTCGAAACGAGTCATCGACACACCGTGCTTGGCCAGCGGTGCCAGCAGGTTGTAGACCGCACCCGCCTTGTTCTGTACCGAAAGCACCAGTGACGTTTGATCCTTGCCGCTTGCTGTCGTCAGCAGACGCCCGATCACGGCAAAACGCGTGCGATTGTGCGGATCGTCCTGCACATGTGCTTTCACGACCTGCAGATTGTATTTTTGTCCGGCGATTTCGCTGGCAATGGCTGCCACGGTCGGATCTTCGCCAGCCAGGCGCGCCGCTTCGCCATTGGAAGCAACAGCCATGCGTTCGATGTTGGGGTGATTTTGATTGAGCCAAACTTGGCATTGCGCCAGTGCCTGCGAGTGCGCGCAAATGACCTTGACGTCCGCCATCGAACCGCTGCGCGTCATCAGACTGTGATGCACGTTGATCGATACTTCACCGCTGATCGTCAGCGTGGTTTGCAACAGCAAATCAAGTGTGCGGTTGACCACGCCTTCCGACGAATTCTCGATCGGCACGACACCGAAATCGGCTGTGCCGGCTTCTGTCGCACGAAACACTTCATCGATGGAAGCGCAAGGCATACCTTCGACCGCGTGGCCGAACTGCTGGTAAACCGCCTGTTCGCTGAAGGTACCGACAGGACCGAGATAGGCCACCGTCACGCGCCGTTCCAGCGCACGACAAGCCGACATCACTTCACGGAAGATCGTCTGGACATCGGTATCGAGGAGCGGGCCGGGATTGCGTTCCGCCGCACTGCGCAAAACTTGCGCTTCGCGCTCCGGCCGAAAGACCGGCGCATTGGTTTCGGCCTTGACGTGGCCAACTTGCTGCGCCACTTGCGCACGCTGATTAAGCAAATCTAGGATTTGCGCATCGATTGCATCGATCTGCTGGCGCAGTGGTTTGAGCTTGTCGTCCGTCGTCATGGTTATGCAAATACGTTGAATTTATCCGGCAGAAACACCGGGCCGCCGTACTGCGCTGCAAGTCCTGCTATCAGCCGTATTTCTTCTCGAAGCCCTTCATGAACTCCACCAGCTTCTGCACACCTTCGATCGGCATCGCGTTATAGATCGATGCGCGCATGCCGCCAACCGAGCTGTGTCCTTTTACCTGAACCAGATCGTTCGCTTCTGCTTCGGCCAGGAATTTGGCATTCAGCGAATCGTCATGCAACACGAACGGCACATTCATGCGCGAACGGTTCGCAGCCGGCACGCGATTGATATAAAAACCGGTCGAATCCAGATAATCGTAGATCAGTTTGGCCTTGGCGACGTTGATTTTTTCCATCGCAGCGACACCGCCTTGGCGCTTCACCCACTGGAACGTCAGTCCGGCAACGTAAATCGGATAGGTCGGTGGCGTGTTGTACATCGAATCGTGTTCAGCCACTTGCTTCCAGTCGAACGCGGATGGACAGGCCGGTATAGCGTGCCCCAGCATGTCTTCGCGCACGATGACGATCGTCACACCGGCAGGACCGATGTTCTTTTGCGCACCGGCATAAATGACCGCGTGTTTCGATACGTCGATTTCACGCGACAGAATGTTCGACGACATGTCGGCAACCAACGGCACATCGCCAACGTCCGGCGTGTAATCAAACTCGACGCCGCCAATCGTTTCATTGGTGCAGATGTGAACATAGGCCGCGTCCTGCGACAGCTTCCACGTATCGCGCGCAGGCACGTAAGTGAATCCCGCATCTTCGGACGATGCCGCGATGTTGACCTTCGCGTACTTGTGCGCTTCTTCGATCGTCTGCACCGACCAGTGACCGGTATTGATGAAATCGATGGTCGCAGGCTGTGGTTTGCGACCGATCAGGTTCATCGGAACAATCGCATTCTCCGCAATTGCGCCACCCTGCATGAACAGAATCTTGTAATTGTCCGGAATCGCCATCAATTCGCGCAGATCGGCTTTGGCTGTCGCAAGAATTTCCGTGAATTCCTTGCCGCGATGACTCATCTCCATCACGGACAAGCCACTTCCGCGCCAGTCGGTCATTTCATCCTTAGCTTGCTGCAGAACTTCCTGCGGAATGGCAGCCGGACCTGGCGAAAAGTTATACACGCGCTTCATTATTCTGCTTCCTCCGTACCGGATTGATCTTCTTCCACTTCCACATCTGATTCGAGTATGCGTTGCAGGCCGCTCAGCTTGGTGCCGTCTTCAACTGCGATCAGCGTCACGCCCTGAGTCGCACGACCCATTTCACGAATCTCGGCCACACGTGTGCGAATCAACACACCGCCGGTTGTAATCAGCATGATTTCATCGGTCGCATCGACCAGCGTTGCCGCCACGACCTTGCCATTGCGCTCGCTGGTCTGGATCGCGATCATGCCTTTGGTGCCACGACCGTGACGCGTGTACTCAGTAATTGGCGTGCGTTTACCAAAACCGTTTTCGGTCGCAGTCAATACCGATTGCTGTTCGTTCTCGGCGACCAGCAACGCGATCACTTGCTGGCCGTCATCCAGATTCATGCCACGCACGCCGCGTGCGGTACGCCCCATCGGGCGCACATCGTTTTCGTCGAAACGCACTGCCTTGCCGGCGTCCGAGAACAACATCACGTCGTGCTTGCCGTCAGTCAGCGCCGCACCGATCAGGAAATCGCCGTCATCCAGATCGACCGCAATGATGCCGGCCTTGCGTGGATTGCTGAAATCGCTGAGCGAGGTTTTCTTGACGGTCCCGAGACTGGTCGCCATGAAGATATAGTGATCTTCAGGGAACGTGCGGTTCTCGCCGGAAACCGGCAAAATCACCGTGATCTTTTCGCCATCCTGCAACGGGAACATGTTAACGATCGGCTTGCCGCGCGAATTGCGCGAGCCTTGCGGCACTTCCCACACTTTCAGCCAGTACATGCGACCGCGATTGCTGAAGCACAGGATGTAATCGTGCGTGTTCGCGATGAACAATTGGTCGATCCAATCGTCTTCTTTCGTCGCCATCGCCTGTTTGCCACGACCGCCGCGTTTTTGCGCGCGGTATTCGGAAATCGGCTGCGACTTCATGTAACCGGTATGCGACAACGTGACCACCATGTCCTGTGGCGTGATCAGATCTTCAGTGCCGAGATCGGTTGCGTTCAGTTCAATGGTCGAACGACGTTCGTCCTTGTTGCCAATGCCGTATTCGTTTTTTGCCGCGGTTAGTTCATCGGTGATGATGACGGTGACGCGTTCAGGCTTGGACAGAATGTCGAGCAAATCAGCAATCTGCTCCATCACTTCTTTATACTCGTTGACGATCTTGTCTTGTTCCAGACCGGTCAGACGTTGCAGACGCATCTGCAAAATTTCCTGCGCCTGGTCGTCGGACAACTTGTACAAACCGTCAGATTGAATACCGAAATGCTTCGGCAGATTTTCCGGACGGAAGGCGTCGATACCACCGATATTGCCTTCGCCGGTACGTGCCAGCATTTCGCGCACGACGGACGAATCCCATGCACGTGCCATCAATTCGGATTTTGCAACCGGCGGTGTTGGTGCGGCCTTGATGATCGCGATAAAGTCATCGATGTTCGCCAGCGCAACAGCCAAACCTTCGAGTACGTGACCACGTTCGCGCGCCTTGCGTAGTTCGAACACGGTACGACGCGTAACGACTTCACGACGATGCGACAGGAAACACTCCAGCATCTGCTTCAGGTTCAGCAGCTTCGGCTGACCGTCGACCAGCGCGACCATGTTCATGCCGAACGTGTCCTGCAATTGCGTTTGCTTGTACAGGTTGTTCAGCACGACTTCAGGCACTTCACCGCGCTTCAGCTCGATCACGACGCGCATGCCTGACTTGTCGGACTCGTCGCGAATATCGGAAATGCCTTCCAGCTTCTTGTCACGCACCAGTTCGGCGATGCGTTCCAGCAGCGACTTCTTGTTTACCTGATAGGGCAACTCGTCGACGATGATCGACGGACGGTTTTCCTTGCCGAATTCTTCGAAGTGCGTTTTCGCACGCATCACGACGCGGCCGCGGCCGGTGCGATAACCGTCGCGCACGCCCGAGACGCCATAAATAATGCCGCCCGTCGGGAAATCCGGCGCAGGAATGATTTCGATCAGTTCGTCGACCGTGCATTGATCGTTACGCAGAACGTGCAGTGCGCCGTCGATGATTTCGGTCAGATTGTGCGGTGGAATATTCGTTGCCATACCCACTGCGATACCGGACGAACCGTTGATCAGCAGATTAGGAATACGCGTCGGCAGCACAGAAGGCTCTTTTTCCTTGCCGTCATAGTTCGGAATGAAGTCGACAGTTTCCTTGTCCAGATCAGCCAGCAGCTCGCCAGCAATCTTGTCTAGGCGGCACTCTGTGTAACGCATCGCCGCAGCGTTGTCGCCATCGATGGAGCCGAAGTTACCTTGTCCATCCACCAGCATGTAACGTAACGAAAACGGCTGCGCCATACGAACCAGCGTGTCGTAAATCGACGCATCGCCATGCGGGTGATATTTACCCATGGTCTCGCCGACGACACGCGCGCACTTCACGTAAGGACGATTCCACACGTTGTTCATTTCATGCATCGCGAACAGGACGCGACGATGTACCGGTTTCAGACCGTCGCGGACATCCGGCAACGCTCGCCCCACGATCACGCTCATCGCGTAATCGAGATAGCTTTTGCGCATTTCTTCTTCGAGGGAAATCGGGATGGTTTCTTTAGCGAATTGATCCATTGGCGGTTCGTATTATCTTTGGCGAATTGGTGGGAATGAAAGAATCGTCCGTTTGAATGCGCGATCCGGCAAATCGGAGATTTTACCACGGAGGCCGACTCTCTTCCCTGCTTTCAACTGTATTCAGGAAACCATAGGTATTCATCGCCGGAAACGATGCCATCTCCGCAAATATGTTTAAATGCCGGTTGGTAAAAAGCTCCCGAACTTCAGAACATTTCCCCACCAAGAGAGAAACATGATCAACAAACTGGCCCTCGGATTTCTGATGGGCGCTTCCTCCGTTTACGTTTTTGCGCAAACGACCGATATTCGAACTCAAAACGACGGATACAACCAGGACAGCCGCGGAACCGTGACACGTAGCGGGTACGGCCTTTGCTGGCGATCAGGAACGTGGAATCCCGATGATGCGATCGCAGGATGCGACGGCGCGTTGAAACCGCCTATTCCAAACCCGATTGCACCCGAAGTCCAAACCAATCTAAAAGAAGACAAGTCAGTAGCGTCACATTGCGATTTCACTGCCACGCTTAAAAGCGGAGAAACCTTTGCATCGGGAAAAACGCTATTAAATGCCCAAGCCAAAAACCGCATTAATTCGGACATTCTGCCAAAGCTCGCTCAATGCAAAACCATTAGCAGTCTTGCTGTTACAGGACACACCGATCACATCGGTTCAAAACAATTTAATCAGCGACTTTCAGAAAACCGCGCAAGCGCAGTAGCAAATTACTTGAAGGAAAACGGGATTAATACTTCGATCAACATTCATGGAGCTGGTGACACGCAAGCGCTTACTTCTTGCGACCAGAAATTATCAAAATCACAACAAATTTCATGTCTTGCGCCAAATCGACGTGTCACTATCGAAGTACATGGCTTACGGAAATAAACTTAAAAGATTTCCACCAAACATGAACGATTTCGATGTCCAAAGGTCAATGTTTTGCCGGTAGTAATATTTCTTAACGTACCCGTTGTTTAAACACAACGGATTTAAAAAAACGTTAATTAGCTTATTTGGCAATGCTCGCGGAAACGTCGCATGTGGCAAAATGGACGCAAGTTTAGACTGTTGCATGCAGACAATTTTGTTTCATGTGACGTTGAGGCGCGTGTTAGTATTCGATGTCATTAATGTATTTAGCGCAGTTTTTTTCTGCGGATATCTCACTCGAGAGGAGAAAGAAATATGAATAAATTAGCAAAACTCGTCTTCGCGGCATCCGCGGTCGTTGCAATGTCTGCTCATGCACAAACAGACATTAAAGCCAATACCCCAAATAGCGCATATGCTCAAGACGGTCGCGGTGTTGTCGTTCGCAACTCCACCGGCCTGTGCTGGCGTACCGGTTACTGGACCCCTGCAGACGCAGTTCCAGGTTGCGACGGCGCATTGGCAGTTGCTGCGGCGTCCCCATCGGCCGCTCCGGCAGCAGCACCTGTTCCAACCTCCGAAAAAGTCACGTTTGCAGCTGATGCGTTCTTCGACTTCGACAAAGCTGTTCTGAAAGCAGACGGCAAAGCCAAGCTGGACGATCTGGCGTCGAAATTGGGCAGCCTGAATCTGGAAGTCATCATCGCTGTCGGCCATACCGACTCGATCGGCTCCGATGCATACAACCAAAAACTGTCGATCCGCCGTGCTGAAGCAGTCAAGAGCTACCTAGTTGGTAAAGGCGTCGATGCAAAACGCGTCTACACCGAAGGTAAAGGCGAGAAACAACCAGTTGCAACGAACAAAACTGCAGCTGGCCGCGCACAGAACCGTCGCGTGGAAATCGAAGTCGTCGGTACCCGCAGCAGCCAGCAGCAGTAATTCTGCTTGACGCCTGGACAACCCCGCTTCGGCGGGGTTTTTTTATGGGACGTCGAAAAACCTGCTGCGCGTTGCACTGCCGCGCTGCGATGCTCACTGTACTGTCCGTACAGCTGCGGTTCTCCCGCGGCATTGCCGCCGCTCGCGACGGTTTTTCGAGGTCCCTCGTGTCTCGCCGGCACGTGTTTTTTTCGCGACCCCATCCGTGCCGGCTACCCATTTCCGCTATCATTCCGTCCTATGACTACGATGACC
>NZ_DATMTD010000025.1:0-33234 GCF_035565035.1 Oxalicibacterium sp. | reverse complement strand
AATAAATCAGGATCGAGTTTCGTGTGCCTAAAAAATAAGCACGATCGATTTTACAAAAAATGTAACAAATACGAACTTTCGTGAACGTCGACACACCAATTGATGGTTTTGCAACGGACATGCGTTAGCGGGATTTTCCCTCTGGAAAACTATTGATTCGCTGCATTACTCAAGCGCAAAAATCAGCAAGCCGCAACCATCGATTCGGCGCAGTTCGGCGATGTGCAGCTCACGCTGCGAGCGTACTGATTTGTTTTTAACTACGTCATCGCGACAATCCATTCCAGGAGACTTCATGCTTCGATCCGATACGCTTTTTGGCAAGCGCGACGCCAATTCGCCTAATCCTCCACTCAGCACGACCCCAACTTCCTCGGTACTTTCCAATACGTCCGGCACTGCCGGTGCCGGTTTTCAGAAATCTTCCACAGTCGCTAATAATGGCAGCAACGTTGCTCAGCATTCTGCCTCGACCACGAATGAAGTCGGCAGCAAGTTGATCGTCGGCCCCAACATCAAGTTGAAAGGCGTCGAGATCACCGATTGCGACACGCTTGTCGTTGAAGGTTTCGTCGAAGCGACGATGGATTCACGCGTGATCCAGATTGCGAAAAACGGCTCGTTCAAGGGATCGGCCGGGATCGACATCGCCGAGATTCATGGTGAATTCGATGGCGATCTGACGGTGCGCCAGAAGCTGGTGATTTATGCAACCGGTAAGGTCTCCGGCAAGATTCGTTACGGCAATGTCGTCATTGAAGAAGGCGGTCAACTGACGGGTGATGTGCAGGTCGGAGGCAATGTTTCCGCTGCGCCGAAAAATCTGTCTGTGGCGAAAGGCGGCTGAGCCCGACTTCCCTGAAGCGGCTGTTAAATGCCCATGGTTATCGCCAGCGCGGTGACCATGGGCGTTTGTGTATCGCCGTTTCATCGCTTTTCCGTCGGGCTTGAATTCTGCCGAACGGGCCAAGACGCTGACATTCAAATCGCCGGTGCTGCGGGATTTTGTGCGACATGAAAAAAGCACGCTCCGGAAGGTAGCGTGCTTTTTTTGTATGCAAAGGTGACTGTGGCGTTGCCTTCGTACCTCGGTATTACTTCAGCACGCGCTTGAGGAAGTTGCTGATGTCGGTGATTTCTTCCATGCAGACCGAGTGCGGCATATTGTACTCATGCCAGTCGACGTCGTAGCCGTGCTTCTTCAGCAATGCCAGCGATTGCTGTGCGCGCGTAATGGGAATGACCTGATCACCGCGGCCGTGGCCGTAATAAATTGGCGTGTTCTTGTTGGCTTCGCTGCGTTCGGCCTCGAACGACGATTCCAGCGGCAGATAACCGGACAGGCCGATCAGTCCGCCCAGCTTTTCCGGATAACGCAGGCCGGTCTGGAAGGTCATGGCGCATCCCTGCGAAAAACCGGCAAGCAGGATTTTGTCCGTAGCGATGCCGCGTTCCTTCTCGCGCTCGATCAAGGCATTGATATCGGCCTGCGAACTGCGCAGACTTTTTTCGTCGTCGTCGCGACCGAATTCGCTGGACGAGATATCGAACCATGCCGGCATCAGGCGACCGCCGTTGATCGTGACTTCCAGCATCGGTGCATGCGGGAAGACAAAGCGAATGCCGGGACAGCCTGTCAAATCCAGTTCCTTGACGATAGGAACGAAGTCGTTACCATCGGCACCGAGGCCATGCATCCAGATGATGGCAACGGTAGGGTTGGGAGCAGTGGCGAGTTCGACGGATTTCAGGGTCATGATGTGAATAGGATTGCGTTGGAATGCTGATTGAAAGACAAGTGCGAAAATTATCCGGCCGGGCGTACGGCGTTCTTCGGACGCCACGCCTTGCAAACGGTTTCGTTGGTTTCGACGTACGGGCCGCCGATCAGATCGATGCAGTACGGGACTGCGGCGAAAATGCCGCCGACAAGTTGCTTGCCTTCGGCATCACGCAAACCTTCAAGCGTTTCCTTGATCGATTTCGGCTGGCCGGGCAGGTTCATGATCAATGCAGCGTGATCGGCCGTTTCGCGAATCACGGAAACCTGACGTGACAGGATCGCAGTCGGGACGAAATTCAGGCTGATCTGACGCATCTGCTCGCCAAAGCCGGGCATTTCCTTGGTGCCGACCGCCAGCGTTGCTTCCGGCGTCACATCGCGTCGCGCAGGGCCTGTGCCGCCAGTGGTGATGACAAGGTTGCAGCGTTCGACATCCACCAGTTCGATCAGCGCTTTTTCGATTGCCGCTTGTTCATCGGGAATCAGTCGCGTCACCATCTGCCACGGGCTGCTCAATGCGGACGCAAACCATGTCTGCAGCGCGGGGATGCCCTGATCTTCATAAACGCCGCTGGAGGCGCGGTCGGAAACCGATACCAGGCCTATTCGCAACATCTGGAGTTCGTCAGGATTGCTGTTCGCCATTGTCATCCTCGTCGTTTGCATCCTGCGATTGTGCGGCTGGAGCCTGCAGCGATTTCAGAATCTGGAAAATTTCGCGATAGGCTTTCGGCGGCTTGTTCTCTGCCTGTTCCTTGCGCGCATTGCGGATCAGCGTACGCAGATGCTGCGCTTCAAGCTGCGGATTTTCTGCCAGTAGTTGCGTCAATGCCTTGTCATCGGTCAGCAGTTTGTCACGCTTGCGTTCGATTGCATGCAGCGCGGCAGTCTCGGACTTGGATGCCCCTTTCCAGCTGTCGAGCATTTTCTGGATGGCGGCAATCTCGTCTTCGTCGAGCGTGCGCATTTTCTTGCCGACATACTGGGTCTGGCGACGTCGGCCTTCGTGATCCTTGATCTGCTGACATTCAAGGATGGCTTCACGCACGTCTTCCGGCATGGGGACGCGTTTGACGCGATCGCGTGGTTCGGCAATCAACTCTTCGCCGAGTTTTTGCAATGCCGTCATCTGGCGCTTGAGTTCGGATTTGGAAGGGCGGTCGTATTCCTGTTCGAACTCGTTCGAATTGAAACCGACGGCGCCGCGATTTGCATTTGGCATGATGATTTAGTGAGGCGCTCAGGCCATTCTGTGACAGGCTGCTATGATAACCGTTTTACAGATATTCCCGAAGAAACGACCTCATGAGCGACTCCGTATTTACCCATAGCCAGGACCAGTTGAAACAATTCGCGCAGGATGTGTTGCGTTATGCAAAGGAAAAAGGCGCATCCGGTGCCGCGGTAGAAATCAGCGAAGGCAGCGGCTTGTCGGTATCCGTGCGCAAGGGCGAGGTGGAAACGATCGAGCAGAACAAGGACAAGGGCATGGGCGTCACCGTCTATCTGGGCGAAGAGCGCCATGTCCGCCGCGGCAATGCCAGCACGTCAGATTTTTCCCAGAAGGCCTTGAAGGATACGGTCGAGGCGGCGTACAACATTGCGCGTTTTACCGCGGAAGACGATTGCGCCGGCCTGCCGGACGAAGACATGCTGGAACGCAATCCGCGCGATCTGCAATTGTGCTATCCATGGCTGCTCTCCACAGAAGAAGCGATCGAGCTGGCGAAGCGTGGCGAAGCGGCCGCATTCGATGTCGACAAGCGCATCACCAACAGTGAAGGCGCCAGTGTCTACGCGCAGCAATCGCATTTCGTCGCGGCGAATTCGCGCGGCTTCATCGGCGGCTATCCCTATTCGCGCCACACCATTTCGGTTGCGCCGATTGCAGGCAAGGGCAGCAACATGCAGCGCGACGACTGGTATTCGTCGATGCGCGATCCGAAGAAACTGGCGAAGCCGGAAGCAATCGGCCGTTACGCCGCACAGCGCGCGCTGGCGCGGCTGAATGCGCGCAAGCTGGACACGCGCAAATGCCCGGTTCTGTTTGAAGCACCGCTGGCTGCAGGCTTGCTCGGTGCGTTCGTGCAGGCCGTGTCCGGCGGTGCGCTGTATCGCAAATCGACTTTCCTGCTGGATTCGCTCGGCAAGCAGGCATTGTCATCGCATATTCAGATTGTCGAAGATCCGCATGTCATCGGTGCAGTCGGTTCGACACCGTTCGATGAAGAGGGGGTACGCACCGATCGTCGCGACGTGGTCCGCGACGGTGTGGTGCAGGGTTATTTTCTGTCGACCTATTCGGCGCGCAAGCTGGGCATGAAGACGACCGGCAATGCAGGCGGTTCGCACAATCTGTCGATGACGTCGTCGCTGACGAAGCCTACCGACGATTTCAGGGCAATGCTGAAGAAATTGGACACGGGTTTGCTCGTGACCGAACTGATGGGACAAGGCGTCAATTACGTGACCGGCGATTATTCGCGCGGCGCGTCCGGCTTCTGGGTTGAAAAAGGCGTGATCCAGTATCCGGTCGAAGAGATCACGATTGCGGGCAACATGAAAGACATCTTCATGCAGATCGCAGCGATCGGTGCCGATACGCTGGTGCGCGGCACCAAGCAAACCGGTTCCATCCTGATTGAAAATATGGTCGTTGCGGGCAGCTAGGAATAGTGTGAAAACAGTATTTTCGTAGTAAGGTAACGCTCGTTGTACATGCTGCGTACAGTCTTACGTGAGACTTACAAATTTGCTTTGCATGGAGTCGTTCGTCGATTTCATGAGATGTGCTGTTAAACCAATCAGGAGACAAAATGGAACGTCGTTCATTCCTAAAGAAAGCGGCAGTCGGCGCGTCGGTTGGCGCAATTGCGGCCCCAACCTTTGCGCAAGCCAACCCGACGATCAACTGGCGTCTGGCATCGAGCTTCCCGAAATCGCTGGACACGATCTACGGTGCAGCTGACACCTTCGTCAAACGCGTATCGCAACTGACCGATGGCAAATTCAACATTCGTCCGTTCGCGGGCGGCGAGATCGTTCCTGCATTGCAGGTGATGGACGCTGTTCAGGCCGGTACGGTCGAGATGGGCCATTCGGCTTCTTACTATTACTATGGCAAGGATGCGACATTCGCATTTGATGCCGCGGTTCCTTTCGGCCTCACCTCGCGTCAGCAAACCGCCTGGTTCGACCAAGGTGGCGGACGTGAGCTGACGCGTGAATTCTTCAAGGGTTATGGCGTCGTCAATTTCCTCGGCGGGAATACCGGTACGCAAATGGGCGGCTGGTTCCGCAAGGAAGTCAAGGAAGTCAAAGACCTGCAAGGTCTGAAAATGCGTATCGGCGGATTTGCCGGCGCAGTGATGCAGCGCCTCGGTCTTGTGCCGCAACAGATCGCCGGCGGCGACATCTATCCTGCGCTGGAAAAAGGCACGATCGATGCTGCCGAATGGATCGGCCCGTACGACGATGAAAAACTCGGCTTCAACAAGGTTGCGCCGTTCTACTACACGCCAGGCTGGTGGGAACCGAGCCTGCAACTGTCGTTCTACATCGGTATCAAGGAATGGGAAAAACTGCCGAAGGCTTATCAGGCCGCAGTGGAAGCCGCTTCGTATGATGCACACGTCGTGATGCAGGCGCAATACGATGCACGCAACCCGGCTGCGCTGGCCCGTCTGCTGAAGAACGGTGTCAAGCTGCGCGCTTTCTCGAAGCCGATCATGGAAGCCTGCTACAAGGCAGCGACCGATGTGATGGAAGAGGAGGCGGCGAAGAATGCGAAGTTCAAGAAAATCTATGAACCGTGGAAACGCTTCCGCCAGGATCAGAACCAGTGGTATTCGGTTGCGGAAGCACCGATCCAGAACTTCATGATCGGCCGCAAGTAATCGCTTTCTGTCTTTCCGAAACCCGCAGCGCCGAGAAGGCCCTGCGGGTTTTTTCATGGTTGAAAATACGGCGTCTAGACGTCGTCGCCAGATATAAAAAATCCCGCAAGTAGCGGGATTTTCGACAAGGCAAGAAGCGTTGAACGAAGCGCTTATCCGAGTATCTTGCGATGCCGTGCAATCGCGGCGCGCACCTGTTGCGGTGCCGTACCGCCGATATGATTGCGTGCCGCAACCGAGCCTTCCAGAGTCAAAACCTCGAAAATATCTTTTTCGATCAATGGCGAAAATACACGCATTTCGTCCAGTGACATATCGCTGAGGTCGCACTGGCGATCGACGCAGGCACGTACTGCGAGCGCAACAGCTTCGTGCGCATCGCGGAATGGCAGGCCTTTTTTCACCAGATAATCGGCGAGGTCGGTTGCGGTTGCGTAGCCTTGCAGGGCTGCGGCGCGCATTGCATCCGGTTTGACAGTGATGCCGCGCGCCATGTCGGCAAAGATGCGCAGCGTATCCACGACGGTATCGACGGTATCGAACAGCGGTTCCTTGTCTTCCTGATTGTCCTTGTTGTAGGCCAGCGGCTGGCCTTTCATCAGGGTCAGCAGTGCAATGACATGACCGTTGACGCGGCCGGTTTTGCCGCGTGCCAGTTCCGGCACGTCGGGATTTTTCTTTTGCGGCATGATCGACGAGCCGGTGCAGAAGCGGTCGGCGATGTCGATGAAGCCGACGCGCGGGCTCATCCAGATCACCAGTTCTTCCGACATGCGCGATACGTGCGTCATGATCAGCGCTGCAGCGGCACAGAATTCGATCGCAAAGTCGCGGTCGGAAACCGCATCCAGCGAGTTGTGACAAACGTCTTCGAAACCGAGCGTCTTCGCCACGCGTTCACGATCGATCGGAAAGGTGGTACCGGCCAGCGCGGCCGCACCTAGTGGCAAACGGTTGACGCGTTTGCGTGCGTCGAGCATCCGCTCTGCATCGCGACCGAACATCTCGACGTAGGCCAGCATGTGATGGCCGAACGTGATCGGTTGCGCGACTTGCATGTGCGTAAAGCCCGGCAGAATCGTTTCCGCATGTTGTTCCGCCAGATCCAGCAGAGCCAGACGAAGATCGCGCAACAGGCCGACGATGTTGTCGATTTCGCTGCGCACATACAGCCGAATGTCGGTCGCAACCTGATCATTGCGCGAGCGGCCGGTGTGCAGGCGTTTGCCGGCGTCGCCGACCAGTTCGGTCAGGCGTTTTTCGATGTTCAGGTGGACGTCTTCCAGGTCCAGCAACCATTCGAACTTGCCGGAAGCGATTTCTTCCTGGATTTGCGCCATGCCGCGCTGGATGTCGGTAAGATCCTGTGCGCTGATGATGCGTTGGTGCGCCAGCATCTCGGCATGCGCAAGCGAACCCTGAATGTCGACCTGGGCCAGACGCTTGTCGAAGAAGACCGACGCGGTATAGCGCTTGACCAGATCGGAAACGGGTTCATTGAAACGCGCCGACCAGGCCTCGCTTTTCTTGGAAAGTTGTGCTGTCATAATGGGTCCTAAGGAATACGCGATTATAAGACAAGCGCACCCGCAAGCCTAACCACGACGTGATAAATCCTTGACCATGCAGCCTTTGCCAGATACCGCGTCCGCATCTGCATCCCTTTCCCCGATCGAGATCGTGATACCGGATTGTTGCAATATCGGCATCATGGTCAGAGCGCTGCTGTTCATCAATGGCGCTGTACTGACTGCCATCCTGCTCACGTCGTCCAGTCTCCAAAGCGGCATGCTGGCCTTTGTCGAGGCGTCGATGCTGGTCGAACTGGCCAGCCTGACATCGTTGTTCGCGTTGTGCGGCTTGCGCCGCCTTATCCGCACTATTCCGCAATGGGGGCAGCGCGTTGCGTGTGCCCTCGTTCCCGGAGCCATTACGGGCCTGATCATTCACTATGTTTTGAGCGGAGACGAGTCGCCTATCGTGCTGACCCGAGTGACACCGCTGGAAGGCATCGTTTGTGCGGCTCTGTTCGGTATGCTGCTGCAGCATTATTTCGAGTTGCGTACGCGTGCATTCTCCCCGGCGTTGGCGGAAGCGCGATTGCAGGCGTTGCAGGCGAGAATCCGACCGCACTTTTTGTTCAACAGCCTGAACGCCGTGCTGTCACTGATCCGCACCGAACCGCGCCGTGCGGAAACGACGCTGGAGGATCTTGCCGATCTGTTTCGCGTGCTGATGCGCGACGCACGTGACATCACGACGCTTGGCAACGAAATCAGGATAGGCATGCAGTATCTTTCGGTGGAAAAGGTCAGGCTGGGCGAACGGCTGCACGTCGACTGGAATCTGAACGATATCTCCGGCGATACGTTGCAAAAGGCGGCGGTGCCTGCATTGCTGCTGCAACCATTGCTGGAAAATGCCATTCATTACGGAGTCGAACCGTCTCAGCAGCGCGCAACGATTCGCGTTGGTGCCCGCAGAGTGCGTGACCGCATCGAGATCGTGATCACCAATCCGTTTCATGCCGATACTGTTTCGACCGGCAATCATATGGCGTTGAACAATATTCGGGAACGCATGGCCTTGTTGTATGACGTGGAGGGGCAATTGACGACACAGGTTATTGACGGATTGTTCCGTGTACATCTTTCCTTGCCTTACAGGAAGGTCGACGCATGACATCGCTCGCTTTGCCGCGCATTTTCATTGTCGATGACGAGGCGCCGGCACGTGCGCGACTGAAGACCCTGTTGTCGGATATCGCGACAGAATGCCCGCATGAACTGGCCGGCGAAGCGTCACAGGCGCAACAGGCGCTCGACCTGATTGCCCAGTTGAATCCGGATATCGTGTTGCTGGATGTGCAGATGCCGGGCATGACCGGCATAGAAATGGCAGGCCATCTGGCGCAGGGCGAAACGGCCGCGCCTGCCATCATTTTCGTGACGGCCTTTGACGAATATGCGCTGAAGGCATTCGAGGTACATGCACTGGATTATCTGCTCAAGCCGGTACGTGCTTCGCGGCTCGCAGATGCAATCCGTCGTGCAGTTTCGTTGAAACCGAATGCATCGATGCAAAAGCAGCCAATCGCGGGCGTCGCTTCTACGCTGCAGTCGGTACGCCGGAATTTTTCGGTTCAGGAAAGAGGGCGTCTCCTGCTGGTGCCGATAACGGATGTGTTGTATCTAAAGGCCGAGGCGAAGTACGTGACATTACGCACACGTGAGCGAGAATACCTGATCGAAGGTGCGCTATCTGCACTGGAACAGGAATTTGCGGCGCAATTCATTCGCGTGCATCGCAATGCGCTGGTTGCACGTGATGCCATTGTCGGTGTCGAGCGTGGATTGCAGGCAGTGGATGCCGACAGCGAAGGTGAAAACGACAAGATACAGGAATCGTGGCAGGTGATTTTGCGTGGCATCAATGACCGCTTGCCGATATCGCGTCGGCAGTGGCCGGCCGTAAAAGCGCTGGTGCGCTAGCCGGGCATTTTGCAAGCGGAACGTCGGCAATAAAAAAGGGAAGCACATGTGCTTCCCTTTCTGTTGGTACGGTGGTGATGATCAGCCGGTATTGCGCAAACCTGCTGCGAGACCGTTGATCGACAGGTGAATGCCACGGCGTACGCGGTCGTCCGTCTTGCCCTCTTGCATCAGCGTCCGGTGGCGCTTGATCAGTTCGACCTGCAGGTGATTCAGCGGATCGAGATAGGCGAAGCGATTCTTGATCGAACGTGCCAACAGCGGGTTGTTTGCCAGACGCTCCTTGCGGCCGGTGATCATCGTCAACGCATCCGATACGCGTTCATGCTCGGCAACGATACGCTTGAAGATGGTGTTGCGCAGACGACGGTCCTGCACCATTTCCGAATAGCGCGAAGCGACGGCCAGATCGGTCTTCGACATGACCATGTCCATGTTCGACAGCAGCGTGGCAAAAAATGGCCACTCCTTGAACATTGCACGCAGTATGGCGACGCGGCGCGGCTTGTCGGTGCCGGAAGCCAGCCACTGTTCGACCGCGCTGCCGAAGCCGTACCAGCCCGGCAGCAGCAGGCGACATTGACCCCATGAGAAACCCCACGGAATTGCGCGCAAATCCTCGATACGACGCGACGCCTTGCGCGAAGCAGGGCGCGAACCGATGTTGAGCTCGGCGATTTCCGCAATCGGTGTGGCGGAGAAGAAGTAGTCAGTGAAGCCCGGCGTTTCGTAGACCAGATCGCGATAACCCGCGTAGGCCAGTTCGGATAGTTCGTTCATCACGCTTTCGAACTCGGCCAGTTTCTTTGCGTGTTTTCCATTGAACGGATGCGGCATCAGGCTGGCTTCCAGCGTGGCAGCAACCAGCAGCGCCAGATTGCGGCGACCGATTTCCGGATTGGAGAACTTGGATGCAATGATTTCTCCCTGTTCGGTCAGACGGATCTGGCCGTTCACGGTGCCCGGTGGTTGCGCCAGGATCGCATCGTAGCTTGGACCGCCGCCGCGACCGACGGTGCCGCCACGGCCATGGAACAAACGCAGCTTGACGCCTGCGCGGTCGAATACATCGACCAGGCGCGTTTCGGCCTTGTACAGTTCCCAGTTCGACGTCAGGAAGCCGCCGTCCTTGTTGGAATCCGAATAACCGAGCATCACTTCCTGCAGATTGCCCTGCTTGGCGATCAGTTTGCGTACCTGCGGGATCGCCATCGTCTGTTCCATGATGGTGGCAGCCTGGCGCAGATCCGGAATCGTTTCGAACAGCGGAATCACCATCAGTTCGACATCTTCGTCGTCGCTGTTTGCGGCATTGCGCAGCAAGCCGGTTTCACGCTGCAGCAGCAGCACTTCCAGCAGATCGGAAACGGTTTCGGTGTGCGAGATGATGTAGTTGCGAATCGCGCGTGCACCATAGAGCTGGCGAATCTCGTGCGCGGCACGCATGATCGACAGCTCGGAGTTTGTTTCGTCCGAATAGTCGATGTATGGGGAGAACAGCAGGCGCGGCTTGTCGAGTTCGGACAGCAGCAATGCGACTTTCTGCTCCTCCGCCAATGCAGCATAGTCGGTTTCGACTTGTGCGCAACGGAACAATTCGGACAGCACGCGTTCGTGCACGTCAGAGCTTTGGCGCATGTCGAGCGTCGCCATGTGGAAGCCGAATATGTCGGCGGCGCGGCGCAGCTTGGCAAGACGCGGACGTGCAAGTGCCGCACCGTGATGCGCTTTCAGCGAATCGATCAGGGTTTGCAGGTCGTCCGCGAATTCGTCAGGAGCGGCATACGGTGCGGCCGGGCCTACTTCGCGGCGTGCAATCGTGGTGGCTCCGTGCTCGCGCGCTGTCGCCGCCAGACGGGCATAGATGCCGATCAGTGCGCGGCGATACGGTTCGTCGGCACGATGTGCAGATTGGTCCGGCGATGCATCGGCCAGCGCCTGCACCTCCGGGCTGACGCCGGCGAGAAACGCGGAAAGAGACAGCTCGGCGCCAAGCAAATGTACTTCGGAGAGATAGAAGTCGAGCACCGTCGTCGACTGCCGCGACAGTGCATAGCGCATCGTGTCGGCATTGACGTTTGGATTGCCGTCACGATCGCCGCCGATCCAGCTACCCATTTGCACGAACGGCGAAAACGTGTTTTTCGACTTGCTGCTCGCACGTTGCGGGAACTGCTCGGCCACCTCGTTGGCGATGTCTTCATACATGCCTGGCAATTCGTTCAGGAAGGTGATGCGGTAATAGGACAGTGCGTTGTTGACTTCGTCCTTGACCGACAGCTTCGAATAACGCAGCAGTCGCGTCTGCCACAGCATCGTGATGCGGGTATGCAGCAGTTGCGTGTTATCGGCGCGTTCCTTCGGCGTCATCGGCAGGTCGCGTTGTGCCAGCAGGCGGGCAATTTCGTTTTCTGCGTCGAGAATGCTCTTGCGCTGCACTTCGGTCGGATGCGCGGTCAGTACCGGCGAGATCAGTGCATCCTTGAAGAAGTCACGGACTTCGGCTCCGGAAACGCCTGCCTTGTCCAGACGCTCCAGTGCGAAAGTGACGCTGCCTTCCTGCGGGGCAGAGCCGGCCAGCAGATGCGCGCGGCGGCGGCGGTTGTGATGATGGTCTTCAGCAATATTGGCCAGATGCGAAAAATACGAGAAGGCGCGTACCACGGTGATCGTCTGTTCGCGATCGAGCTTTTTCAGCAGGCGATTCAGCTGGGCTCCCGCCTGATCGTCATCTTCACGACGGAAGCGTACCGCGGTCTGGCGAATTGTTTCCACCACTTCGAACACCGCATCGCCTTCCTGGTCGCGCAGTACGTCGCCCAGCAGGCGACCCAGCAGGCGAATGTCTTCCTTCAGCGGAGCGTCCTTGTCCTTGACAGAAGCGGCAGGAGTCGCGCGCGGACGGGTGTTCAATTGTTTTGCCATGTTGATCAGCTTGTTGATGGTGATAATGAATGGGACGGCACGCCGTTTCGCCTACAGGCGCATGCTAGAATTTCAAGCGAGACCAGATCTTCATCTGCGATGATGAACGCTGTTGCAGCGTCGCCATCGTTAGCCTGCCGAACCGGTAAAAAATGCGCCCGCAAAGGTAAAAGGCGGTCGCAATGTATCAGGTTCGCCAGCTTCCCGACAGAAAATCGAAAGAAGCCGTGTTGAAATTCCCACCCCCGAAAAAATTAATCATCGCCTCGCGCGAAAGTCGCCTCGCCATGTGGCAGGCAGAGCATGTGCGCGAAAAGCTGGCCTTATTATATCCGCAGTGCTCGGTAGAGATTCTCGGCATGACGACAAGAGGCGATCAAATTCTCGATCGCACGCTGTCGAAGGTGGGTGGCAAGGGCCTGTTCGTCAAGGAACTGGAAGTTGCGATTGCCGACGGGCGCGCCGATCTGGCGGTGCATTCGCTGAAGGATGTGCCGATGATTCTGCCGGAAGGTTTTCAACTGGCGGCGGTACTGGAGCGCGAAGATCCGCGCGATGCGTTTGTCTCGAACGACTACGATTCGCTGGATGCGTTGCCGGCCGGTGCGATTGTCGGCACCAGCAGCCTGCGACGTCAGGCGTTGATTGCCGCCCGTTACCCGCAACTGACGATCCGTCCGTTGCGCGGCAATCTGGATACGCGCCTCGGGCGACTGGACAAGGGCGAATATGCCGCGATCATTCTCGCCGCTGCCGGTTTGAAAAGACTGGGTTTGCCGCAACGCATACGCGCATTTTTGCCGCCGGAGCAAAGTCTGCCAGCCCCGGGGCAGGGCGCGATGGCGATCGAGATTCATGCAGCGCGTGCTGATCTGAGCGAGTGGCTGGCACCGCTCGACCATGTGGCGACCTCGCGTGCAGTTGTTGCTGAACGAACCGTTTCCAGAAATTTTGGCGGTAGCTGTCAGGTTCCGTTGGCGGCATTTGCAACCATCGATGGCGACACGATGCGCTTGCGCGCGATGATCGCGACACCGGACGGCGCACGGGTCGCCAGCGCGGATCTGAGCGGTCCGGCGGATGAGCCTGAAGCGCTTGGCAGCCGTATTGCCGACCTGTTGCAAACGCAGGACGCGCGGGCCATTCTGGATTCGTGCAAAGCAGAAGCCGCCGGAGATGCCTGACCCAATCGTCGTTATTACACGGCCGCCGGCGCAGGCTGGGGAATTGGCGCAGCGCGTGAGGGAACTGGGACGTGAAGTCGCTCTTTTCCCGCTGCTGGAAATTTTGCCGTTGGCGGATCAACGTTCGCTGCGAGAGACGCTGAGCGACCTCGAACGTTATGCGTTGATTGCCTTTGTCAGCCCGAATGCAATCGATGCCGCTTTTTGTGCACGTCCGGACTGGCCGCATCAGTTGTCGCTGGCGGTGGTCGGAGAAGGCAGTCGCATCGCCTTGGCGCGACGCGGGATCACGGGAGAGAACAGCGTCATCTTCAGCCCACGCAATCTTGAACGCACCGATTCACAAACCTTGCTGGAAGAACTCGATCTGGCTGCATTGCGCGACAGGGAAGTTCTGATCGTGCGCGGCGAAACGGGCCGCGAATTGCTGGGCGATGCTTTGCGGGCTGCCGGTGCGCGTGTGACGGCGATAGCGGCCTATCGTCGGGCCGCACCGGACTTCACGGAGGCGCGGCGCAGCGAACTGAAACGTTTATTGTGTTGTCAGAACGACTGGATCGTGACCAGCTCGGAGGCGCTGCGTTTTCTGACGCAGATGGTTGCGCAACTCGATGAAGCGGAGGGCGTCGTAAAAATGCAACAACAAAGAATCCTCGTATCGCACGCACGCATCGCAGAAACAGCGGAGTCGCTCGGTTTTCGACACATCATCCGCACCCGATCAGGCGACGACGGCTTGTTGGCCGCGTTACAATCTCTTTCATGAATGACATGCCGACCCCTCCAGAATCAGCGCCGCAACCGGTCCCGGCTGCGGCTTCTTCCCATTCAACCGTCCATGGCGCCGCACCAGTGAAAAAAGGTCGCGAGGGTAAAGGGCGACAGCGCTTTCTCGTTCCTGCGGTCGTCGTGCTGGCGCTGCTGCTGGGAGCGCAATGGTGGTACACGCACAGGGAATTGTCGGAGGTGCGTACCGAAGTCGCACGCCGCATGCAGAGCGGCGACAACGTCAGCAATGAGACGCGCACCATTGCCAAATCCGTGCAGGAAACCGTCACCGAGTTGCAGGCCAAGGTGAACGTTTTGGAGAGCAAACAGATCGAGTCGCAAAGCCAGCAACTCGCACTGGAACAGTTGTATCAGGATCTCTTCAAGCGTCGTGACGACTGGGCGTTGGCCGAAGTCGAGCAGGTATTGTCCACCGCCAGTCAGCAGTTGCAGCTGGCCGGTAATGTGCAGGGTGCCTTGATCGCACTGCAGAATGCCGATGCGAAGCTGTCACGCGCCGATACACCACAATTCGTCACGATCCGCCGCGCGATCGGGCACGACATCGAGCGTCTGAAAGCACTTCCAAGCCTCGATCTGACCGGTGTCGCATTGCGACTCGACAGTGTGATCAGTCAGGTCGACAAGATGCCATTGCTGTCCGATGAACAGCCGGCATTGCCCGCGACCGA
The DNA here is from genome assembly GCF_035565035.1 of Oxalicibacterium sp. Lineage (GTDB taxonomy): Bacteria > Pseudomonadota > Gammaproteobacteria > Burkholderiales > Burkholderiaceae_D > Oxalicibacterium. Next base: position 18,495 of record NZ_DATMTD010000025.1, on the reverse strand, counting down.
ACCGAAAAACCGTCCGCCTGCAGCCAACAGGCATGTAAAAGCGAATGCAAACGTCGAGCCGGTCAGGCAGGATTCGACCGAATGGCTGCCGAAAGCAAAGGCACGCTGGGAAAGCTGGTCGAACGAAATGTGGAGTGACGTACGCCAGTTGATCCGCGTGCGCAGCGTGGAAACCACCGATGCGCTGTTGCTGTCGCCGACCCAAGCCTACTATGCACGCGAGAATCTGAAGCTGCGCCTGCTGAATGCGCGCCTGGCGCTGCTGTCGCGCAACGAAAGCGCGTTCCGCAGCGACATGACTGCCGCACAGGACAGCATCTCCAAATATTTCGATACTCGCGCCAAGCAGACCCAAACGGCACAGGCGCTGCTGAAGCAGGTGCAATCCAGCAATCTGGCAATCGAGATGCCGACACTGGCAGAAAGCCTGAACGCAGTTCGCAACTACAAGGCCAAGCCTTGATGTGTGCGGCAATGTCCTGCGGGACTGTTGATAATCAATGATCGCCTATCGTCGTCTTTAATATGCGCATATTTCTCTGGGTCATCGTACTGTTTGCCACCGCCATCGGGCTGGCTGTGGCGGCACATTTCAATGTGGGCAACGTGGTGTTTTTTTACCCGCCGTACCGCGTTGACCTGTCGCTTAATTTCTTTATCCTGCTGGCCATCCTGCTGTTCTTCGCTGTCTATGCGATTCTGAAAACGATCCGTGTGGCGCAAAAAATGCCGGGACGCGTCGCGACCTATCGTCGTGAAAAACTTGAACGCAAGGGCAATCAGGCATTGCGCGAATCGTTGAAGGCCTACTTCGAAGGGCGTTTCGGGCACGCGGAAAAAGCGGCGATGCGCGCTACCGATTCACCGGATAACGCCGGCCTTGCCGCGTTGATCGCTGCGCGCGCCGCGCACCGGATGCAGCAGACCGACCGGCGCGATACCTGGCTGGCCACGGTCGAGGAAGATCAGGTGCTGAAGACGGCACGCCTGATGACGGCGATCGAATTGCTGGTAGATGAACGGCAGCCCGAACTGGCACTGGACGTCGTCAAGGAACTGAATGCCAACGGCACGCGCCACATTCACGCGTTGCGCATGGCGTTGAAAGCGAATCAGCGTGCGAACAACTGGCCGGAAGTGTTGCGTCTTGTGCGTACTCTGGACAAGAATCGCGCGTTGCATCCGGCACTATCCACACGTCTGCGTGAACTGGCCTATCAGGATCTGCTGCAGAATCCGTCAAACGATGCGGAGTCAATTCGCAATGTCTGGTGGGCGATTCCGGCAGAAGATCGCATCAAGCCTTACGTCGCCCTGCATGGTGCGCAGGCATTCAATCGCAGCGGTCTATATGACGATGCGCGTGCAATTGTCGAGAAGGCGATGGAGGCCGAGTGGGACGAACGTCTGCTGCGTCCTTATCGTGCGGCAGCGGCGCTGGAAGGTTCGCCGGCATTGCTGGCACAGATCGAGCGCTGCGAGGCGTGGAACGGCAAGCATCCGGGCGATCCGGAACTGGAACTCACGCTGGGCACCTTGTGCCTTCGCCAGAGTCTGTGGGGCAAGGCACAGCGTCACCTGGAACAGGCGCTGTCCGATGCCAGCCATCCACGCATGCTGCAGGAAATTCACCTGAAGCTGGCGCAACTGCATGAAGGGTTGAACCAGCCGGAAGAAGCGGCTTCGCATTATCGCCAGTGCGCGATTGCGACAGCGCTGTAAATCCGTTCATCGGCATCTTTCGTTCCTGCCTTGCGAATCATCTCCTGATCCTGTGATGATTCGCCATACGCCGATTGCCGGCCTGTAACGGCCCTGCCTCCGGCGGGTTGCGAGGTGAAAGCCGTTATAATCTCGGGTTGGCAATATTCTTCCCACTTTCGAGAACACATCATGAGTCTGAACAACGTCCCAGCCGGCAAGGATCTGCCGAACGATTTCAACGTCATCATCGAAATCCCGATGAATGCCGATCCGGTCAAATACGAAGTCGACAAGGAATCCGGTGCGATTTTCGTCGATCGCTTCATGAGCACGGCAATGCATTACCCATGCAACTACGGTTACATTCCGCAAACGCTGTCCGACGACGGTGATCCGGTCGATGTGCTGGTGATCACGCCGTTTCCGCTGTATCCGGGAGTTGTGGTGCGCTGCCGCGTGATTGGCGTGTTGAAGATGACCGACGAAGCAGGCGGTGACGCAAAACTGCTGGCTGTTCCCGTCGACAAGATTCTGCCGATCTACACGCACTGGCAAAAACCGGAAGACATCAACGACCTTCGCCTGCAGCAAATCCAGCACTTCTTCGAACACTACAAGGATCTGGAAAAAGGCAAGTGGGTCAAGGTCGAAGGATGGGGCGGTCCCGACGAAGCCAAAGCCGAAATTCTGGCCGGCGTCGAAAACTACAAGAAGCAGGCGAAGGCCTGATCGTATTGTCGTATTGCACGGCCCTATCGCAAAAAAAGCGCACTTCGGTGCGCTTTTTTGTTGTTCTGCAATCGTCGCGAAGTTAACCGATCTTGTTTTTCATTTGCTTTCCACCGAACTGGTTGAATGCGAGGCCGCACAACACCAGCAAGCCGGCAACGATCTTCCACCATTGCAGCGGTTCGTCCAAAACGAGCGTCGCACTCAGCATGCCGAACACCGGCACCAACAGCGTAAACGGTGCAATCGTCGCGGCCGGATATTTGCGCATCAACATCGACCAGATGCCGAAACCGAGAATCGTGTTCGGATAGGACTGAAACATCACTGCGGCGACAGAAAGCCAGCTGGCGCGCTGTGCGGTTTCCAGCCACGCGACGGGCCCTTCGACGACAAGTGACGCGCACAACAACGGCGGGGTTGCCAGCAAGGATCCCCAGACAACCAGCGCAACCGGATTCACCTTGCCAATTTTTTTTGTGAAGATATTCGCGGTCGCCCACGACATCCCGCCAGCGATCACCAGCAGGAAGCCGATGATAGTCGCCTTGCCTTCAAGATGTACACCGACCAGCAACATGCCGCTGAAGGCAACGATGGAACCTATCCACTGGCTTATCCGTGGGCGTTCCCCAAGCAGCAGGATTGCCAGGCCGATCGTGAAAAATGCTTGCAGTTGAATGACAAGCGAAGCCAGCCCGGCAGAGAGCCCCAGCTTCATGCCGTAAAACAGCAATGTGAACTGCACGGCGAACTGGAACAGACCGTAACCTGCCAACAGTTTCCATGGAATCGCAGGACGGCGTACGAAAAAGACCAGAGGAAACGCGGCGAACAGGAAACGCAGGGCGGTAAAGAGGATGGGCGGCAAATCCTGCAGACCCACCTTGATCACGACGAAATTGACGCCCCAGATACCGACGACGGCGATGGCAATCAGGATGTCGGTAAGACTCATTTCAGTAGGGATGCAGAGACAGTCACATCGGCAAACGGTTGTTGCCGGTCATGCATTGTAACGGTGTCGTACTGGATCTGCTGCGAAGACGCTGGATGTGTCGGTCAGCGCAGCCACATCGAATAGGCAACGATCGATGCTGCGACAAGAACACCGCATATCGGCCAGAATAGCCGGGATTTTTCAAATTCGGGGGCGTTTGCAGATTGTTCTGCGCGTTCTGTTTTCGGTACGCGTTCATGTTCGCGTCTGGTGCGAGTCAGATGGCGCTTGATGTCGAGCGCCATTTCTTCTGCGGTCTGATAGCGTTTTTCCGGCTTCTTGCTCATGGCTTTCGACACGATGTGTGACAGCCACGTCGGGACGTCGCCTTCGATCATGTGCGGTTCCGGCGCAGCCTTGAAGGCAATCTGCTGCAGTAGCTTATCCGTATCGACTGCATGAAAAGGTTTGCGGAAAGTCAGCATCTCGTACATGACGGCACCGAGCGAATAAATATCGGTACGAACGTCCACTGAGAGGCCAAGCGCCTGTTCCGGCGACATGTAATTTGGGGTGCCGAGAATGTTGTCGTGGAACAGCGTGTACGGCTCTTCCGCCTTCTGATTTGCGCCGGGCACGCGGTTCGGCGCGCGTGCGATACCGAAATCGACGATCTTCGGCTGATGATCCGTCACCAAAAAAATATTGGCCGGTTTGATGTCACGATGGATGACGCCGTTTTTGTGCGCATGTTCCAGTGCGTCTGCAATCTTCCACGAGATCGACGCCACGTCGTCTGGCGTAAAGCGATGGCCGCCGTTCATCATCTTGCTCAGTTCGCGGCCCTGCAGGTATTCCATTGCGATGTAGGTCCAGTCGCCTTCGCTGGTCGCTTCGTAGATCGTCACGATATTCGAATGCGCGAGACGGCCGGCAGCACGTGCCTCGTTGATGAACTGCTGTTCGTACTGCTTCTTTTCCACCAGCGACATGCGGTTGCGGAAGGTCTTCAGTGCGACGTCACGGTCGATGATCGGATCATGCGCCAGATAGACGACGCCAATCGAGCCGCGCCCGAGCTCTTGCTTGATGGAAAAACGTCCAATTCGTGTCGGCATGGCGTGCGCTGCCGGTTGCAGGGAGGGGGCGGTTAGTGTCATCGTGGCGTTAGCATGCACGGACGAAGAGTGGCTGGCAAGCCATGTTCAAGGTAATTTCGCAATTTCGCATTTCTTGTCGGACATCCTGTTACGCCTTGAACGGATTTCTCTCGTTCAGTTCGTCAATATACGAATCGATGTCGCCGCTTTCCCGTTGCAGGAATTCCTCGATTGCGTTGGCAAAAGCGGGATGCGCCAGCCAGTGGGCAGACCAGGTTTTTTGCGGCAGGAAGCCGCGCGCCATCTTGTGTTCACCCTGTGCACCGCCTTCAAAGCAGGCAATCCGATTCGAAATGCAAAATTCCAGAGGCTGGTAATAAGCGGTTTCGAAATGCAGACAATCGACATGTGCCAACGCCCCCCAGTAGCGGCCGTACAGCGTTTGTCCGTCATGCACGACCAGCGAAGAGGCAATCGGCAGACCGTCCCGTTCGGCAACGATTAGCAATAGATTGTCCGGCATCGTCGCGCCGATACGCAGGAAAAAGTCGAGATTCAGATACGGTGTGGAATGATGTGCGGCGTAGGTGTGGTCGTAGCAACGCTTGAAGAATTGCCAGTCGCTTTCCTTCGCATTGCGCCCGGCAATGTGGCGAAAGCTGACGCCGGCTTCCTGCACCTTGCGGCGTTCGGCGCGGATGTTCTTGCGCTTCTTGCGTTCCAGCGTTTCGAGAAATTCGTCAAAGCTGCGATAGCCGTTATTAAGCCAATGAAACTGCACGCCGGTGCGCAACAAAAAGCCGTCATCGTGCAGAATTTCCGCCTGTTCCTGCGGCGGATAAAGGATGTGCGTCGACGAAAAATCATTGCCTTGCTGAATGGCGCCCAGCGCGGCGACCAGCGCCGATTGTGCTTCCGCATCGCGTGCGATCAACCGGCTGCCGGTGACCGGCGTGAATGGAATTGCCGACAGCAGTTTTGGGTAATAGTCGAGACCGTTGCGCTCATAGGCATCGGCCCACGCCCAGTCGAATACGTATTCGCCATAGGAATGATTCTTTGCATACAGTGGCAATGCCGCAGCGAGTTCATCGTTCCCGTTACGGTCCGTGCGCCAGATGACGACGAATTGCGGTTGCCAGCCGGAACGGACGGAGGCACTACCGCTTTCGTGCAGTGCGTCGAGAAACGCGAACGACAGGAACGGATTGGCATCGGCTTGCAGTGCCAGCAAACCGTCCCATGCAGGTTGGCCGATTTCTGACAGAGAGGAGACAATACGCGTGCGATAATGAAGGACGGCGCTGGCGCTGGCAGTTGGTTCGGTTTTATTCATGCAATTTCAGAGTCGCGCAATCTTTCACGTATTTTATTTACCTGCGTTTAACCGTTTTCGTTTCTGTTTCGTTTCGCTTTTAATTCTTACGCCATGACAGTCAAAGTCGCCATCGCGCAAATCAACAGTACGGTCGGTGATCTGGCCGGCAATCGTGCTCGCATCGTCGAATTCTCCCGTCGCGCCGTCGCACAAGGGGCCGACATCGTTTTGACGCCTGAACTGTCGCTGGTCGGCTATCCGCCAGAAGATTTGCTGTTGCGTCAGTCATTCTACGCAAAAACATCGGAGACGTTGGACGCGCTGGCCGCCGATCTGGCGGAGTTCAGGGATGTCTGCGTGATCGTCGGCCATCCGCTGGAACAGGACGGTTTGCGTTTCAATGCAGCATCGGTTCTGCTCAACGGTGTGATTGCCGGCACCTATTGCAAACACAATTTGCCGAACGCGGCGGTATTCGACGAGAAACGTTATTTTTCCTCGGACGATCAGCCGCTGGTGTTCGACGTCAAGGGCGTGCGTTTCGGCATCAATATTTGCGAAGACACGTGGTTCGCACATGCACCGGCGCGTGCCGCCGCTGCCGGTGCGCAGGTCTTGCTGGTGCCGAACGGTTCGCCGTATCACATGTACAAGCAGCATCTGCGCGTGGACATGATGCGGGCCAACGTCTGTGATCACGGCATGAGCGTGGTGTATGCAAATCTGGTCGGCGGGCAGGATGAACTGATATTCGACGGCAATTCCTTCGTGCTGGATCAAAGCGGCGCGTTGCGTGCGCATTTGCAGCATTGCGTGGAGGATTTGCAGGTCGTCGAATTCGAAGGAGCGCAACCGGTCAACGCCACCATCGTCGAGGAATTGCCGGTGGAAGCGCAGGTCTACAAGGCGCTGGTGCTGGGGGTGCGCGATTACATCGGCAAGAATGGTTTTCCAGGCGCACTGATCGGCATGTCGGGTGGCGTCGATTCTGCACTGACGCTGGCCGTTGCAGTCGATGCGCTGGGCGCGGACAAGGTGCGTGCGGTCATGATGCCGTCACCGTATACCGCGGATATTTCGTGGATCGATTCGCGCGACATGGTGGCGCGCGTCGGTGTGCGTTACGACGAAATCCCGATTGCCGATTGTTTCGATGCGTTCAATCGCACGCTATCGGAAGAATTCACGGGACTGGCACAGGATACGACGGAAGAAAACATTCAGGCCCGCATTCGCGGCACGATCCTGATGGCGCTGTCGAACAAGCATGGTTCCATCGTGCTGACGACCGGCAACAAGAGCGAAATGGCGGTCGGCTATTGCACGTTGTACGGCGACATGGCTGGCGGTTTTGCGGTGCTGAAGGATATTGCGAAAACCTTGGTGTACCGTCTGTGCGCCTGGCGCAATTCGGTCGGCAGTGTGATTCCAGAGCGCATCCTGACGCGTGCCCCGTCGGCAGAATTGCGGCCGGACCAGACCGATCAGGATTCTTTGCCGCCGTATGACGTTCTTGATGCGATCATGCAGATGTACATGGAGGAAAACCGCAGCAGCGCCGAAATTGTCGCAGCCGGTTATCGTCCGGAAGATGTGACACGCATCACGCACCTGATCAAGATCAACGAATACAAGCGGCGCCAGTCGCCGGTCGGCATTCGCGTCACGCATCGCGCGTTCGGACGCGACTGGCGTTATCCGATTACGTCCCGATTCCGTGAATGATGGCAAAATGGGGAAAAGTTTCCGGCCGATGCTGAACGCGCGTGCCGAAACCAGTACGAAATTACCTGAGGAGCATGTTGATGAAACAAATTACCGCAATTATCAAACCGTTCAAGCTCGATGAAGTGCGCGAAGGACTGGCAGAAGTCGGCGTGACCGGTTTGACGGTCACCGAGGTCAAGGGTTTCGGCCGTCAGAAAGGCCATACCGAGCTGTATCGCGGCGCGGAGTACGTGGTCGACTTCCTGCCGAAAGTAAAAGTGGAAGCGGTGGTGGACGACAGCGTGCTTGAACAGGCGGTCGATGCCATTATCAAGGCGGCACGCACCGGCAAGATCGGCGACGGCAAGATTTTCGTGCGCTCGGTGGAGCAGGTTATTCGGATCCTTACTGGCGAGACCGGCAGCGACGCGGTTTAAATTCCGTCGCGTCATGAAAAAGGCCGGCTTGCTGCCGGCCTTTTGTTTTTTGCAACTCCGTTTGTACCTGCAGAAATAAAAACTCAGTTTGCCTGCAACAGCACAATCAAGGCGCCGGCACCGCCATCGGCTGCGCGGGCCTGGCAGAAGGCAATCACCTCGTCCTTTTGCACCAGCCAGTTGCGTACCTTGTTCTTCAATACGGGTGTCTTGTTCACCGACCCCAGCCCTTTGCCGTGAATGACACGCACGCAACGCAGACCGCGTTTTACCGAGGTGCGCAGGAATTCTCCCAGCGCGTCGCGTGCCTCGTCGGTACGCAGTCCATGCAGATCGAGCTGTGCCTGAATCACCCAGTTGCCGCGACGCAGTTTGCGCACGACGTCGGGACCGATGCCTTCGCGTGCGTAACTCAACGCTTCATCGGTATCCAGCAGTGATTCGATCGTGAATTCGTCGGACAGCGATTCGCGCAGCGCAGCTTGCTCGTCGGCCAGATGCTGGCGTGCAATCGGCAACGGACGTGGGGGAACGATCGCGGCCTTGTCGGCCTTTTTCAGCGGCGCAACGTCACCCATGCTGCTGCGAAAAAGATCGGCTTCCAGCTGTGCCTTTTTTTCGGCACGTATCCGTTCTTCTTCGGCGCGTTGACGCATTTCTTCCTGCTTTTTCAGATCCTTGTGCAAAACCTTGAGGCCTGCAAAATCCTTGAGCGAAGACATGGCGGCAATCCGGGATGGGCGATGAATGAATGGGACGTGCCTGTCATTTATCGAAGCAACATGACAGGCACGCTGATTACTCCAGACTTTCCAGATAGCGTTGCGCATCCAGCGCAGCCATGCAGCCGGTGCCGGCGCTGGTGATGGCCTGGCGGTAGATGTGATCCTGCACGTCGCCGGCAGCAAACACGCCTGGCACACTGGTGGCCGTTGCCATGCCTTCGAGACCGGTTTTGGTCTTGATGTAGCCGTTATGCATGTCGAGCTGGTCGATGAAGATATCGGTATTCGGCTTGTGGCCGATCGCAATGAAGACGCCATGCAGCTTGATGCTGCTGACCTTGTCGTCGATCGTCGACTTGACGTTGATGCCGGTCACGCCGCTATCATCGCCGGCAACTTCTTCCAGCGTGTGGTTCAGTTTCAGTTCGATCTTGCCTTCGGCAACCTTCGCCATCAGACGGTCGATCAGAATCGCTTCGGCGCGGAATTTGTCGCGACGATGAATGACGGTGACTTTTTTCGCGATGTTCGACAGATACAACGCTTCTTCGACGGCCGTGTTGCCGCCGCCGACAACAGCGACTTCCTGTTCGCGGTAGAAGAAGCCATCGCATGTTGCGCAGGCAGAAACGCCTTTACCCATGAAATCCTGTTCCGACGGCAGGCCCAGATACTGGGCGGAAGCGCCGGTCGCAATGATCAGCGAATCACAGGTGTATTCCCCCATGTCGCCGGTTAGGCGGATCGGCTTTTCATTCAGGTGGGTCGTATGGATGTGGTCGAAGATGATTTCTGTATTGAAGCGCTCTGCGTGCTGCAGCAGGCGTTGCATCAGTTCCGGACCTTGCACGCCCAGCGGATCGCCTGGCCAGTTTTCGACATCGGTGGTCGTCATCAGCTGTCCGCCTTGTTCGACGCCGGTGATCATGACCGGCTTCAGATTGGCGCGCGCAGCATAAATGGCAGCACTGTAGCCCGCAGGACCGGAGCCGAGGATGAGAACTTTTGCGTGTTTGACGATGGACATGATGTTTTTCTAAAGTAGATGGATGACCGCTGAATGGCAGAAACCGGTGCCTGTCGCCTGTATATGTCGCCACGGCATCAAATTTCAACCGCTCCCTGAATTATTCGGTGTAACGGGTAAAAACTGGTTAAGATTATAGAGGAACCGGCGCAATCCGTAGGGCGCGTCCGTCGAAAGGGCTGTCTGCTCACGACAAGGAACCCGGTTTCGATATTGACTTCTGTACAGGCCGGTGCCGCACTCTTTCTGCGCGGGCCGCGCCACTGATTTGACGTGAACGCGTCTGGATTTATGACTAAAACAAGCCAAGCCTATACCCGCAAGACCACGATTTCGAAAGATCAGCCGCCCGGCCGGATTGCCCGCTTGCTGTCCGAAGCGCGTTGGCTGATGCTCGCCGTCGTTACGCTTTATCTGATGCTGATTTTCATGACGTATTCGCCGGTCGATCCAGGCTGGTCACACGCGAATGTCGTTGCCAAATTACACAACGTCGGTGGGCGGGCCGGTGCGTGGCTGTCCGATCTGCTGCTGTTTATTTTCGGTGCATCCGCATGGTGGCTGTGCGTATTGTTGCTGCGCCTGGTGTGGATCGGTTACCGCAGGCTGTCGCAACGTTATCTGCTAAAAAAAGAACCGGAAGCGCCGCATCGTCACGAAGGCCTGATTCGCGGCATCGGGTTTGCGCTGCTGATGACGGGTAGTGTGGCAATTGAATATCTGCGCATGTATTCGATGAAGGCGCAGTTGCCGCGTGCACCGGGTGGCGTGCTTGGAGAGCTGATCGGCAATGCTGCGCAGAATGCGTTTGGCTTCATGGGCGCAACGCTGTTGCTGCTGCTGTTGTTCGGCGTCGGATTCAGTCTGTTTTTTCATGTGTCCTGGCTTGGCGTTGCCGAACGCATCGGCGAATTGCTCGAACGTTCACTGCAGTTGGTCAGCAATCTGTATGGCGCCCGCAAGGATCGTCAACTCGGTCAGGTGGCCGCGGTCAAGCGCGAAGAAGCGGTTGTCCAGGAGCGCGCCAAGATCGTCGAAGCGCCGCCAATCCGCATCGAGCCGCAGATCGTCGCCGTGCCGAAATCCGAGCGTGTCGAAAAGGAGAAGCAGGTCTCGCTGTTCAACGATCTGCCGGATACCAATCTGCCGCCGTTGTCGCTGCTCGACGAAGCACCGGAAACACAGGAAACCGTCAGCGTCGAAACGCTGGAATTCACCAGCCGCCTGATCGAGAAGAAGCTGTCCGACTTCGGTATCACCGTCAAGGTCGTCGCGGCATATCCGGGCCCGGTCGTCACGCGTTACGAGATCGAACCGGCGACCGGCGTCAAGGGCAGCCAGATCGTCAATCTTGCGCGCGATCTGGCGCGCTCGCTGTCGCTGACATCGATTCGCGTGGTCGAGACGATTCCGGGCAAAAACTACATGGCGCTGGAATTGCCGAATCCGAAGCGCCAGATTGTGCGCCTGACCGAGATCGTCAGCTCCAAGGTTTATAACGACAGCACGTCCAGCCTGACCGTCGCACTCGGCAAGGATATCGCCGGCAATCCGGTGGTTGCCGATCTGGCAAAGATGCCGCACTTGCTGGTGGCCGGGACCACCGGTTCCGGTAAATCGGTCGGCATCAACGCAACGATCCTGTCGCTCTTGTACAAGTCGGACCCGAATCAGGTCCGCATGATCCTGATCGATCCGAAGATGCTGGAACTGTCGATCTATGAAGGCATTCCACATCTGCTGGCGCCGGTCGTTACCGACATGCGTCAGGCAGGTCATGCGTTGAACTGGGGCGTCAACGAGATGGAGCGCCGATACAAGCTGATGAGCAAGCTTGGCGTACGTAATCTCGCCGGTTACAACGCCAAGATCGCCGAAGCGGAAAAGAACGAGCAGAAGATTCCGAATCCGTTCAGCCTGACGCCGGATGCGCCTGAACCGCTGGAGAAATTGCCGACCATCGTCATCATCATCGACGAACTCGCCGACCTGATGATGGTCGTAGGCAAGAAGGTCGAGGAATTGATCGCGCGTATTGCACAAAAGGCACGTGCCGCCGGCATCCACTTGATTCTGGCGACACAGCGCCCATCTGTAGACGTGATCACGGGCCTGATCAAGGCTAATATTCCGACGCGCATTGCGTTCCAGGTCAGCAGCAAGATCGATTCGCGCACGATTCTGGATCAGATGGGTGCGGAAGCGTTGCTCGGCATGGGCGATATGTTGTACATGCCGCCGGGAACGGGATTGCCGGTTCGGGTGCATGGTGCGTTCGTATCGGATGACGAGGTCCATCGTGTCGTCAATCATTTGAAAGAGCAGGGCGAACCGAATTACATCGAAGGCATTCTGGAGGGCGGGGTTGCAGAAGAAGGCGACCTGCTTGGCGCGGAAGGTGGCGCGGGTGGTGGCGAAGCGGATGCACTGTACGATCAGGCAGTGGCAATCGTATTGAAAAATCGCCGTGCGTCGATCTCGCTGGTACAGCGTCATCTGCGCATCGGCTACAACCGCGCAGCACGCTTGCTGGAACAGATGGAACAAAGTGGCCTGGTCTCTACGATGCAATCGAACGGTAACCGTGAAATTCTGGTGCCCGTCGGGAACGCGAACGAATAAAGGATGTACATGAAGAATCAACAATCCATTGCAGCAAAACGTCGCGATCTTCGCCTGCCGGCGCTGGCCGTGTTGTTCGTTGCGGCTGTCCTGGTGTTGCCATCGTTCGCACACGCTGCGGCGCTGGAACAGTTCAAGACGTTCGTGGCGACGACGCAGTCCGCACGCGGTGAATTCACGCAGCAATTGGTGAAGATCGACAGCGGAACGGTCAAGGCGAGCAATAAATCAACGGGGACTTTCATCTTTTCGCGTCCGGGAAAATTCATCTGGACCTATCAGAAACCGTATGAACAGTTGCTGCAGGCCGATGGAGAAAAGCTGTACATCTACGACAAGGACCTGAATCAGGTCACGGTCAAAAAACTGGGTGACGCACTGGGCTCTTCGCCGGCCGCCATCCTGTTCGGCAGCAATAATCTGGAACAGAATTTCACACTAAAGGAAGGCGCGCCGAAGGATGGGATGGAATGGCTGGAAGCGACACCGAAAGCAAAGGACACCACGTTCGAGCGCATCGGTATCGGCATGAAGGATGGTGTGCCGGCCGCGATGGAATTGCGCGATTCGTTCGGCCAGATTTCGCTATTGACGTTCGGCCGTTTCGAAAAGAATCCGGCGATGCCTGCAAGCCAGTTTAAGTTCACGGTTCCGAAAGGCGCTGACGTTTTTCAGTAATCGCTATTCGCTGACGAGGCCATTCGCGTCGGTACGGAAAAATAATAAAACAGCGACGCCAGTCTGATTCAGGTCTGGCGTCGATTTCATTTTAGTCAGGCCGATTTTTTTCATTCACGTTTTCATTTCACGTTTTCACTCAGTTACCCGGACAGTCACGATTCATGAACGCCACGCCACTTGCCGAACGACTTCGCCCGCACACGCTTGATGAGGTGATCGGGCAGCAGCACATCCTCGGCCCGGGCAAGCCGCTGCGCGTCGCCTTCGAATCGGGCGAACCGCATTCGATGATCCTGTGGGGACCGCCGGGTGTCGGCAAGACAACGCTGGCGCGCCTGATGGCCGACAGTTTCAATGCCGATTTCATCGCGTTGTCGGCCGTTCTGTCTGGTGTCAAGGACATTCGCGAAGCGGTCGATCGTGCCGAACTGGCGCGTGGCGCGATGGGACGCCGCACGATTCTGTTCGTCGATGAAGTCCATCGCTTCAACAAGAGTCAGCAAGATGCATTCTTGCCGCATGTGGAAAGTGGCTTGTTCACCTTCATCGGTGCAACGACGGAAAATCCGTCGTTCGAAGTCAACGGTGCGTTGCTGTCGCGCGCCGCCGTTTATGTGCTGAAATCGCTGGATGAAAACGATCTCGGCGCGATGCTGGATCGTGCCGCGCATAACGAGTTGGAAGGCATCACTTTCACAGCGGAAGCGAAGGAAATACTGATTGCCAGCGCCGACGGCGACGGGCGCAAGTTGCTCAACAATCTGGAAATTGTCGCACGCGCTGCGCGGGCGAAAAAACAGAATGAAATCGACGTCGAACTGCTGCAGGCCTGTCTTGGCGACGCGCTGCGTCGTTTCGACAAGGGCGGCGACACGTTCTACGACCAGATTTCCGCCTTGCATAAATCGGTGCGCGGCTCCAACCCGGATGCGTCCTTGTACTGGTTCTGCCGCATGCTTGATGGCGGTGCCGATCCGCGCTATCTGGCACGCCGTATCGTGCGCATGGCGTGGGAAGACATCGGCCTTGCCGATCCGCGTGCGATGGCGATCGTCAACGAGGCTGCTGCGACTTACGAAAGACTAGGCTCCCCGGAAGGCGAACTGGCATTGGGGCAGGCCGTGATCTATCTGGCGATGGCAGCCAAGAGCAATGCGGGTTACAAGGCCTACAACCAGGCGCGCGCCTTCGTCGCAAAGGACAAGTCGCGCCCGGTACCCGAACACTTGCGTAATGCGCCGACCAAGCTGATGAAGGAGCTGGGCTACGGCAAGCTATACCGTTATGCCCACGATGAGCCGGACGCCTATGCAGCGGGTGAAACCTATCTGCCGGACGGCATGGCCGATCCGCACTGGTACGAACCGACGCCGCGCGGACTGGAAGGAAAAATCGGCGAGAAGCTGAATTACTTGCGTACGCTCGATCGCGACGCCCGCAAGAAGAAATAAGAACGCCGATTTACGGCATGGCAATGCAATCGTCTGAGACTCGTCAGATCGTCGGTGTCAGGGAAAGAGCCGCATCTTGATCTGTTTGGCAAAGGCATAAGCCGCACCAATGCAGATGCCTGCCACCACGCCGTACACGATGCTGCCGGCGTAAAAATAAAACAGGCTGCCAGTCCAGATGGCGCACCCCGACATCGCGATCAGGCCGATGATCAAAAGCGGCAGAGGGACCGGGGCGGGTGTCGGTTTGTCGTCCATGTTCAATGCTGTTTCTGTTTGTTTATGCCGGAAAGACCGTCATGGTAGCCCAGCACGGCAATCATCATGGCGAAAATGGCCCGAGCGGCGAATTTCCCTGAACAAGGTGGGAATCGTTGCCTGCCTTGGTACAATCTCGGTTTGATTCATCTTTCCGCTTTCTTTCATGATCGACATTCAATTTCTCCGTAAAGACATCGATAGCGTCGCCGCCCGTCTGGCCGGCCGCAAGTTCCAGCTCGATGTAGCCACTTTCAACGCACTGGAAGCGGAACGCAAACAGATTCAATCAGGTACGGAAGAGTTGCAAAACAAGCGCAACACGCTGTCCAAGCAGATCGGCATGCTGAAGGGCAAGGGCGAAGACACTTCCGCCGTGATGGCGCAGGTTGCCGGTCTCGGCGATGAGTTGAAGGCATCGGCCACTCGTCTGGACGAATTGCAGACGCAGATCAGCGACTACATGCTGGCGATTCCGAACCTGCCGCATGAATCGGTACCGGTCGGTACCGATGAAAGCGGCAACGTCGAAATGCGCAAGATCGGCACGCCGCGCGCTTTCGATTTCGAGGTCAAGGATCATGTCGATGTCGGTGCGCCGCTGGGACTGGATTTCGACGTTGCGACAAAAATTACGGGATCGCGTTTCGCCGTGATGAAGGGCGGCATCGCGCGCCTGCATCGTGCGCTGGCGCAATTCATGCTCGATACGCACACGGCGGAACACGGTTACACCGAATGCTATACGCCCTACATCGTCAACGCCGATTCGCTGAAGGGAACCGGGCAGTTGCCGAAGTTTGAAGCCGATCTGTTCGCCGTCAAGAAGGGCGGTCAGGAAGGCGAGGGCGAAGCCCTGTATTTGATCCCGACGGCGGAAGTATCCGTCACCAACATCGTGCGCGATGAAATCCTCGCTGCGGAAACGCTGCCTCTTAAATTGACTGCGCACTCGCCATGTTTCCGTTCCGAAGCCGGCAGCTACGGTCGCGATACGCGCGGCATGATCCGCCAGCATCAGTTCGACAAGGTCGAGATGGTGCAGGTCGTGCATCCGGAGAAATCGTACGAGGCGCTGGAAGAGATGTGCGGTCATGCCGAGAACATCCTGAAAAAACTCGGCCTGCCGTATCGCGTCATCACGCTGTGCACCGGCGACATGGGTTTCGGTGCAGCCAAGACATACGACATTGAAGTCTGGTTGCCGGCACAAAATACCTATCGCGAGATTTCTTCGGTGTCGAATTGCGAAGCCTTCCAGGCGCGTCGCATGCAGGCGCGCTTCCGCAATGCGCAGGGCAAACCTGAACTTGTGCACACGTTGAATGGTTCCGGTCTGGCGGTGGGCCGTACGCTGGTGGCAGTGCTGGAGAATTATCAGCAGGCCGACGGCAGCGTCATCGTGCCGGAAGTGTTGCGCGGTTACATGGGCGGGTTGGAGCGACTGGCTCCGCAAGCTTAAACAGGAATTGTCATGAGCGGCGCGGCAGAGCGCGCCCCGTCATAGCGCAAGCGTATCGGATTGCGCAGCATCATCGTCGTTCGGTTGTTCGACGGCATAAGGTCCCAGGCGACGGTCGATGAACAGGCTGTTTCCCGGGATTTTTTTTGCCTGTTTCTTGGAGTCGGCAGCCGCGGTGGCGATCTGGTGGTGCGAGCCATACATGCCGGGTTCGACTTTCAGCAGCCCAAGCGAAATCGTTGCCAGCGTGTGGAAGACTTTTTTGCCGCGACGGTCTTCGCTGATGTAACCGCCTTTTTTGCGATGTTCATCACTGTAAAAGCCCGGGATGGCGGCGGAGAATACATCCATGATTCTGTGGCAGCGTTCTTCCCAGTCTTCGCTCTGGAACAGGATGATGAAATCATCGCCGCCGATGTGGCCGACAAAATCGCGCTCCGGGTCGCAATGACCGCTGAGGATCCTGCCGGTCAGACGCAGCACATCATCGCCCTTGCGATAGCCGTAAACATCGTTGTACGGCTTGAAGTGATCGAGATCCACATAGCAGACGCAAAAGCGTGAGCCGTTCGCCAGCAGACGATCGATATGTTCGTCGATCGGCACGTTGCCCGGTAACAGCGTCAGCGGATTGGCGTAGCGTGCGGCATTGATCTGCATCTGCGTGATCTCGCGCATCAGGTCGTGCGCGTTGCCCATGCCGATGTAGTGACCGTTATCGGTGATGATGAAGCCGTTGAACAGGTGATGGCGATCGGCATCGACGATGATCTGGCTCAGCGCATGCAGTGCCGTGTTCTTGTCGGTAATCAGCGGATTGTCATCCATGAACAGCGTGCACGACTTCTTGCCGTGGAGTTCGCGCAGATAAGGGCGGGCGAAGCGGTCGATCAGGTTTGCGCGCGTGATCAGGCCGACCGGAATGCCGTGCGATACGACGGGAATGATCTCCAGCGTCGGATCGTTGTTGAACATTTCATAAACGCGATTGTTCTGCACCTCAGGCGACACTGCCTTGACGTTGCGCAGCAGCTTGGAAGCAGTCAGCACTTCGTGACCACGGCCGGTTTCATGCGGATAGATGGTGACGCTGTTTTGTCGCAGCAGTGCACGCAGATCGGTCGGCAGCGTCGTGATCGGATGCGCGTGCGGCCGTGCAATCTTGTAACCCTGTCCGTAAGCCACGCCGAGATCGCGGATCATCAACAGTTCGGCATCCGTTTCGATACCTTCGGCGATGACGAGCGTGCCGGATTTTTCCGCGATTTCCTGAATCGAGCGGACGAACTGCAGCTTGATCGGATCCTGATTGATGCCCTGCACAAAGTGCATGTCGATCTTCACGTATTCCGGCCGGATTTCCGACCACAGACGCAGGCTTGAAAATCCCTCGCCCAGATCGTCGATCGCAATCACGAACCCCATTGCACGGTAATGCCTGACCGCTTCGCGCAACAAATCGTAATCGTAGGTTGGATGGCTTTCGGTCAGTTCGATGATCACGCGTTCCGGATTGATGCCGACTTCGTGGATGTAGCCCAGCGTCTCGCCGAGTTTGACGTCCGGTTGTACCAGGCATTCCGGACTGACGTTGAGGAACAGCTTGCCGGGTAATTGCAGTTCGGCGAATTTTTCCAGCGTGATGCGGCGGCACAGATGTTCGACTTCCACACTCATGTTGCAGGTACGCGCGGCCTTGAACAGATTCAGCGGCGAATGCATCGGACTGTCGGACGGGCCGCGGATCAGGCCTTCGTAGCCGATGATTTCTCCCGTCTGCATCCGCACGATCGGCTGAAAGAGTGGGGTCAACTGGCGATGCTGGATGATGTCGCGCAGGCGTTGCGCCACATGATCATCCTGATCGTTGGCCGACATGACGTTTTTATTCACCGAAAAATCGTGGCCGGCTGTTGGCAACTGAGGTTCCTTCGTGCGGAATCTGAAAGGAGGAAGCAGTGAAATTGCGCTCGTGTCGCGCGCCTTGTCTGCCGCGAAGGTTCCAGTTTCGATCGACTGTGCGGAAGAGAGTGGCATCTGGGTTATAAATGGGGCGTTTGCTGTGAACGGATTGATCTCAGTTGAATGCTACCGATGGTTTATGACAGGATGATGATGGGAATATTGTCGTTTTTGCACTGGCGTGCATGATCGTATGGTCTGATATTCGTGAAGGCTCACAACGCGGCTCTTGGTCGGGCGAAAACGGGAGTTTCAAGTTGCGCGAGACTCTGATATAATTTTTGGCTTCGCGGCTTCGGCTGTGAAATGAAGCAAAAATGAAGTAAAAGACCATATCCGGAGAGGTGGCAGAGTGGTCGAATGTACCTGACT
>NZ_DATMTD010000024.1:0-6320 GCF_035565035.1 Oxalicibacterium sp. | reverse complement strand
CCAAGCCACCATTGCTGCCCTGGCCGCGCTCGCACAGGAATCCCGTCTTGCCGTCTTTCGGCTGTTGGTGCAACTCGGGCCGGAAGGCATGGCTGCGACGCAGATCGCCGACCGGCTCGGCGTCTCGCCATCGTCGATGTCGTTTCACCTGAAAGAACTGGCACATGCACAACTGGTCACGGTCCGGCGCGAAGGACGGTCGATGATTTATTCGGCCAACTTTGATGCGATGAACGCGCTGGTCGGATTCCTGACGGAGAACTGCTGCGGCGGCAATGTGTGCACGCCGGTCAAGGCATGTCGTCCCGCAAAAAAGACGAAAGCCTGATTTCATCGTTCTTCCTTCCGGAGCAATTTCCTTGATTACCGCTTTCCTTGTTTTCCTGCTGACGCTCACGCTTGTGATCTGGCAGCCGCGCGGGCTTGGCATCGGCTGGAGCGCAATGCTGGGTGCTGTCCTCGCATTGTTGTTCGGCGCCATTTCCTTTGCCGACATTCCGGTGGTATGGCACATCGTGTGGAACGCGACGGGGACGTTTATCGCGATCATCATCATTAGTCTGGTACTGGATCAGGCAGGTTTCTTTGAATGGGCCGCATTGCATGTTGCGCGTTGGGGCGGCGGTAACGGACGCAAACTGTTTGTACTGTTGATATTGCTCGGTGCCGCCGTGTCGGCATTGTTCGCGAACGACGGCGCTGCGCTGATCCTGACGCCGATCGTGATTGCAATGCTGTCGAGCCTGCGCTTCTCGCCGCAAGCGACGCTGGCTTATGTGATGGCGGCCGGATTTATCGCCGACACGGCGAGTCTGCCGCTGATCGTGTCCAACCTGGTGAACATCGTGTCGGCGGATTTTTTCAAGATCGGCTTTGCGCGGTATGCGTCCGTCATGATGCCGGTGAACGTTGTTTCCGTCGGCATGACGCTGCTGGTGCTGATCTGGTATTTCAGGCGCGATATTCCCGCGGATTACGATGTGCTGCAGTTGAAAAATCCTGCCGACGCCATCCGCGATCGTGCAACTTTTTTTGCAGGTTGGTGCGTACTCGGCTTGCTGTTGGCAGGATTTTTCTGGCTTGAAGAGCGCGGCATTCCCGTCAGCGCAGTGGCAGCAGCCGGCGCGATCCTGCTGCTGGCAATCGCGGCGAAAGGCCATGTCATCTCGACGCGCAACATCATCAGGCATGCGCCATGGCAGGTCGTGTTCTTTTCACTCGGCATGTATCTGGTCGTCTACGGCTTGCGCAATGCCGGTCTGACCGATTATCTGACCGCTTTGCTGAATGGTTTTGCGGCACACGGCATCTGGGGTGCGGCGCTCGGTACGGGCGTGATGACAGCGCTGCTTTCCTCGATCATGAACAACATGCCGACCGTGCTGGTCGGCGCATTGTCGATCGATGCGAGTACGGCGCAAGGTGCTGTACGCGAGGCGATGATTTACGCCAATGTGATCGGCAGCGACCTCGGGCCGAAGATCACACCGATCGGCAGCCTGGCAACGCTGCTATGGCTGCATGTACTGGCCGGCAAGGGTATTCGCATTTCCTGGGGATATTACTTTCGTGTCGGCGCACTGCTTACCTTCCCCGTTCTACTCGTCACGCTTGCCGCCTTGGCGATCCGTCTCGGCGTTTGACGCAACGATCATCTGCATCAGGAGAAATCAATGACTGTCACGATCTATCACAACCCCGCTTGCGGCACGTCACGCAACACGCTGGCGTTGATTCGCAATAGCGGCGAAGAACCGACGATCATTGAATATCTGATTACACCGCCATCACGTACTGTCCTGATTCAACTGATCAAGGACGCGGGACTGGCAGTACGCGATGCCATTCGGCAAAAAGGCACCCCTTACGCAGAGTTGCGACTCGACAATCCGGCGCTGGACGATGCGACATTGATCGACGCCATGCTGGCGCAACCGATTTTAATCAACCGTCCCTTTGTCGTAACCGAAAAAGGAACGCGACTGTGCCGCCCATCCGAACTGGTGCTGGATATCCTGAGCAATCCTCAACAAGGAGCATTTGCCAAGGAAGACGGCGAGATCGTCATCGATGCCAAAAGAAAACGCGTCATTTGACGGTTTGTCGATCACCAGAATATTCACTGAAACTCCGAACTTCAAGCACGCCGACTTCTCCTATTCCTACAAAATCTGCCGCCGTTCTCCTATCGGCGTGGCATGGCAATTGTGCAACACTGTCTGCATAATACTCACTGACGAGGAGACCTCCTCCTTGCATGTGAGCAACAGAAAGCACAATAAACACAAATAAAGAAGCCGGAGCGATGCAGAACGCGACCGTCATACGCAATGACTGCTGCGCCTGGCTCGGGGAAAAACAGATGACTTTACAAAACGATTCCACCCATGCTTTTTTATCGACCGGCATCAGCGGTCTGGACAATGTTCTGTGCGGCGGCTTTACGAGCGACCGCCTCTACCTGCTGGAAGGTTCGCCCGGCTCGGGCAAAACCACGCTAGCGCTGCAATTTCTGCTGGAAGGCGCCAAACAAGGCGAATCCGCCCTGTACATCACATTGTCCGAAACGGCCGTGGAGTTGCGCGCAGTTGCCGCAGCACACGGCTGGTCGCTGGAAGGCATTCGCATTCATGAAGTGCTGCCGTCCGAGAACATTCTCGATCCGACCGAGCAGTACAGCATCTTCCATCCAAGCGATGTCGAAATGGGTTCGACCACACAAGGCATCCTGGCCATTGTGGAAGAAATCAAGCCGAAACGCGTCGTGCTGGATTCCCTTTCCGAACTGCAGCTGCTTGCATCCAATCCGCTGGTCTATCGCCGGCAGGTTCTTGCATTCAAGCAGTTCTTCGCATCGCGCTCGTGCACGGCCTTATTCCTGGACGATCGCACTGCAAGCGAAGGCGACCTGCAAGTCCGCAGTATCGCGCACGGTGTCATTTCGCTGGAGCGGATGGCGACCGACTACGGTGGCATTCGACGACGACTGGAAATAATCAAATACCGCGGCATCGCTTTTCGCGAAGGGTTGCACGATTACAAGATCCAGCATGGCGGCCTGACCGTTTACCCGCGTCTGGTTGCGGCGGAAACGCGTGAATTCCAGTCGCGCAAGCAATTCAGCAGCGGATTGACGGAACTCGACAGTCTGCTCGGCGGCGGCATCGAGGAAGGTACCAGCACGCTGATCGCAGGTCCTCCGGGAACGGGTAAATCGACGCTGGCGGCACAATTCGTCGCCTCCTGTCTGAAACAGAATCAGAACGCCTCGATGTTCGTTTTCGAAGAATCGGCATCGAACCTGTTGCATCGTGCGGATGCGCTCAACATCGATCTGCGTTCGCATCTCCAAACCGGGCTGCTTTCACTCAAGCAGATCGACCCGGCACAACTGACGCCGGGCGAATTCATCCATCAGGTGTGCCGTGCGGCCGATAACGGTGCCAAGGTCATCGTGATCGACAGCCTGAACGGATTCATGCAGGCAATGCCGAATGAAAAAATGCTCGCCAGCCACATGCATGAATTGCTGACGTATCTCGGACAGCGCGGCGTCATCACGCTGCTGATCGGCGTACAGCAGGGCATGCTGGGAAGCCACATGAGCACGAACGTCGATGCCAGTTATCTGTCAGATAACATCATTCTCCTGCGTTATTTCGAAGCAGGCGGCGAAGTGCAACAAGCCATCTCCGTGTTCAAGAAACGCGGAAGCGTCCACGAACGCACCATACGGCAGTTGGCCATTAACTCTTCGGGAATCAACATCGGACCGGTTCTCAAGCAATTCCGCGGCATACTGACCGGCGTGCCACGGCTTGTTGAAAAACCGCAGCAACCAGATCAACAATCCAATGATTGAGCCGCCGGAGCCGCTGGAAACACGCATCCTTGTTTGCACTCCACACGGCAAGGATGCGAAACTCGCCTGCGCCGCGCTTGAACAGGCAGGGCTTGAATGTTTTCCCTGCACGACGCTGGTCCAACTGGTGCAAGAACTGCACCGTGGCACCGGTGCGATTCTGACGGTCGAGGAAATCCTGCCGAAAGCGGCTGCAACCTTGCTGATCGATTTTCTGTCGACGCAGCCGACGTGGTCGGACCTGCCGGTCCTGGTACTGACCAAACCCGGCGGAGAATCGCCGTGGACACGCGGTGCCTACGAGTGGCTGGGCAACCTGACCTTGCTGGAACGTCCGGTACGTGTACCCAGCCTGATCAGCGTGGCGCGCTCGGCCTTGCGCGCACGCCAGCGTCAATATGAAATCCGTCAGGCGGATCAGCGCAAGGATGAATTTCTCGCGATGCTCGGACACGAATTACGTAATCCGCTCGCACCGATCAGTGCAGCGGCGACATTGCTGGAGCTGATGCCCGGCGACATCGATCGCGTCAAACGATCAAGCAACATCATCGCGCGACAAGTCGGCCACATGACCAATCTGATCGACGATCTGCTGGACGTTGCGCGCGTCACGCGCGGCCTTATCACGCTCGACAGACAGCCGCTGGATCTGCGTGACATTCTCTCCGAAGCAGTGGAACAGGTCCGCCCGCTCGTCAACGCACGGCATCATGAGCTTGCACTGCACTTACCCGCAGAGTCTGCGCTGGTCATGGGCGATCGAAAACGGATGGTGCAGGTCGTCGTCAACATCCTGAACAATGCCTCCAAATACACCCCCGAAGGCGGACATATCGATGCGCGGCTGCAGTTGAAGAAGGACGCCGTCATGCTCGATATCAGCGATAACGGGATCGGCATGACACCGGAATTGATTCCGCACGTATTCGATTTGTTTTCGCAGGCAAAGCGTGCATCCGATCGTTCGCAAGGCGGCCTCGGGCTCGGGCTGGCGCTGGTAAAAAGCCTGATTGAATCACATGGTGGAAAGGTTTATGCGACAAGCAAAGGCATCGGCCAGGGAAGTACCTTTACGCTGCGATTGTCGCGACTGATGCCGGAGTTGACCAAGCCGCATCCGGCCGCTGTCGAACCTGCACAGGAGGAAGCCCGCTCTGCATTGCGCATCATGGTTGTCGACGACAATCGCGATGCGGCCAATACGCTGGAAATGTTTCTCGGCATCGTCGGTCACCAGGTTGCCGTTGAATACGATGCGAAGGGAGCGCTCGCCCGTGCAGAAGAAGTTGCACCGCACGTCTGGCTGGTGGACATCGGGCTGCCCGACATGGACGGACTGGAACTGGCAAGACGCCTGCGCGCAATGCCGGCAACGACTTCATCAAAACTGATTGCCGTTACCGGCTACAGTCAGGAACAGGACAAGAAAAAATCCTTCGAGGCAGGTTTCGACTACCACCTCGTCAAGCCGATCAACACGGAGCAGCTTCTTGCGCTGCTGCAGGAAATCAGTGCATCATCGTAAGCCTCACATTCTGCGAGGCCGTACATGAACGCCTTTGCCGCTTTCCTGCATCATCTCTGCTTCGTCTTCATCATGATCATCCTGTCCGCAGAGATGATTCTTCTCAAGCAACCGCTGACGCTGGCCTCCGCACGAAAGATCCAGCGCATCGATGCGATCTACGGTGCGCTTGCCGGACTCGTATTGATCATCGGCGGACTACGCGTCATGTACTTCGAAAAAGGCGCCGCTTATTACATGCACAGCGTGCCGTTCATCGCCAAGATGATTCTGTTCGTACTCGTCGGGTTGATCTCGATTCGTCCGACGCTGACTTTCCTCAAATGGAACCGTTCGCTGAAGGCAGGCATCGTGCCTGAACTGGACGATGCGCAGAATCGCACGCTGCGCCTGACCATTCATGTGGAACTGACATTGCTGGCGCTGATGATTCTTTGTGCAGCAATGATGGCAAAAGGGATTGGATTTATCGGTGAATGACTTCTCCTGGTTGCGGCATTTGTTAATTAGCCTTGCGCCGATCATCGTTGGCGTAGCAGTGCTAACCATTTCGGTTTATGGCGTCGTCTTTTTCCAGCGCTGGAAAAATAGAAATCGTCGCTCTCCGTTGACCTTCAAAATGCTGCGAAACCCGGGACACTCTCTGTTCAAGGTACTGGATAACTTGAACGACGATCTGGCATCCAATGTCTTTCTTATCTTTTTTTTACCGGTCCTCATGTTTGCCGGACATACCTCTGCTCCCTTTTTTCTGGGAACTAGGGTTTCCACACTAACGACAATCCTCAATATCGTCGCTGCGATTTTGATGGAAGTTTTTGTGATCTATCGTCTTTCTAATATCGTTTCGCGTCGACACCGTATTCGTGAAGCCTATGAGGCGGAATGTGCAGTCGGCTCCGAATTGAATTTACTTATGCACGATGGTGC
>NZ_DATMTD010000023.1:0-11280 GCF_035565035.1 Oxalicibacterium sp. | reverse complement strand
CCCTC
Organism: Oxalicibacterium sp.; assembly: GCF_035565035.1. GTDB lineage: Bacteria > Pseudomonadota > Gammaproteobacteria > Burkholderiales > Burkholderiaceae_D > Oxalicibacterium. Next base: position 11,275 of record NZ_DATMTD010000023.1, on the reverse strand, counting down.
GCACCGCCATATAGGATTTCATCTCGAAGATAAAAAGCTGCCGAGTTCTGCGTCGCCCGTTGGCTACTGGCAAAACCTCCAGATAAACTCTGTGTAAAGCGGTTGGAATTGGAGAAATCCATCCCTGCAACCACATCGTTGGAAATTGAACCAATTGCCGATTTGTATTTGATCCGAGGCGAAAGCTGTGTCACCGAACTTTTTGCATTGGAGAAGAAATCGCTACTGACGAATTCTCCGATTGATGTCTTTTCTCGATAAGAAAAATCAGTTGCGAATTCCAAATCTCCATGTCGTTGATTGATAAAGAAAGTATATCGATTCGAATCGAGCGAACCTTTGTCAAAAGGCGTTTCAGTCTGGCGCGGATTCTGACGATATTCACTCAACGTCAATGAGCCTGGAAAGTGAAAATCCTCCCGTGCAGCATCCACTCGAAAACCGACACGGACATCCTGCGATGTCCACTGCAAACCTCCACTAAAATTACCTTGCTGCAGCTGATTATTGTCTCGATAATTATCTGCGTGCAAGGCACCGATATTCGCATCCATTGAGAAGCCATCCCAGCCTTTCGATAACGCGGCACGTAGCTCTTGATATCCCCGATTTCCCGCTTCCACATAGGCTGTGCCATGCGTGCCATCGGTTTTTCCACGTTTTGTAATGATCTGGATGGTTCCACCGGTGCCGCCGTCTCCATACAGCACGCTACTACCGCCACGAACAATTTCTATACGTTCGATTGCTTCGATTGGAATCGCCGACATCATTGCGGGTTGCTGTTCATTTTCTGAAATCCGAATACCGTCAACGAAAATTGCAACGTTCTGATCACTGTTAGATCCAAAACCTCTAAGATCGAGAGAAAAGTCGGATGTTCCGCTGAAATTCTGTCGCCCGAATACACCACCAATCTTGCGAATGGCCTCATTCACATTATTGATACCCGCTTCGCGAATCTGCTGCGCCGTAATCACTGTTGCGCTGATCGGTGCGTCCGTACTTTCAAACCGCGACGCGGAGACGGTCACAGGCTCAAGTTTTTGATCCGTATTGGTTTGCGCAAAAGCGGGAACAGTTAAACCAGCCACTGCGGAAACCAATGCGAGCGGTGGCCATGCAGCGAGGCAGCTATGTTGTACGAATTTCATAAGATGTACGGGCGAGAAAAGTATCCGATCTGCCTCCCCGCAGATCGCATTCAACGAAAGCACGATAGGATTCACCGCATTGCTTCCACCTGTTCTGGCCGGTATCCGGGCTGACAAGCCTGATCGTCCCACCTTCCCATGCACGCGGCACAGTGGTTTTGAAGACGATCTGTCGCAAGACTTGCGACGCTTGTTTACCGTTGCGGGGGCAGCACACGTTAGTCGTGAAGACGTCGTGTTTCCCGTTTAACTGCGGACATGGACATGTCTGCGGGCACCAAAACTGGCGTCATTGTATGGATCATCGTGCGGCACCGCAATGATGCTGGTCTATAATCGCTGCCTTGCTTGTATCAAGACATCAAGAATCATCCATTTCATGCTGACTCCCGACCAGATAGCCACGATCGAAACCGATCTCGCACGCAGCCGTGCCCGCACGCGATTGCTCAATGCGAACGGTACACAGGTGATCGTCAAGCAACTGGAAGCACCGCTCAAGCACTGGGGTTATCCGGTCCTCGATGCACTGGCGACACTGTTGCAGCAGCCAATGCTGCGCGCGGTTCCTGCACCGGGCGGACGCGCGGCCCAGCAGATCGAGGTTGCACGTCTGCGCACGCTGGCCGCGGCCGGCGTACCCGTGCCCGACGTGCTGCATGTCACCCCGCAGTGGTTTGCACTTTCCTATCTGGGTGAAATGTCACTGGATCAGTTGCTGCGCAAACAGCCTGATATCGGACAGCGTTACTGGGAAAGCGGATTGGATGCCATTGTCGCGTTGCATCGACTGGGTCAGACCGCGAGCCAATGTTTTGCGCGCAACATGATCTGGCATGAAGGCAGAGTCAGTTTCATTGATTTTGAAGACGATCCGACGAAAAGCATGCCGCTCGCTTCCGCACAGGCTCGCGACTGGTTGCTGTATCTGCATTCGACCGCGTACATCCTGAAACTGCAGCCGCAGCAAATCGCTGAAATATTCCTGCGTCATCTGCGCAAGGACGACAAGGAAGTTCAGCGCCAGGTATTGAAAGCGGCGCGTACTTTCGGCTGGTTGAGAATATTGCCGAATCAGCGCAAGCCATGGGGACGCGATGTGGTGGCGGTACAGGGAGCAGCACATGTGCTGCATCTGATTGCCGCGCAGGTCAGACGCGAGCGGGTCGTCCTGTAACCGTCGTCGTCAGCAATCGACGACCAGTAATTCCCCATAGCGAATCTTGTGCGGCTTTTGTGCTGCATAAAGTGCCATCTCCGGAATCGACAAGCCATGTTCGCAAGCCGCGAGCAAGCGAATGATGCCTGCATGGCAGATCACGATCGCGTGGTCGATATTCATTGAGGCAAGTTCGTCGCGAAAGGCGCGGACGCGATGTGCGACTTCCAGCACGCTCTCGCCACCGCCCGGCCGGTAGCCTGCCATGTCACTGCTCCACGCATCGATGTCATGACGAGGTATGTCATCCCAGGTACGCATTTCCCATTCGCCAAAATGCATTTCCGAGAGACGTTCGTCATAGGTCGGCGCCGGGCAATCAAGTTCCTTCGCCAGCATTTCCGTCAGTTCGGTGCAACGACGCAACGGGCTGGAAAACAGCGATGCATTTTTCGGCAATACGGGCAGTAAGGAAGTTTTTGCCAGCGCTAACGCATCCGCATCCACCGACAGATCGGTACGGCCATAGCAGACGTTGGCGGCAACGGCAGGCCTGGGATGGCGAATGAGATAAAGATGCATGGCAAGCCTCAATAGGCGATGGCGGTCAATACTCCGAGATAGAACGCAACTTCTGCAACCTGTTGCACAGCGCCCAGGCAATCGCCGGTGTAGCCGCCGATACGATGCTGGAACAATCTGGCCAGCCAGAATGATGCCATTCCAGCCAGCAATGCCCCCACTACAATGCCCTCCCACGCAATCCAGCTTGTCAGAAAGCCGATCACCAGGACGGGCAACAGGACGATGCATGTCGCGATTCCGAATTCTGGATTAGACATCTGTTGCGCAATTGGTTTCGCCTTGCCGTTCATCTTTGCGTAATCCATGCGCCATACCAGCACCGACGCCATCCAGCGCGACAATGGATGCGCGATCAACAAGGCAGCGACCACGGCAGGCGGCGACAGGCTGTTCAGCGTGGTCACTTTCAGGAGCAGCATCAACATGATGCCAATGGCACCGTAAGCACCGACGCGCGAATCCTTCATGATCTCAAGCACACGCTCAGGCGTCGTACCACCACCGAATCCATCGCATGTGTCGGCAAAACCATCCTCATGAAATGCGCCCGTCAGATAAATGCCCGCAATCGTCGATAACAGGACGGCTACCGGTTGTGGCCATAACAAGGTGGCGACGATATAAACCAATGCCGTTATCAATGCGACCAGAATGCCGACTGCAGGAAAATAACGCAGCGCGTGCTGAAGCCATTGCGGGTCGAAGCCGACCCAGCGCGGCACTGTCATGCGCGAGAAGAATTGCAGCGCAACGAAGAAAAGGCGCAGCTCCTGCATGCAACGAGCGCGGATACCACGGCTGTCCTGAACCGGCATCATTTCAGAGTCATCGTTCATGCGTTCTGTCCGCTCACGTTCGCCGAATCAAAAGTCGCCATCTCCAACAGGAAATTGACCGCCGCATGCAACATCGGTAATGCCAGTACGCTGCCGGTTCCTTCACCCAATCGCAAACCCATCTGCAGAACAGGACGCGCGCCAAGATGCGCCAGCATTTGTCTGTGACCATGTTCGTCAGAGCAATGCGCAAACACGCAGTAATCGAGAATCGCCGGCTGCAATTTGGCCGCAACCAGCAATGCACTGGAAATAATGAAGCCGTCGATCATCAGCACCTTGCGCTGCTCTGCGGCTTTCAGCATCGCGCCGACGATCATGGCAATCTCGAATCCGCCGAAGGCCGCCAATACATCCAGCGGTGCACTGACCGCATGACGCACAACAGCTGCCTGCACAACCGTCTCCTTGTGCCGAATGCCTTCTGAGGAAAGTCCGGTGCCGGCACCCACGCATTCTGCCGCCGGCAATTGCGTGATCGCATGCATGAGCGCTGCAGCGGCCGTCGTATTGCCGATCCCCATTTCACCGAAGCCAAGTACATTGCCAGCGATGCTGCCTGCAAGATCTGCGCCGTGCTGCATCGCCTGTGCGCATTGTTCTGCGGTCATGGCAGCTTCGTCGGCGAAGTTGCGTGTGCCGTGCGCGATCTTGCGATCCAGCAGTCCGTCACGCTTGCCGAAATCGTGATTCACGCCTGCATCGACAATATGCAGCCTGCAATTGTTCTGTCGTGCAAACACGTTGATGGCCGCACCTCCGGCCAGAAAATTCTCGACCATCTGCCACGTCACGCTTTGCGGATAGGCAGAAATACCCTCCGCCGTCACGCCGTGATCGCCGGCAAAGACAATCAGTGCCGGTTCGACAATGCGCGGTTGCGTCGTTTGTTGAATCAATCCGATCCGACGCGCCAGGTCTTCCAGCATGCCGAGGCTGCCGGGCGGTTTGGTCTTGTTATTGATCGCGGCGACCAATGCGCCGGCCAGCACTTCGTCATGTGTGGAAAAAATCTGGGGAATCATCATGATGCCGCGCAACGTTGCGTACGCGATCCTTGGGTGAGCAGATAAAAACAGATAAGAACGATTCGTCCGTCTGGCAAGAATGCGATCATGCGACAGCATTTTCTGCGATCGCCGCGGACGAATCTGCCGACGAAAAAGTGCAAATACGGAAAGAAGCAGCAGTGTATGCGCGGGTCTGGCAGGCGTCAAACCGATGGCACAGCGACAAGAGCCCGTCATATTGGCAAAATCAGTCCGCAATCGTTCCAGAATTACAACCGCCTTGTCGAAGATTTCACGAAATTTTGCAACTGTTGTCGGCCGTCGCCAACTTGCATCGATTTGCTATGCGTCCCTCTCAAATCTGGGTATTATTGCCCTGAATCAACTAGCAAAAAGTGCGCGTATCCGCGTCCATTTCCTTGTGGCGGAAGGTATAGTCGGCACTGAGCCATATATCCGGCCATTCGCATCGTGTCGAAGCACGCTGCCGCAGCGCGGGAAATGTCAATCGACTGGAAAGGTATTTCATGAGTGGCGTAGAAGACGATCTGGAAGCACTCTTTGACGAAATTTCGTCGCAACGCGGAAGCCCGGCAACCGCAGAGCCCGCCGCTACTGCACCGGCTCAAGTCGCCGCGAGCACATCGGCAGCGATTCCTGCGACGCCGGAAGAAATTGCCGACAAGCCGATGTTCGAGCGACTCGGCGGCATCGTCCGCTTGCTGCACGATTCGTTGCGCGAACTGGGCTATGACCGCTCACTGTCCGACGTCGCAACGGAAATCACCGACGCCCAAGGCCGTCTCGAATATGTCGCCACGTTGACCGAACAGGCAGCCAACAAAGTGCTGAATGCCATCGACATCGGTATGCCGGAACAGGATGCGCTCTCCAAGCATGCAAAGGACATGGATGCCCGCTGGACTCAACTGTTCGAAGGCAAGCTGAGCGTCGAGGAATTCAAGACGCTGGCCAATGATTCACGCAGTTTCTCCACGCGCGTAGCCGAAGCGACCGAGGCCGAGAAAGCCCGCCTCCTCGACATCATGATGGCGCAGGACTTCCAGGACATTACCGGTCAGCTGATCAAGAAAATCGTCAACATCACGCACAAAGCGGAAAGCGAACTGGCGCAACTGTTGCGTGACAATGCCCCGCCGGAGGTCAAGGCTGCCCATACCGAAAAACCTGCGGATAACAAGCCGACCGATCTGATGGCTGGACCTGCTGTTCCAGGCATGCAGGCGGCGGCGATGGCGCAGGACGATGTCGACGGTCTTCTTGCCGATCTGGGGTTCTAAATGGATGACATGCTCAAGGATTTCGTTGTTGAAGCGTTGGAGCTGGCGACGAATGTAGAAGAGCACCTGCTTTCGCTCGAACGCAATCCCGGCGATCTGAATACGCTCAACGCCGTGTTTCGCTCGTTCCACACGATCAAGGGCGGCGCCGGCTTCATGAACCTGCAGCCGATGGTTTCCGCCTGCCATTTGACGGAAAACCTGTTCGACGCATTGCGCACCGGCCAGGTACCGGTCACCCCGATGGCAATCGAGGCGGCATTGCAGGCCAGCGGTTTCGTCGCCGATCAACTGGGCGAGCTCGCCAACGGTGCGCAACCGGACAGCCTGCCCGCCATGCCGGCCTCGCTGGAAAGCATTCTTACCAGCGCCATCGAAAGCGGTGCCGCAGCAACTGCTGCTGCATCTGCTGCAGCGACCGCAGTCGTAACACCGGCAGCACCTGCGGCATCGACAGCATCCGCGCCAAGTGAAGACGGGCTCGACTGGAACGCACTGTATCTTGCCGTCGTTCCGGCCGGCACCGCAGTTCCTGCTGATACAAGCACACCGCAGGAAACCGTCGCCTCTCCTGCCGTCACTACCGCCGCACCGGTAGTCACAGCGCCTGCTGCAAAATCCGGTTGGGACGGTGTCGACCGCCGCGGCGGTGGCGACAACAAGGCGGGCGGCGTAGCAGTCAAGGAAGAAAGCATTCGTGTCGACGCAGTCAAGCTCGACACACTCCTCGAAGTGGCCGGCGAATCGGTGCAAGCCGCCAACCAGGCCGCCGTGCTGCTGGAAAAACTCGCGCAGTTCCCGGTTGAAGGACAGGCCGCAACCTTGATGGCCGCATTACAGGAAACACTGACGCGTGCTTCCCGCTATTCGACCGAACTGCAACGCGCCACGCTATCGACCCGCATGCAGCCGGTTGGCAAACTGTTTCAGAAGTTCCCGCGCCTCGTGCGTGAGCTGGCGAAGGATCTTGGCAAGGATGTCGACCTGCAGATCGAAGGTGCAGAAACCGAAGTCGATCGCGTGGTTGTCGACAGCCTCTATGATCCGCTGGTGCACATGCTGCGCAATTCGCTCGATCACGGTATCGAGGATTCGGCCACACGTGCCGCCTCCGGCAAGTCGCCAAAGTCCGTGATCCTGCTGAAGGCATGGCAGGAGGCCAGCAGCGTCATGATCGAAATCTCCGACGACGGCAAGGGCATGGATGCGCAACAGTTACGCAACAAGGCCCTGTCGAAAGGCCTGATCTCCGAGAATGCAGCGCAGACGCCGGAAGAAATGCTGCAACTGGTTTTCCTGCCCGGCTTCTCCACCAAGGAAGTGGCAAACAGCGTCTCCGGCCGCGGCGTCGGCATGGACGTCGTGAAGACCGCCGTCGAAAAACATCGCGGCGCAATCACGATCGATTCCAAGCTCGGCGTCGGCACGACCTTCTCGATTCGCCTGCCGATCGAACTGTCGATTGTCCCGACGATGCTGGTGCGTAGTTCCGAAGCTGCACTCGCGTTGCCGATGGCAGTCGTGCAACGTGTGGTGGAATTGCCGGAAGAATTCGAGCATCAGGTCGGTGGCGCGCCGGTATTGCGCGATCAGGGTCGTCCGCTGCCAGTACGTTCACTGGCCGGCGCGCTTGGCTATGAACTTGCCACCGAACGTGTCGGCATTGTCATCGCTGCGCCACAGCCATACATCCTTTCCGTTGGTGCGGTCGAGGGAACGGCCGATCTGGTGATCAAACCGATGACAGCGATGAGCGTTCCGGGTATTGCCGGAACAGCACGTTCCGCAGAAGGTGAACTGGTACTCGTCGTCGGCCTGTCATTCCTGCTGGATGGATCGCGACCTACTCCGAAACTGGCGGCCTGACCCCGGCAGACCTGCACTGACGTCCGCCGGCTTTTTGTGCGACGTTTTCTTGTATTCTTCGCACAAAACAAAACACCCCGATCGCTCGGGGTGTTTTTTCATCTGCATCCGATTCGAAGCAAAACCTCAATCGTCCTTCGCGCCGGCAATTCCCAGTTCATGAATCTTGCGCGTGATGGTATTGCGTCCGATGCCTAGTCGGACGGCTGCATCGTTCTTTCGGCCATGCGTATGTTTCAAGGCTGTCTTGATCAGAATCGATTCGAATTGCCGTCCCAGCATATCCATCACCTCCGGCTGACCGGCTGCCAGCAACGCAGCGGCTTCCGTTTCCAGTAGCGTGGCCCAGGTTGAGGACTCTGCCTGTACAGCCGTTGGAATTGAAATCGGCTGGTGCCCATTGTTGAAATTACCGCCGTCACTTTCCGGCACTGCATAACCTGTTTCGACCGTCTGCACGACCGGCGCGGTCATTGTCGATGCGACAGGCGCCACAAATCCCTGTCCTTCAGTCAGTTCCTGCGGTAGATCTTTCGCCTCGACGGTCTGGCCCGGCGCCATCACGGTGATCCAGTTGCACAGGTTCTCCAGCTGACGCACGTTCCCCGGCAATTCAAGACTGCTGAGGAACTGCATTGCGCCTTCCGACATGCGTTTGACTTCGACGCCAAGCTGTTTGGCACTTTGGGCAAGGAAGTGGCGCGTCAAGATCGGGATGTCTTCGCGCCGTTCACGCAGGCTCGGCAGACGCAGGCGAATCACGTTCAGGCGGTGATACAAGTCTTCACGAAACAAGCCTTCACGCACGCGATGTTCGAGATTCTGATGCGTCGCCGCGATGACGCGGACGTTTGCCTTCAATGGCTGATGACCGCCGACTCGATAGAAGTGTCCATCCGACAGCACGCGCAACAAGCGCGTTTGCAGATCGAACGGCATGTCGCCGATTTCATCGAGGAACAACGTGCCGCCTTCGGCCTGCTCGAAGCGACCGCGCCGCGTTGCCTGCGCGCCGGTGAACGCGCCACGCTCATGGCCGAACAGTTCGGATTCCAGCAGGTCCTTCGGAATCGCCGCGGTGTTCAGTGCAATGAACGGTTGCGACGCGCGCGGACTGTGCTTGTGCAACGCACGCGCAACCAGTTCCTTGCCTGAACCGGATTCGCCGGTAATCAGCACCGTTACATTCGATTGCGACAAGCGGCCGATCGCGCGGAACACATCCTGCATTGCCGGTGCCTGTCCGAGAATTTCCGGCGTGTCGGCGGAATCATGTTCGACGCTGGTTTCACGCAGGCTTTCTTCCATTGCACGACGAATCAGTTCGACAGCCTTGTCGATATCGAACGGCTTGGCGAGATATTCGAATGCACCGCCCTGGAAGGCTGCAACGGCAGAATCCAGATCGGAAAACGCGGTAATGATAATGACCGGCAGGCCGGGATGCTTGGCCTTGATCGTCTGCAACAGTTCCAGGCCGGATTCGCCCGGCATGCGGATATCGGACACGAGCACTTGCGGCGCGCTGGTTTTCAGCGCCTCCATAGCATCGCGTGCATTGGAAAAACTCTTGGTTGCGAGATTCTCGCGCGCGAGTGCCTTCTCCAGCACCCAGCGAATCGATTCGTCGTCGTCAACAATCCAGATCGGTTTCATATGGTTTCTGTCCGTGTCATGGCAATGCAATCATTGCCGTTTTATTGTTCATCCAGCCTCACGGCAATGGAATCAGGATCCTGAAATCCGTGTATCCCGGCCGGCTTTCGCATTCGATCACGCCCAGATGTTGCTGTACAAATGTCTGCGCCAGCGTCAACCCCAATCCGCTGCCGCCATCCCTTCCCGATACCAGGGGATAAAAGATTCGATCGCGAATCTCGGGCGGAATGCCCGGTCCGTTGTCGATGATATGCAAGTCTAATGCCAGCCGGTAGCGGACCTTGGCCAGTGTTACCTGCCGTGCGATACGCGTACGCAAGACAATCTCCGCCTCGCCGGTTTTCATCTGCGCCGCAAGGACTTGGGCAGCGTTATGCGCGATATTCAGTACCGCCTGAATCAACTGCTCCTTGTCACCACGAAACTCCGGAATCGACAGATCGTAATCACGCTTGATCTTCAGCCCGTTCGGAAATTCGGACACGATCAGGCTGCGCACGCGCTCGCAGACTTCATGAATATTGACATCGCCAACGATGTGCGGCCGTCGATGTGGGGCCAGCAGGCGATCGACCAGGGTCTGCAGACGATCCGCTTCCTTGATGATGACCTGTGTGTATTCACGCAATTCCTTCAGATGCCGGTCCGGAATTTCCAGTTCCAGCAATTGCGCCGCACCGCGAATGCCGCCCAGCGGATTCTTGATTTCGTGTGCGAGGTTGCGAATCAGTTCCTTGTTGGCCTGGCTCTGGTCGAGCAACCGTTCTTCACGGTCGAGTTTGAGTTGTTGCAGGTTTTCGCGCAGTTCGATCAGCACCGGCATGTCCGGATTATCCAGCGTCGTCACTACGACATGGACCTGCAAAGGTTCGCGGCCGATGCGCTCCAGTGTCAAATCCTGTCGCTTGTCGGCAAACTGGCGCGCCAGCGCCTCCTCGAACATCAGTTCCAATTCTTCGCTGTTGATGAACAGTTCGGACAGCGAATGATCCACCAGCGCCTTGCTCGAATTTTCAAACAGGTTTTCTGCCGCAGGGTTCGCATAGATGATGCAACCATCTGCATTCATTACCAGGACGGCTGATGCCAGCAGATCGAGACCGTCAAATCCAATTGCATTTTTTTTCACAGGAATCCAAAAAAGAAAGGCCGCGTTACGCGGCCAGACTCAAGCAAACATCGTACCGATGCGAAGCAGCACCGTCACTTCAGATTGCCCAGCTCGCGTTTCAGTGCTTCCACGTTCTTTTCACTACGGGCAAGATCGTCCTTCAGCGTCGCAGTACGCTCTTGATACTTTGCGTAATTACGCTCGTTGCCCTGGCGTTCCGGCTGCCCGTTGTTGTATTCACCGCGGATGGCGGCCAGCTTCTGCTCTTCCTTCCTTAACTCGTCTTGCAGAATCTGCTTGCGATCGCTGTCGCGCGCTTTCTGCACCGTGTCGTTAACGCGAGGAAAGTCGGACGGCGATGTTGCCGATTTTGCAGAAGGCGCACTCTTGGACGCGGGAGTCGGAAAGGTACTCATCGGCGGCAGATCGACTTTCTTGCAGCGCGATGTGGCGCCGGTATTCTTGTATTCCTTGTTGCCGTTGGCATCGACACACAAATAGACGTCGCTCTGCGCAAAGGCAGGGAGCACCGAGATGGAACACAGTGCAGAGCAGAACAGGAAAGCGAGTTGACGTTTCATAAACCTTCTTTTT
>NZ_DATMTD010000022.1:0-42305 GCF_035565035.1 Oxalicibacterium sp. | reverse complement strand
GGGGCCATCTTTGGGTTCCAGAAGCGGGTTTGGTGTCCGAAGTGGATACCGGCTTCCAGCATTTCGCGCATTGTTACAGACATGAATTTCTCCAGGGTTAGGGTCTGGAATCCGTTCGGTCACCTGTTCCTGCCGGACTGCGGCGTCGGTTCGGGCACCCTTTTCGAGCGGATTCGCGATTTACAAAAAGTTTGCCTGAAAGCCAATCCAGGCAAGCCCGTGATTCTAACCCGAATTTGTGTCCTGTTTCAAGTCTGCAGTCACTGGAGTGGGCGAATATGTGTCCGCTCGTCTATAATCTGTCATCTCGATCCATTCATGCTGCCAGTTCAGCAATTTATAGCTTCCTATGGGCAATATTTCCATCAAATCCGCCGAAGACATCGCCGGCATGCGCGTTGCGGGCCGCCTCGGTTCCGAAGTTCTCGATTACATCACGCCGTTCGTCAAGGCTGGCGTCACCACGGGTGAACTCGATCGCCTGTGTCACGAATACATGACAAATGTGCAAGGCACTATTCCTGCCCCGCTGAATTATTGCCCGCCAGGCTACACGCCCTATCCCAAGTCAGTTTGCACCTCGCTCAACGACGTGATCTGTCACGGCATTCCTGGCGACAAGGTGCTGAAGAACGGCGACGTACTCAATATCGACGTCACCGTCATCAAGGATGGATATCACGGCGACACGAGCCGCATGTTCTTCATCGGCGAGCCGTCCATCCTGGCCAAACGTCTTACCGACATCACCTATGAATGCATGTGGCTTGGTATTTCGAAAATCAAACCGGGTGCGCATCTGGGCGATATCGGTTTCGTGATCCAGCAACATGCGGAAAAAGCCGGCTACAGCGTCGTGCGCGAATTTTGCGGTCACGGCATCGGCAAGATCTTCCACGAAGAACCTCAGGTGCTCCATTACGGCCGTCCGGGAACGCTGGAAAAACTCGCGCCCGGCATGATCTTCACGGTGGAGCCGATGATCAATGCCGGCCGGCGCGAGATTCGCGAAATGGGTGATGGCTGGACCATCAAGACCAAGGATCGCAGTCTGTCCGCCCAGTGGGAACATACCGTGCTGGTGACGGAAACCGGCTATGAAGTACTGACATTGTCGGCAGGCAGCCCGCCGCCTCCCGCCTTCATCGCAGCCAGCACAGCACCACAACCAGCCAACGCCTGACCGTATGCCGTCTCTTGCCGTCGCCCTGAAGGAACAACTCAAAGCCGAACGAAAAATCGCCATTGACGATTTTCTGGCGCATGGCAAGGCGGAACACTTACTGGTCCAGCTCAAGGACAATGTCGATGCCGCGTTGACCAAGGCATGGACGACATTTGAATTGCCGCAAAGTGCAGCCCTGATCGCCGTTGGCGGTTACGGCCGCGGCGAACTTTTCCCGCACTCCGACGTTGATGTATTGATCCTGCTGCACGACACGCCGGACGAAGCGCTACAGGCAAGGCTCGAAGAACTGGTGCAACTGTTCTGGGACATCGGCCTGGAAATCGGTCACAGCATTCGTACCATTGAAGAGTGCATGTCCGAAGCCGCCGCCGATATCACAGTGCAAACCAGCCTGCTGGAAGCACGTTTAATCACCGGCAATGCAATCCAGTTCCAGTTGCTGAAGGAACGCTGCGATGCTGCCATGGATCCGCAGGCGTTTTTCCAGGCAAAGACGCTGGAGCTGCGCCAGCGCCACGCCAAGTACGAAGACACCCCATACAGCCTGGAACCGAACTGCAAGGAAAGTCCCGGTGGTTTGCGTGATCTGCAGGTCATTCTGTGGGTCGCCAAGGCGGCCGGTCTCGGCAATTCGTGGCGCGAACTGGCCGAACACGGCCTGATTACCGATACCGAAGCGCGTCAGTTGAAGCAGAACGAAAACGCGGTCAAGGATATCCGCATCCGTCTGCATATCATCGCCAATCGACATGAAGACCGGCTCGTCTTCGACATCCAGACCGCAATCGCCGAGTCCGTCGGCTTCAAGAATTCACCCACGCGACGCGCCAGCGAATATCTGATGCAGCGCTACTACCGCGCAGCCAAAGCCATCACGCAGCTCAACGCCATCCTGCTGCAGAATATCGAAGCGCAGCTGTTCCCACAGATGACGTCGCCAGTTGCAATCAATGCACGTTTCAATGAAGTCAACGGCTTCATCGATATTGCCAGTGACGATACGTTCGACACCACACCATCGGCGATGCTCGAAGTTTTCCTGCTGCTGTCGCTGCATGTGGAACTGAAAGGCATGACCGCACGTACACTGCGCGCACTGTGGCACTCGCGCTTCAACATCGACAATCACTTCCGCAGCGACCCGGCCAACCGCGCACTGTTCCTGAAAATCCTGCAGGCGCCGCAAGGCATCACGCATGCGCTACGTCGCATGAACCAGACCAGTATTCTCGGACGCTATCTGCCGAACTTCCGTCGCATCGTCGGCCAGATGCAGCATGACCTGTTTCACGTCTACACGGTCGACCAGCACATCATGATGGTGGTGCGCAATGTGCGACGCTTTATGCTCAGCGAACATGCGCATGAATATCCGTTCTGCAGTCAGCTCGCCGCCAACTTCAACAAGCCGTGGCTGCTGTATATCGCCGCATTGTTCCATGACATTGCCAAGGGGCGCGGTGGCGATCATTCGCAACTCGGCATGCAGGACGCCCGCGATTTTTGCGTCGATCATGGATTGATGGAAGAAGAAACCGAACTGGTGGTCTTCCTCGTAGAGAATCATCTGACAATGTCACAGGTCGCACAGAAGCAGGATTTGTCCGATCCTGACGTCATTGCGAATTTCGCCAGGGTCGTGAAGGACGAGCGCCATTTGACTGCGCTTTATCTGCTGACCGTTGCCGATATCCGCGGCACCAGTCCGAAAGTCTGGAATGCGTGGAAAGGCAAGCTGCTCGAAGATCTGTACAACATGACGTTACGCGTCTTCGGCGGCGAAGCGCCATCAGCCGAACGCGAACTGAAAAACCGTCAGGAAGAAGCACTGAAGAATCTGCGTCTGTTCGCCCTGCCCGAAGATGCGCACAAGAAGCTGTGGGCACAGCTGGACGTCGTTTATTTTCTACGTCACGACGCCGCTGATATTGCATGGCAAACGCGTGCACTGTACGACAAGATCGACAGTCCGGTACCGGTCGTCAAATGCCGGCTATCGCCGATCGGCGAAGGTTTGCAGGTCGCGGTCTACGTCAAGGACAAGTCCGACCTGTTTGCGCGCATCTGCAGTTATTTCGATCGCAAGAATTTCAGCATTCTCGATGCCAAGATTCACACGACCAAGCACGGCTATGCACTCGACACCTTCCTGATTACCGAGCCGGCATTTGCCGATAACTATCGCGACCTGATCAGCCTGATCGAGCATGAGCTGACTGAAATCCTGACGACGCAAATCGATCTGCCATCGCCAAGCAAGGGACGACTGTCGCGCCTGTGCCGCACCTTCCCGGCCACGCCGACCGTCGATCTGCGCCCGGATGAACGTGGTCAGTATTACCTGCTGACGGTTTCTGCCAATGATCGCAACGGCCTGCTTTATTCAATCGCGAACGTGCTCGCGAAATACAAGGTCAATCTGCATACCGCAAAAGTCATGACGCTGGGCGAACGCGTGGAGGACGTATTTCTCGTGGACGGCCCCGTTCTGAACAATCCACGCAGCCAGATCCAGCTGGAAAGCGATCTGCTCGACGCACTTCGCATATAACAATTCGTTGAACAATTCGCCTGCTGTTTATTGCGGCAGGCATTTTCTTATTAGTATCGCCATGACCGAACCGCTCCGTCTTTCCAAACGCATGTCAGAACTCGGCCTGTGCTCGCGCCGCGAAGCCGATGAATGGATTGCGCGCGGCTGGGTACGTGTCGACGGCAAGGTGGTCTCCGAACTCGGCACCAAGATCCTGCCGACACAAAAAGTGACAGTCGAACGCCAGGCCGCCGCCGAGCAATCGAAGCGCGTGACCATCCTGATCAACAAGCCGATGGGGTACGTCAGCGGTCAGGCAGAAGATGGCTACAAACCAGCCGTGACGCTGGTCAAGGCAGAAACCCGCTGGAGCGAAGACAAGGCACCGACACAATTCCATCCAACGCAATTGCGCAGTCTGGTGCCGGCCGGACGGCTCGACATCGACTCCGTCGGTCTGTTGGTGCTGACGCAGGACGGCCGCATTGCCAAGCATCTCATTGGCGAAACGACGACTGTCGAGAAGGAATATCTGGTACGCGTGCAATACACAAAGCCCGGGAAATTGCCGGAGTCCGAACTCAAACGCCTCAATCACGGCCTGATACTGGACGGCAAAAAACTGCTGCCGGCACAAGTGAAATGGCAAAATGAAGATCAATTGAGCTTCGTCCTGCGAGAGGGGAAAAAACGCCAGATCCGCCGCATGTGCGACATCGTCGGATTGAAAGTGGTGGGATTGAAACGCGTGCGCATCGGCCGCGTCAAACTTGGCGATCTGCCAGTCGGTCAGTGGCGTTATTTGCGGGAAGACGAACAGTTCTGAACATCTTCACCGAATGGCCACGTCAATCGTCGTCGTTCGGATCAAGTTCCGGGAAAAGGATTTCGGTAAAACCGAATTTCGAAAAATCCTCGATCCGCATCGGATACAGAATCCCGTCCAGATGATCACATTCATGCTGTACCACGCGCGCATGAAAGCCATCGGCATCGCGACTGATCGGGTTCCCGAACTGGTCGAATCCTTCGTAATGCAGTTCACTGAGACGCGGCACCACACCACGCATGCCTGGCACAGACAGGCAACCTTCCCAACCTTCTTCACGCTCGGCAGATAACGGCCGCAAGGTCGGATTGATGAGTACCGTTTCCGGCACGGCTGGCGCATCCGGATAACGCGTATTCTGCTTGAAGCCGTAGATCACCACGCGCAGATTGACGCCGATCTGCGGCGCGGCCAGACCCGCGCCGTTTGCCGCGTGCATCGTATCGAACATGTCGGCAATCAGCGCGTTCAGTTCCGGCGTATTGAATTCCTTCACCGGCTCGGCGATGCGCAACAAACGCGGATCGCCCATCTTCAGGATTTCTCTTACGGTCATTTCATCGTCTTCAGAAATTCAGCAAGCCCTTCACCCGTTTCGGCATGCTTGAGTCCCATTGCGACGGTCGCTTTCAGATAACCGAGCTTGGAACCGCAGTCATAACGCTGGCCGTCATAACGATAGGCCAGAACCTTTTGATCGCGCATCAATGCGGCGATGCCGTCGGTCAACTGGATTTCGCCACCGGCACCCTGGCCGATATTTTCAAGATAGTCGAAAATCCGGCCCGTCAATACATAACGTCCGACCACCGCCAATGTTGACGGCGCGACTTCAGGCTGCGGTTTTTCGACGATGCCATTCACTTCTTCCAGCTTGTCCTTGTACGGCGTCGCACTGACGACGCCGTATTGTCGGGTATTGCTGCGCGGGACATCCTGTACCGCAAGAATGCTGCTGCCTTCGCGGCTGAAGATATCGGTCATCTGGGCCAGCACCGGTTTCGTGCCTGCATCGGTATCCATGAAATCGTCGGCCAGCAATACCGCAAACGGCTCGTTGCCGACCACCGGTCTCGCGCACAACACAGCATGACCGAGGCCGAGCGGTGCCGGCTGGCGGATGTAGATGCAGTTCACGTTTTTCGGAATCACGTTGCGCACCAGATCCAGCAATGCCGCCTTGCCTGCTGCTTCCAGTTCCGTTTCCAGCTCATACGCCTTGTCAAAGTGATCCTCGATCGCACGCTTGTTGCGACCGGTGATGAAAACCATCTCGGTGATACCTGCCGCCACGGCTTCTTCCACAGCGTACTGGATCAGCGGCTTGTCCACGATGGGCAGCATTTCCTTCGGTTGCGCCTTGGTCGCCGGCAGAAAACGGCTGCCAAGTCCGGCCACAGGGAATACTGCTTTTCTAATCTTGATCATTCGTTATCCAATAATTGAAGTAATGCTGCTTCGTCCAGAATCGGCACGCCAAGTTCCTCAGCCTTCGCAAGTTTGCTGCCGGCTTCGGCACCCGCCACCACATAATGCGTTTTTTTCGATACGGAACTGGCCACTTTGCCGCCTGCCGCCTCGATTTTCTCAGCCGCTTCGTCGCGTGTCAGTGTCGGCAGTGTACCCGTCAGCACGAACGTCTTGCCGGCAAACGGTTTCGGCCGTTGTTCGACGACATGTTCCGGCCAGCTGACGCCCGCCGCGCGTAATTGCTCGATCAATTCGACATTCATCGGATCATCCAGAAAACTCCGGATCGATCCTGCCACCACAGGTCCGATGTCAGCAACTTCGAGCAGTTGTTCTTCGGATGCCTGCAACAGCGCGTCCAGATTGCCGAAATGACGGGCCAGTTCTTTTGCCGTCGCTTCGCCCACATGACGAATTCCGAGCGCATAGATGAAGCGCGCAAACGTCGTCGATTTCGATTTTTCCAGTGCGGCAAGGACATTCTGCGCAGACTTGTCCGCCATGCGATCGAGCTCGGCCAGCGCACGGAAACCGATCTTGTACAAATCAGCCGCTGTCGTGATGATGTGCTTGTCGACCAGTTGGTCGACAAGCTGATCGCCGAGACCTTCGATGTCCATCGCGCGACGCGAGACAAAATGCAATAACCCGCCCTTGCGTTGCGCCGCGCATTTCACCCAGCCGCCGGAACAGCGTGCGATCGCCTCGTCTTCCAGGCGTACGACCGGCGAGCCGCAGACAGGACAAACTGCCGGCATCACGAATTCCCGTGCGTCGGTAGGACGACGTTCGGCGACATGCGACAGGACTTCAGGAATCACGTCACCGGCGCGTCGCACGATCACGGTATCGCCGATACGAATATCCTTGCGTCGCACTTCATCCTCGTTGTGCAAGGTCGCATTCGTCACGGTTACGCCGCCGACCGAGACCGGCACCAGACGCGCAACGGGCGTGATCGCGCCGGTACGTCCGACCTGGACTTCGATATCCTGCACGGTCGTCAACGCCTCTTCCGCCGGGAATTTGTGTGCAATCGCAAAACGTGGGGCACGCGAAACGAATCCCAGCTGTCGCTGTTGATCGGCGCGATTGACCTTGTAGACAACCCCATCGATTTCGTACGGCAGCTTTGCGCGTTTCTCACCAATACCTTTGTAAAAATCCAGCAAGCCTTGCGCACCACGAACAACGGCGCGCTCCGTACAAACCGGCACGCCCAGTTCGGCGTACCAGTCCAGCAGGGCGGAGTGCGATGACGGCATTTCTGCGCCTTCCAGCAATCCGATGCCATAGGCAAAGAATCGCAGCGTACGCTGCGCCGTAATGCGGGAATCGAGTTGTCGCAAGCTGCCGGCAGCGGCATTGCGCGGATTGGCGAATTCCTTCGCACCGGCATCGCGCTGCTTCGCGTTCAACTTGGCCAGATCGGCCTTGTACATCATCACTTCGCCACGGATGTCGATCACATCGGGTGGATTGTCGGTATGCAGTCGCAATGGAATCGCGCGCACCGTGCGGATATTGGCCGTGACGTTTTCGCCAGTTGCACCATCGCCGCGCGTGGCAGCTTGCACCAGCAAACCTTTTTCATAACGAAGATTGATCGCCAAACCGTCGAACTTCAACTCGGTGGCGTATTCGACCTGTTCATCCGCTTTTTCGTCCTTGCGCAATCCCAGGCCTTCGCTGACGCGACGGTCGAAAGCGATGATGTCTTCGTCCGAAAAACCGTTGCCGAGAGACAGCATCGGTACCGAATGCGTGACCGCCGGGAAAGCCGTCAGTGCGAGTGCACCGACACGCTGCGTCGGAGAATCATGAACGATCAGATCGGGATGAGTTACCTCGATTGCCTGCAACTCGACAAACAGCTTGTCGTATTCGGCATCGGGAATCGTCGGATTGTCGAGGACGTGATAGGCGTGATTATGACGATTCAACTCGCCGCGCAACCAGGCGGCACGCGCGGCCGGATCGCTCGCATCCGGCTCTTTGCCCGCCTTTGCCGCGCCGGCAGCACGAGCATCCTTGACCGACGCTTCAAACAGGTCGGATTGCATGATCAATTGAACAGACGCAGCGCCCGTGTCGAGCCGGCCGGAATGTCGGCCGCTTCCATGTCGGCATAGAACGCCTCGAGCTGGCCGGAAATCTCACTCAGCGCCGCATCGGCCAACGGCTGACTGCCGTCATCCACGACGGTGCCGTCAAGACGCGAAGAAAGCGAGCGCGCGCAAGCGATCATCGCGCCGAAGCCGTCGCGAGCAGGCGAGACAACCGGCACATCCAGAAGCAGCGTCAGACGATTGGTAGTTTCTTCCGCCAGCGTCACATTGGTCGACAGCGAGAACAGCACACCGCCATCGCCATCCGGCATGACCAGTCGGCCTTCCGGACGTACATCGAAACCTTGTCGTTCCAGTGCGGCGAGCAAGGTCGTCACCGACCACGGTGCGCCATTCGACTGCACATTCACACTCAGTTTGGCGTCATATTCATTGACAAAATGATGCAGCGAGCGCGCATTCGCCATGACCTCCGTCATGTCCGGCACATCGGGATCGGCGTCGAAATCGTCGGCGATCTGGCGCAGGCGCATCACGAATTCCGAGTATTCCAGTTCGTTCAACGCGCTGCTGCGATTCGCGAGTTGCACACCGGCCGTCAACGCCTTGTAGGCGCCGCCGGCGGTAATGACTTCCCATCCGCCATCGACGTGCTGCCCGATGAAATGCACGGACTTGCCGCCGACGTGTCGCAATGACTGGATCGCCGCCAGAACCTTTTCGCCACGCAACGGCGCATTCAATACGAGTGGAATCGTGCAGTCAATCAGATAGTCGACCGGTAATTCCCGCTCTTCGGCAATCGGGGCGAATGCCACCGGTGCCGCGGCGTCCAGCGACACATCTGCCGACGTGTCGGCAAGCACATCCTGTTGAATGGCTTCCTGCTGAACGGTGTCGTAATCCGCCTGTGAAAATTGCGGCTCCTGTCTCTCACCGCCAAGGGATTGCTCAACGTTGCTGACGCCCATCAAAACATCGTCGTGCGAAGAGGAAAACGCGCGTTCGACGCTCTTCTTCGCCTTGTATTCCTGCCATTTGTTATAGCTGATGACGCCGATAACAATAACGGCACCGATCACGATCAGACTAGTCTGGAGATCCGTCATGCTGCACCGACCGTTCTGCTAAAAGAATGCGAAGAGAAAGACATCGCCGCAGGATGCGCAATGCGTAAAAAATGAAGAGAAACAGGTCGATTCATAAAAATCCACAATATCGACGGACTTGCGATCCAAAGGTGCGCCATCGAAATGGCTGCATCAAGATTTCGGATGCGCGGCGGCCCGCGTGCCAACGCACTTAGGGTAAGTGTTGCCGAGCGGGCATGTCAAGCCGGTGCCTGCAAGGATCCGCTCAAAAAATCTCTTCGGAATGTACCGATTATCTCGCCGAAACCGGCAACCGAATCGAGACATTTCTCGTACCGGAATGTCCCATTCGATCAGGAAACATTCCTCAGGTTCAATTCTGTTCCGTCAGGCGATCTGCGCTTCCGACGCGAAGCTCGCCGCCGATTCCATATCTACCGCGACGATACGCGACACGCCCTGCTCCTGCATCGTCACGCCGATCAGTTGCTGCGCCATTTCCATCGCGATCTTGTTATGCGAGATGAACAGGAATTGCGTATGCGACGACATGCGCTTGACCATGTTGCAGAAACGCTCGGTGTTCGCATCATCCAGCGGTGCATCGACCTCATCGAGCAGACAGAACGGGGCCGGGTTCAACTGGAACATCGAGAACACCAGTGCGGTCGCCGTCAGCGCCTTTTCCCCGCCCGACAGCAGGTGAATCGTCGCGTTTTTTTTGCCTGGCGGCTGCGCCATCACCTGCACGCCGGAATCGAGGATCTCTTCGCCGGTCATCATCAACTTGGCCTGACCACCACCGAACAGAATCGGGAACAGTTCGCCGAAGTGATGGTTGACCTTGTCGAACGTGTCCTGCAACAGATCGCGTGTTTCCTTGTCGATCTTGCTGATGGCGTCTTCCAGTGTCGTGATCGCTTCGGTCAGATCGGCGTTCTGCGCATCGAGGAAGTTCTTGCGTTCCGATGCAGTAGCCAGTTCGTCCAGCGCAGCAAGATTGACCGCACCCAATGCGGCAATTGCATTGGTCAGACGGGTCACCTCGCCTTGCAGATAGGATGGACGAATATCGCCGTTCAGTTTTTCCGCCAGCGCAGCTTCGTCGGCTTGTGCTTCGAGCAGTTGCTGGGCGTACTGCTCCTGATTCAGACGCGCAGCCTGTTCTTTCAATTGCAATTCGGTGATGCGATCGCGAATCGGTTGCAGGCTGCGTTCGGCTTGCAAACGCGATTCGTCGTGCGTGCGCAATTGCTGTGTCAATTGGTCGAGTTCGTGACGTGCGTCGGCCAGCGCGCGTTCCTGTTCGCTGCGTTTGTCGAGCAAGGTCTGCAAACCGGCTTGCGCTGCCTGATCGTCCAGGCTTTCAAGTTCCAGCGAACCCTGCTGCATGTTGGCAAACAATTGGGCGGCCTGCTCAAGTGCGGTCGCGATACTGCGCTTCAGTTCCTCGATCTTGTTGCGTTGTGACTTCTCGCTGAATTCCGCTTCCTGCGCGGCGCGTTCCAGCTCGCGCACGCGTTGACGCGCATCGTTCAACTGCTGCTCTTTTGCCAGGAAATCGGTCTGTCCCTCTTCATGCGTGCCTTGCAGTTCGGCCAGCTCGGCATCAAGTTGTTCGAACTTGGCTTCCGATTCGGCCTTGATTTGCTGCTGTTCAGCTTCCTGGGCGGCGATTTCCTCAAGATCGGCACTGATCTGCGTGCTGCGCTGGTTGAAGCGCTCCTGCACTTCGGACAATTTCATCACGTCGATCTGCAAGCCATGTACCGCCTGCGTCAGCGTATTCACGCGCTGGCGGATCTCCTGCAGACGTTGCGTAGCTTGCGTCAATGCCGCTTCGGAGCGTACAAAACGCGAACGCGCTTCGTCGGCCAGCATGTGTTGTGCGCGTAATTGCTTGGTGATGTTTTCGATTTCCTGCTGGCGCGCCAGCATGCCATCCTGTTCGGAATCGGACGCATAGAAGCGCACGCTCGATTTGCCGATGACATGACCTTGTTTCGTCACGAAATAGGCGCCGTTCGGCAGCTTGTTGCGATCGACAAAAGCCGCAGCTACGTCGTCGGCTGCATAAATATTATGCAACCAGTCCTGCATCAACGCGCGCAAGCCGGGATCATTCAGTTGCAGCAGGTTGATGAATGGTTTCAGCCCGGCCGGTGCTTCGGACGTATCGGCAGACGACGTCGCGTTCGGTGTGAATAACGCCAGCTTGGCCGGCGGCGCGTCGTTGAAGAATGCCTTGGCCCAGTCGAGATTGGACATTTCCAGTGCCGACGTACGCTCGCGCAGCACCGATTCCAGCGCGGTTTCCCAACCCTGATCGATATGCAGTTTTTGCCAGAGGCGTGGCAGTTCGCCGAGCTCATGCTTCTGCAGCCATGGCTGAACCTTGCCTTGTGTCTGCACGTTTTCCTGCAATTGCTTCAATGCGGCGAGACGCGCTTCCAGTTGTGCGTTGTTCGCCGTTTCGGTATTGACCAGTTCCTGCGCAACACGACGTTCTTCTTCCAGCTTCGGTTGCTGTTCCTGCGCTTCTTCGAGTCGCGCGCTGGCTTCTTCCAGCGTCGCCTGCTTCTCTTCAAGCTGCATTTTCAGGTTGGACAGATGCGTGGCGTCCGGCGCATTCAAGCCTTGCTGTTCCTGCGCCAGACGTTCGCGACGGACAGTCAGGCCGGACAGAATATTGGAAGCGTTACGTTGATGCGCGGATTCGAGTTCGATCTGCTGTTGCGCCTGCATGATGCGCCCGCGCGACTCGGTGGTTTTCAGTTGCGACTCGCGCCATGCCTGCTCCAGCGCCGGCAGGCGATCGTTTTCGCGCTGCGCAATTTCCTGCGCCTGCTCGACGCGCATTGCCTGTTCTTCCAAATGCATCTCGGCTTCGACCAGGTCATCCTGATACTGCGTGCCCTGCCGTTGCCATTGATCGCGTTGTGCGGTCAGCGAATTCAGTTGCGATTGCAGGCGGCTGCGCGACTCGATGACGAACTTGATCTGCGCTTCCAGACTGCCGATTTCGGAGTTGGTCTGGTACAGATGCCCTTGCGCCTGATGCATGCGATCGCCGGCGGCGTAGTGCGACTGGCGCATGTGTTCGAGTTCCGTCTCGACATGGCGCAACTTGGCGGTCTGCTCTTCCAGATCGATCTGCGCTTTTTCGATATCGCGGAAGAATTTTTCCTGCTCGGTCTTCGCTTCGTTCTTGCGCAGCAGCCAAAGCAGCTTCTGCTTTTCGTCCTGATCGGCTTGCAGCTCGTGAAATTTCTGTGCAACGGCAGCCTGGCCTTGCAGCTTTTCCAGATTGGTATTCAGTTCGCGCAGGATGTCTTCGACGCGCAGCAGGTTTTCGCGCGTGTCCTGCAGGCGGTTTTCCGTTTCGCGGCGGCGTTCCTTGTACTTCGATACGCCCGCAGCCTCTTCCAGAAAAATACGCAGCTCTTCCGGACGCGCTTCGATGATGCGCGAAATCATGCCCTGCCCGATGATCGCGTAAGCGCGCGGGCCGAGGCCGGTGCCGAGGAAGATGTCCTGAATATCGCGGCGGCGCACCGCCTGATTATTGATGTAATACGTCGACGTACCGTCGCGCGTCAGCGTGCGCTTGACGGCAATCTCTGCGTATTGCCCCCATTGGCCGGATGCCTTGCCTTCGCCATTGTCGAATACCAATTCCACCGACGAACGGCCGGCCGGCTTGCGGTGCGTGGTGCCGTTGAAAATCACGTCCTGCATCGATTCGCCGCGCAATTCCGATGCCTTGGATTCGCCGAGGACCCAGCGCACCGCATCGATAATATTGGACTTGCCGCAGCCGTTAGGGCCGACTACACCGACAAGTTGACCTGGCACCTGGAAATTCGTCGGATCTACGAAAGACTTGAATCCCGATAATTTAATGGAAGTTAAACGCACGTTATCGACCGTTCCAAAGAATATGCGACAAAAACAGTTGGCTTGATGCGGCAACGCTGCCCGCAAAAGGGACTAATCATAGCATTGCAGACAACGATTCCAAGCATTTGAAACCTGCCTAAGTCATCCTGCAGCCTTGACCCGGAGCGGCGGTATAATGTTGCCACTTTGAACCACGCATTCATCACACACTTCTGCCGTGAATCCACTCCTGAATCAGCTGCAACCGTATCCGTTTGAAAAACTGAAGCAATTGTTTGCCGGCGTTACGCCGAACGCGAATTACCGCGCGATCAGTCTCGGCATCGGTGAACCCAAGCATCCGACACCTGCATTTATCCAGAAGGCACTGGCCGATAATCTGGACGGCCTGGCGACCTATCCGACCACCGCCGGCACCGACGCGCTGCGCGCGACCATCGCCGGCTGGCTGGAACGCCGTTACGGTTTGCCGAAACTCGATATCGCGACACAAGTATTGCCGGTCAACGGTTCGCGCGAAGCGTTGTTTGCGCTGGCGCAGACCGTCGTCGACCCGAGCAAAAACGCACTGGTGATGTGTCCGAATCCGCTGTACCAGATCTATGAAGGCGCTGCCTATCTGGCTGGTGCGGAACCGTATTACGTCAATTGCGATCCGGCGCGCAACTTTGCGCCCGATTTTTCCAGCGTGACGCCAGAGGCGTGGTCACGTGTGCAACTGGTTTATGTCTGCTCACCGGGCAATCCTGCCGGCGCTGTGCTGACGCTGGACGACTGGAAGGAATTGTTTGCGTTGTCGGATCGTTACGGCTTCGTGATCGCTGCGGATGAATGCTATTCCGAAATTTATTTCAAATCCGGGGCACCGCTCGGCGGGCTGGAAGCCGCACACAAGCTTGGCCGCACAGGTTATCCGCGGCTGATCGGTTTCTCCAGCCTGTCAAAACGCTCGAACGTGCCGGGCATGCGTTCCGGCTTCGTCGCCGGCGACGCGGAAATCCTGAAAAAATTCCTGCTGTACCGCACCTATCACGGCAGTGCGATGAGCCCGTCGGTACAAAGCGCGTCGATCGCTGCTTGGAACGATGAACAACACGTCATCGAAAATCGCCAGAAATACATCGCCAAATTCAGCCAGGTCACGCCTCTATTGCAGGAAGTCGTCGATGTCGCCTTGCCTGACGCCGGCTTCTATCTGTGGGCCAAGGTCGACAAACTGGCGGCAATCGACGATGTCGAATTCGCGAAGCGTCTGTATGCCGAATATAATGTGACGGTTCTGCCTGGCAGTTATCTGGGTCGCGAGGCGCATGGCATCAATCCGGGGCGTAATCGTGTGCGCATGGCGCTGGTTGCGGAAGTGGACGAATGCCTGGAAGCTGCGCAACGCATTGTCGAATTCTGCAGGAAACTGGCTGCCTGATTTCCGTTCCCTTTTCAATTGCGGCGCATTTATTCATTCTCTATTCAATCAACAAAGCAAAGACATGACTCAACAACTCGAAAAAATCATCGATCAAGCCTGGGAAAACCGCGCCGACTTTTCCCCTAAAAGTGCACCTGCGGAAGTCCGTGATGCGGTCGCCCATGTCATCGATCAACTGAATCAAGGTACGCTGCGCGTTGCGCAAAAAGACAGCGGCGCATGGGTCGTCAATCAATGGGTAAAGAAAGCCGTGCTGCTGTCGTTCCGTCTGGAAGACAACGTCGCCATGCCTGCCGGCGACAACCTGCAGTTCTACGACAAAGTACCGAACAAGTTCGCCAACTACACCGCAGAAGATTTCGCCAAAGGGGGCTTCCGCGTGGTGCCGCCTGCGGTGGCGCGTCATGGCAGCTTCATCGGCAAGAACGTCATCATGATGCCGTCGTTCGTCAACATCGGCGGTTACGTCGATGAAGGCTCGATGGTCGATGCATGGGCGACAGTCGGTTCGTGCGCACAGATCGGCAAGAACGTTCACCTGTCCGGCGGCGTCGGCATCGGCGGTGTTCTAGAGCCAATGCAAGCCAACCCGACCATCATCGAAGACAACTGCTTCATCGGTGCGCGTTCGGAGATCGTCGAAGGCGTGATCGTCGAAGAAAACTCGGTCATCTCGATGGGCGTGTACATCGGCCAGTCGACCAAGATTTACGATCGTGCGACCGGCGAAGTTACCTACGGTCGCATTCCGGCCGGTTCCGTCGTGGTGTCGGGCAACCTGCCCTCCGCAGACGGCAAATACAGCCTGTACTGCGCGGTCATCGTCAAACGTGTCGATGCGCAAACGCGTTCGAAAACAGCAATCAACGAACTGCTGCGCGACTGATCCGGACGGAACCTCTATCGTCCACCAGGACGGAACACGCTACACATTCATCCACCAACCTGAACGGGACAGCCATGGCAATGGATCGGTTATTTCTTCTGATGAAGGAAAAAGCAGCATCCGACTTGTTTATCGCAGTCAATTCGCCGATCCATATCAAGATCGACGGCCAGCTCGTCCCGATCAATCAGCAGAAGCTCGATCAGAACGCGATCATGTCGCTGCTGGGTGAAATGGTTTCTGCCGCCAAGCTGGAAGAACTCGAACGCGAGAACGAGCTCAACATCGGCATCCCGGTTGCCGGCATTGGCAGCTTCCGCCTGTCGGCGTTTCGCCAGCGCGGCAGCATCTCTGCCGTGCTGCGTTACATTCCTGGCGACATTCCGGCGCTGGACGGTTTGCAACTACCGCCTGTACTTGCCGATCTGGTCATGGAAAAACGCGGCCTGCTACTGGTTGTCGGTGCGACCGGCTCCGGCAAATCGACAACGATCGCGTCCATGCTCGATCACCGCAATGCGCTGAAAACCGGCCACATCCTGACGCTGGAAGACCCGATCGAATTCCTGTTCAAGAACAAGCGTTCCATCGTCAATCAGCGCGAAATCGGCAATGATGCCGGCGATCTGCGTATAGCACTGAAGAATGCGCTGCGCCAGGCACCCGACTGCATCATGATCGGCGAAATCCGCGACAAGGACACGATGTCGGCCGCACTTGCCTATGCGCAGTCCGGTCATTTGGTCATCGCCACGCTGCACGCGAACAACAGCTATCAGGCGCTGACCCGAATCATCAATTTCTTCCCGCTCGAAACCCGCCAGTCCCTGCTGAACGATCTGTCGTCCACATTGCGTGGCATTGTGTCGCAACGCCTGCTGCCATCGATCAGCGGCGGTCGGCGTGCAGCGGTGGAAGTCATGTTGAATACACCGCATATTTCCGAACTGATCGAAAAAGGCGAAATTTCGCAAATCAAGGAAGCGATCGAAAACAGCATGTCCGCCGGTTCGCAAACGTTTGAACAGGCATTGCTGACCCTGATCAAGGATGGTGTCGTCACGCAGGAAGAAGCAATGGCGTATGCCGATTCCGCCAGCAATCTGTACTGGCTGCTCAACAATTCAGCGAAAAAGGTTGAACTGGAAGAGCCACAGGAAGAGCAAGGTGCCAATTTCACCGAATTCACACTGAAAATGTAATCATGGGCATCACCCTCTACGGCATACCGAACTGCGACACCGTCAAGAAAGCGCGTACCTGGCTCGATGCAAATGGCATCGACTACACCTTCCACGATTTCAAGAAAAACGGCATCACGCGCGAACTGATCGCAGGCTGGCTGCATGATGTGTCTTGGGACGTGCTGGTCAACCGCAAAGGCACAACCTGGCGCAATCTGACCGACGAACAAAAAGCAGCCGTCAACGATGACAAAAGCGCGATGGCGCTGATGCTGGAATCGCCTTCCGTGATCAAGCGTCCTGTCTTGTCGGGAGCAGGAAAAGCCAGCGTCGGTTTTACCGCCGACGCCTACCAACAAATTTTCAAGAAATGATTTTATGAGCAAGACGCTCGCACTGACCGAAGAACTGATCGCCCTCTCCTCCGTCACACCGCTGGACAACGGTTGTCAGGCGCGCCTGATCGACCTGCTGGAACCGCTCGGATTTACCTGCGAAACCATCGCATCTGGCGGCGTGACCAATCTGTGGGCACGCAAGGGATCAGCGCAACCGCTGTTGGTTTTTGCCGGTCACACCGATGTCGTGCCGACCGGCCCGCTCGACCAATGGACGTCGCCGCCGTTCCAGCCGACGCAACGCGACGGCAAACTGTACGGTCGCGGCGCGGCCGACATGAAGACGTCAATTGCCGCGATGGTCGTCGCCGCAGAAGAATTCGTGCAGGCGCATCCGGATCACAAAGGCTCGATCGGATTTCTGATCACCAGCGACGAAGAAGGTCCGGCAACCGATGGCACCGTCATCGTCTGCAATGCGCTGAAAGCACGTGGCGAGCAACTCGACTATTGCATCGTCGGCGAACCGACATCCGCCAATGTGCTCGGCGACATGATCAAGAACGGTCGCCGTGGCAGCATGTCCGGCAAGTTGATCGTCAAAGGCGTGCAAGGCCACATCGCCTATCCGCAACTGGCGCGCAATCCGATTCATCAGTGCGCACCGGCACTGGCCGAACTGGTCGCGGAAAAATGGGACGACGGCAACGAATACTATCTGCCGACGTCCTGGCAAGTGTCGAACATTCACGGCGGCGCCGGGGCATCGAACGTGATTCCGGGCGATGTCGTGATCGACTTCAATTTTCGATTCTGCACCGCCAGCACGGTCGAAGGGCTGCAACAACGTGTACACGCGATCCTCGACAAGCATGGCCTGGAATACGACCTGAAGTGGTCGATCAGCGGTTATCCATTCCTGACGCCGAAAGGCACCTTGAGCGATGCGATCGGCAACGCAATTCAGAACGAAACCGGCGTGACGACCGAACTGTCGACCACCGGCGGCACGTCGGATGGCCGCTTTATTGCACAGATTTGCCCACAGGTTGTCGAATTCGGACCACCGAACGGCAGCATCCACAAGATCGACGAACACATCGAAGTACGCTTTATCGATCCACTGAAGAACATCTATCGCAAGACGATGGAAAACCTGCTGTTGTAACCGCACCAGCGACCGGCGCAATATGTCGCTGGTCGCAGCTTTATCGAATCATCTATCGAATCTCGCACAGCACACTGTACTGCGCGCACGGACATTTCCCCCGAATGTCCGCTCTCTTGACTGTCACGCCATGCCGATTACCACGCCAAACGATTTCTCCACCATCCGCGACCTGCTGCGCTACGCGGTCACGCTCTTCAATACCGAGAAACTGTTTTTCGGTCACGGTAGCGCCAATGCGCTGGATGAGGCCGCGTATCTGATCCTGCACACGCTGAAGCTGCCGCTGGACAAGCTGGAGCCATTCTTCGACGCCAGACTGCTGCAGGACGAAGTCGACGCCGTGCTGAAAGTCATCGATCGCCGCGCGGTGCAGCGCATTCCTGCTGCTTACATCACGCATGAAGGCTGGCTCGGCGGTTATCGTTTCTACGTTGACGAACGAGTGATCGTGCCGCGCTCGTTCATCGCGGAACTGATTCCCGACCAGTTCTCGCCGTGGATCAACAACCCGGAAACAGTCACCAACATCCTCGAACTGTGTACCGGTTCAGGCTGCCTGCCGATCATGCTGGCCGACGCTTTTCCGAACGCACAGATCGATGCGGTCGATATTTCATCAAATGCGCTCGCCGTGGCGAAACGCAATGTCGACGATTACGATCTGAATGACCGGATCACGTTGATCGAGTCCGACCTGTACGAGAACGTGCCGGAAAACAAATACGACCTGATCATCACCAACCCGCCGTATGTCAATTCGGCATCCATGAAAAAACTGCCACCGGAATATCTTCGCGAGCCACAGATCGCATTGGCAGGTGGCGACGACGGCATGGATCTGGTGCGCAAGATCGTCGCAGGTGCCGCCAAGCGCCTGACACCAAAAGGTTTGCTGATGGTTGAAATCGGCAACGAACGTGCCTATGCAGAAGCCGCATTTCCCGATATCGACCTGACTTGGCTGACGACCAGCGCCGGCGACGATATGGTGTTCCTGATTACTGCCGATCAACTGCGCTGATTTGCTTGCGGTTGGTTCTATAAAATCACGCACACAGCACATCATTCGGCGGCGCTGAATGCATAGACAAGAGGCATTCGCGACGGACGACAACCGTATTACCTCGTTTTCGGACTGCAGATATTGCAGCCATTTTTAACTCATTGAATAAAGAAGCACGCGGACGGCAACCGATCGTCGCCCGCCGAACACTCCCATGATCCGTTTTCAGCAAGTTTCCCTCATGCGCGGCATCAAGCCGCTGCTCGACAATGTCGATGTCACACTCAACCCGGGCGACAAGATCGGCTTGATCGGTGCCAATGGCGCCGGCAAATCCAGTCTGTTCGGCATGCTGCGCGGCGAACTGCATGCGGATCAGGGCACGATCGATTTCCCGTCCAAATGGCGCGTCGCTTACGTCGCGCAGGAAACCCCGCCGCTGGAACGTTCAGCCATCGACTATGCGATCGATGGTGACGTGACGCTGCGTCGCCTGGAAGAAGAACTCGCCTTTCTCGAAAGCGAACCGGACACTGCCGACAACGGCACGCTGATCGGCGAACTGTACAGCGCGCTGGCCGATGCCGATGCCTATACCGTGCGTCCGCGCGCGGAACAATTGCTGATCGGCCTCGGCTTCACGATGGCGCAGATGGATCAACCGGTTGCAAGTTTTTCCGGCGGCTGGCGCATGCGTTTGAACCTGGCGCAGGCACTGATGTGCCCTTCCGACCTGCTGCTGCTCGATGAACCGACCAACCATCTGGATCTGGACGCGATCATCTGGCTGGAAGACTGGCTGAAGCGCTATGCCGGCACGCTGCTTGTCATTTCACATGATCGCGATTTCCTCGACGGCGTCGTCAACGTGATCGTGCATATCGACGAGCGCAAACTGAAACGGTATTCCGGCAACTACTCCGGTTTCGAACGTCAGCGTGCCGCGCAAATGATCCTGGCGCAAAGTGCGCTGGAAAAACAAACCCGTCAGCGCGCGCATCTGGAATCGTTCATCAACCGCTTCAAGGCGCAAGCCAGCAAGGCACGTCAGGCACAAAGCCGGATGAAAGCCTTGTCCAAGATGGAAGAACTGGCTCCATTGCGTGCCGCTGCCGAATTCTCGTTCGAGTTCCGCGAACCGGCCAATGCGCCGAATCCATTATTGGTAATGGAAGACGTGGACGCTGGTTACCGCATCGAGAATGAAAAAGACTATTCGATCACCGAAAAGAAAATCGTCTCCGGCATCAATTTCTCGCTGCAGATCGGTCAGCGCATCGGCCTGCTGGGTGTCAACGGTGCGGGTAAATCGACGCTGATCAAGACCATCGCCGGCGAGCTCGATCCGTTGAACGGTTCATCGCAACTCGGCAAAGGTCTCGCAATCGGCTACTTCGCGCAGCATCAGGTCGAAATGCTGCGCCACGAAGAATCACCGCTGTGGCATCTGGCGCACATCGCACCGACCGTACGTGAACAGGAACTGCGCAACTTCCTCGGCAGCTTCAACTTCAACGGCACGATGGTCACCAGCAAGATCGCACCGTTTTCCGGTGGTGAAAAAGCGCGTCTTGCGCTGGCGCTGATCGTGTGGCAACGCCCCAACCTGCTGCTGCTCGATGAACCGACCAACCATCTGGATCTGGAAACGCGCGAAGCGTTGACGATGGCGCTGGCACAGTTCGAAGGCACGCTGGTCGTCGTCTCGCATGATCGCCATCTGCTGCGTGCCACTACCGATCAGTTCATCATCGTTGCCGACGGCAAGCTGCAGCCGTTCGACGGCGATCTGGACGACTACAAGGATTGGCTGTTCAAGACCAAACTCGCTGCGAAGAACGCCGGCACAGATGCGGCGTTGCCACCGGTTGCAGAGAAATCGGCGAGCGCCGTTGCGCCGTCCAAAACCACCTCCGCGCAAGTCGACAAAAAAGAACAGAAAAAGCAGGAAGCCGAAGAACGCCAAAAACTGGCTGCGAAACGCAAACCGATCGAAGCCAAGCTGAAAAAACTCGAAGAGCAACTCGCCAAACGTCAGGCGCAAAAAGCATCTGTCGATGAAAAACTGGCCGATCCGCTCATCTACGACGCGTCGAAGAAGAAAGAGTTGAAACAGTTACTCGCAGACCAGACTTTCTACACGAAGGAAGTAGCGGAAATGGAAGCTCAGTGGTTGCAGTTGCAGGAAGAGCTGGAACAAGCCAGCGCCTGACCACACCTCGCCATGACCAGAACGCTCACCATCATCGGATGCGGCAAAGTCGGCCAGACGCTGGCAAGGTTATGGCATTTGAACGATACGTTCGCAATCGGAGACGTGTTGAACCGATCGGTCGAAAGCGCCAGATCTGCGGTGCAGTTCATCGGTGCCGGTCGCGTTGTCGCCGGTTTCGACGATTTGCGTCCGGCCGACTTCGTGCTGATTGCACCGCCTGACGATCAGATTGCAGCGTGCAGTGCTGCACTTGCCGCGTCGGGTTGCCTGACGAAAAACAGCATCGTCTTTCACTGTAGCGGCGCGTCACCCTCCTCTATTCTGGAACAGGCCCAACACGCAGGCGCTGCGATCGCTTCCGTTCATCCAATCCGCAGCTTTGCACAGCCTGAAAAAGTCGTGCGCGCATTTGCCGGCACCTATTGCGGCGTTGAAGGCGACCAGCGCGCCATCGATTTACTGAATCCACTCTTCACCGCCGTCGGTGCACATTTCGTGCACATCGATCGCCAGAAGAAAACCCTCTATCACGCGGGCGCAGTTTTCGCATCCAACTACATGGTCACACTGCTGGACACAGCTGTACAAACCTACGTCGAAGCCGGCATGTCACGTGATGACGCACTGAAAATCATGGCAACGCTGGTACGCGAAACCGCCGAGAATGTCTTGCAGTCAGGACCGGAACAAGCGTTGACGGGCCCCGTCTCGCGAGGTGATGTCGGGACGGTGGTCCGACAATACAGGGCCGTCAGGAAATGGCATCGCGGGTACGGCAATCTTTACCGGCAACTCGGCAAATTGACGCGCAAGCTGGCACATCGACGCGATAAACGGCGCGCCAGTTAATTTGTTGGCAAGATGTCCCGTTCAGGGCGTGTTTTCAGAGCGGTTATCCGCATCTTCGTGATCAATTTG
This sequence comes from Oxalicibacterium sp., assembly GCF_035565035.1. GTDB lineage: Bacteria > Pseudomonadota > Gammaproteobacteria > Burkholderiales > Burkholderiaceae_D > Oxalicibacterium. Next base: position 20,083 of record NZ_DATMTD010000022.1, on the reverse strand, counting down.
TCATGGTTTGACCGCTGTATTCACTGTCGTCATCCCATCGTCATAAAAATTCAATTGCATTGGCCATGCCGGTAGTTTAATTTCTGCATAGCAACACCGCCATTCCGACAGCCGCCACACTCTAGCCTGGCTGCGCGATCTGCCAAACCGTTGGTGAATGAAGGGTCCTGATATGCACGCTCGTCAAGCAATTGCAGTCGTCTCGCTTCTTTGTATCAATCTGGTCTGTCGTGCCGAAACCGGCGTTACTCCCACCACCATTATCCTTGGTCAGTCGGCAGCACTGAGCGGTGCCGCCAAGGAGCTGGGTGAAGGCATGCGTGACGGTGCGCGAGCGTACTTCGACGCCATCAATGCGCAAGGCGGTGTCTATGGCAGAAAGATTGTGCTGAAGACGCTGGACGACAGCTACGAGGCCGAACGTGCTGCGGCGAATACCAAGCAGCTGATCGAACAGGATCGTGCGTTTGCCTTGTTCGGCTATGTCGGCACGCCGACTTCCAATGCCTCGCTGCCCGCCGTGTCGCAGGCGCAAATTCCATTTTTCGCCCCATTCACCGGCGCACAGTCGCTGCGCGAACCGTTCAACCGCAACATCTTCCACATCCGCGCCAGCTATTTCGAGGAAACGGAAAAGATCATCCAGCATCTGACGACACTCTCGTTCAAGCGTATCGCCGTGTTTTACCAGAACGATGCGTATGGCAAGACGGGACTCGATGGCGTCATGCGCGCACTCAAGAACCGCAATCTGGAAGTGGTCGGCATGGGCACCGTGGAACGTAACAGCACCGATGTGGCCGATGCGGTCAACAAGATCCGGCAAAGCGACGCGCAGGCGGTCGTGATGATCTCCGCCTACACATCATGCGCAGCCTTCATCAAGGCGATGAAAGCGCAAGGTGTACAACCATTATTCTGGAATATTTCATTCGTCGGCAGTCAGGCACTGGCACGTGAGCTCGGACCTGACGGCGTCGGCGTGCAGATATCCCAGGTGATGGTCGCACCGTGGGACGACGTGAACCCGGTCGTCAAGGAATACAAGCACCTCTTCGTCAAACCGGGCGAAAGCGAAGGCTACGTCAGCCTGGAAGGTTTTGTCGCAGCGAAGGTGCTGGTGGAAGGCTTGCGTCGCGCAGGACCAAACCTGACACGTGATGGATTCATCAAGGCGGTGGAATCGATGTCGGCTTATGATGCCGGCGGCTTTGTCGTGCGCTTCGGTCCACGTCAGCACGCCGGTTCGGATTACGTGGATCTCACGATCATTTCGAAAAACGGAAAGTTCCGGCACTGACAAGATGAAGGATCGATATTTCAACGATCCCGAATCTGCAATTCATTCGCTACCAGCGATCAGTCCGGCAGGACCGGCACTTCTGTCACCGTTTCCGGTAATCCGGACAGGATCATCAGTTGCACGCGGCGATTGCGCAAACGGCCTTCCGGCGTGTCGTTGGAAGCCACCGGCTGGTTCGCCGCATGTCCCATCGCGACCAACCGCTTTTCGTCGATGCCGCTATCAAGAAACAGTCGTACCACGCTGCTGGCGCGGACGGCAGAGAGTTCCCAGTTGGATGGAAACATGGCGGTATTGATCGGCACATTGTCGGTGTGCCCTTCCACCTGAATATCGTTGCCTACCTTGGTCAGCACTTTTGCGACGGCACGCAATGCGGTCTCCGACTGTTCGCTCAGCTTTGCTTCACCCGGCGCAAACAGCACGCTCGCGTTGATCTCGACGCTGACGCCGCGGTTGGTTTGCGTCACGCGCACCTTCCCTTGGCTGATCAATGGCGCCATCGCCTTCAGCAATTCGCGTGCGATGTTCGTCATCTGCGCCCGCTCCTTCTTGACTGCAGCGTCTGCTGCGCGTGAAGGTGCCGCCGTCGGTAGCGGGATGATCGAGTGCGTCGCATCGACCGGATCCTTCATCGCCGGCGCTTGCGGCTTCAAACCGCTAAAGGCGACACCGAGAGAGTTGGAGAGAATACGGTACTTGCCCTCGTTGACCGACGAGATGGCGTACATGACGACAAAGAAGGCGAACAGCAGCGTGATGAAATCGGCGTAGGACACCAGCCACCGCTCATGGTTTTCGTGTTCTTCTTCGTGTTTTTTGCGTGCCATGGAGAGGTCCGGTCGGACGATGAACGGCTGTGCCGTTACGTCAGATAAATGTTCATCCGCTCTTCGATCAAGCGAGGATTGTCGCCGGATGCAATGCCGGAAAAGGCATCGGCCAGCATTTCACGCTTGAAGATATCGCGACTGACCAGTGCCTTGAGTTTGCTGGAGATCGGCAGGAAAACCAGATTGGCAAAACCGACGCCATAGATCGTCGCGACGAAGGCAACGGCAATGCCGCTACCGAGACGACTCGGATCCGACAGATTTTCCATCACATGAATCAGGCCCAGTACCGCGCCCAGGATGCCGATGGTCGGCGCATAGCCGCCAGCGGCTTCCCAAATCTTGATCGCGAGACGCTGCTTCGTTTCGTAGGCGGAAATTTCCATGTCCAGCACTTCGCGCAGCTTTTTCGGCTCGACGCCATCGACAATCAGACGCAGGCCGTGTTCGATAAAACTGTCGTCGACGTCCTTGATAACGCGCTCCAGACTGAGCAAGCCTTCGCGCCGCGCAATCACGCTCCAGCTGGTAATGTCACGAATCAGATCAGCATAATCGTCATGCTTCGGCCGGAAGACCAGACCGGCCATTTTCACGCCCTGGGAAAAATTGCGCCAGCCACTCTGCAACAACACGGCACCAATCGTCCCGACGAAAACAATGATGAAGGCCGCAGGCTGGATCAGGGAACCAAGCTTGCCGCCTTCCAGCAACTGCCCGACGAGAATGCCGCCGAGAGCGAGAACGATACCAATTAAGCTACCCCAGTCCACGCCTTCTCCCTTAGATTTGCACGCATCCGGGCAATCGCCTGGCTATGTAGTTGTGATACGCGTGACTCGGTGACGCCCATGATGGCGCCGATTTCCTTCAGGTTCATTTCCTGCTCGTAGTACAGGCCCATCAGGATTTTTTCCCGCTCGGGCAAGGCTTCGATGGCAGAAATGACTGCTGACCGAAAACCCGTGTTCATCAGATTCTGCAACGGATCAGGCGACGCATCCGTGCAATAGCGATCGAGAAAATGCTCGTTGTCTTCGCTATCGTGAAAATCCTCGTAGTACACCAGTTGATGGCCGCCGCCATCGCTCAGCAGGTCCTGATATTCCGCCAGCGACAGCTTGAGCTGGCGTGCGACTTCGCTTTCATTCGGTGCGCGTCCCAGTTGCTGTTGCAACGTGTTCATGGCGACCTCGATCTTGCGCATGTTCTGCCGCATGCTGCGCGGCATCCAGTCGCTGCTGCGCAGTTCGTCGAGCATGGCACCGCGTATGCGCTGCACTGCATAGGTTTCGAATTGCGCGCCGTGCGTTTCTTCGTAACGATTGACGGCATCGAGCAGACCGATCATGCCGGCCTGAATCAGATCATCGACCTCGACACTCGGCGGCAATTTTGCTTTCATCTGGTGCGCCAGCTTCTTGACGAGTGGTGCATGCTCGCCGAGCAGATAGTCCTTGTCCGATTTTCCGGCAGCTGTGTACATATGAATCAGGCTCCGAAGCCGACGCCCTGCACAGGCAAGGCAAATCGTTCCGCCAGACGCCGGAATGCGACCGAAGCGCCCGCCATGGGGAAGGCATCGATCACCGCCCGACCAAGGCGCGCTGCTCGTGTTACCTGATCGTCGGTCGGTACCGAACCGATGGAAAAGAGTTGTACGGCGAGATAGCGGCTCGCGGCCTGCGCCATGTTTTGATAGACAATTTCCGCCTCGCGCTCATCGGCGCCAGTCACGAGAATGCCGAAAGGACGGCGTCCCACTTGCGCATTGAGCCGCTTGATCAGCGAATAGGCTTCCTTGATGGAGGCAGCTGCGGGCGATACCTGCACAACGATGTCGCCGCTTGCCATCGCGGCGATCGGCAGAGCGTCATTCTCATCCAGTTCGGCATCGACGATCAGAACGTCGGTTTGCGATGCCAGTACGCCAAAGGTATTTGTGAGACGACGCAATTGATCGGCATCATGTGTCGCCGCATACAATGATCCTCCGGTCAGCGAAACAAGTCCGAATCCCTGCGGCATCGATTGCACAACCTGATCGAATGCCCGCTGTTGACGTGCGACATCGAGCAGCGTCGCCTGCGGTTCCGCTCCCATGCGGCGCGCGATCCCATCCTGCGACGCGCAGGCGTCCAGCAGCACGACATCGCTGCCACCAGCGGCAAGGGATGCACCGAGGTTGACCAGCATCGTGCTTTTTTCCGCAACCGATGTGGCGGACAGAAACGTGAAAATGCGCGGTTTCGGTCCGGCGAGCATCCGCCGCAAACCTTCGGCCTGATCACATTCGAAACTAGCCAAGAATCACCTCACGCAAACTTTTATCCTTCATTGCCCGTGCCGTATTTGCCATCACCAGCGGAATTTCCGCATCGTTGAACTGGAACGGCGCCGTCTCGCGCTTCAGTTTGAATGCACGGTCAATCAGATACTGCTGATTGGCGACATGCAGATCTTCCGGTACACGTTGTCCATTGGCTACGTAGTATAAGTTCAATTTCTGCCGAATGGTGACATCCAGTGCACTGCCAATGGTTGCAGCTTCATCCAGTTTGGTCAATATGCAGCCGGCAAGGCCATCGCCCATATAGGAGCGTGCGACTTCGTTCAATGTTTCACCGGTCGAGGTGGCGTTCAGGCACAGCAGGCGTTTCACCTGGCTGCCCGCAGCCGACAGCATGGCGATCTGCTCGGCGACCATCTTGTCGCGCTGGCTGACGCCAACCGTATCGATCAATACGGTGTGCTTGCCTTTCAATTCGTCGAGCGCGATGCGCAGGTCCGCTTCATCACGGACCGAATGCACCATGACGCCAAGGATTTTGCCGTAGATACGCAGTTGTTCGTAACCGCCGATACGATAACCATCGGTCGTGATCAACGCGAGCTTGCCTGGACCGTGACGCATCACGCAGCGTGCTGCCAGTTTGGCTGTCGTCGTGGTCTTGCCGACACCGGTCGGGCCGACCAGTGCGTAGACGCCGCCTTTTTCGAGAATCTCGTTTTCATTGCCGATGGTCGCCAGATTGCGCGTCAAGACCGATTTGATCCAGTCCATGCCGCCTTGGTGTGTTGCGCCGGCCGGCATCCGCTCGATCATGTAGCGTGCGAGACTGGCGCTGAAACCTGCTGCCAGCATTTCGCGCAGGACACTCGATTTGGCAGGTTCGCGTTTTTGCTGATCGCCACTCCATGCGAGTTCGGCCAGTTGTACTTCCAGCATGCCGCGCATCGAACGGATTTCGCTCATCAGATTGTTCAATTCATCGCGATTGACATCTGGCACCGCAACCGGTGCAACGACAGGCGGATTAACTGCAATCTGCGGAGCAATGACCGCAGACTGTGCATTGAATGACAATGCCGGAGCTTCCGCAGTTGCCGTTTTGCGTTCTGTCTTTTTCGGTGCCAGCACGGACAATGTTTGTGCCGAAATGGCCGGTCTTTCGACAACCGGTTCTGCCAGCGAGGCCATGTCCTCACCAGCGAGCGCCAGAATTTCGACACCGCCATCCACGGTGCGGTTGGAGAGGATGACCGCATCCGGACCAAGTGCTTCGCGCACCATGCGCCACGCTTCTCTCGACGTACTTGCGGTAAATTTTCTGACGTTCATACCTGTCCTCCGACTAAGCTAGTTACTCTGATCGTTTTTGAATCCGGCACTTCTGCGTGCGACAGCACTTTCAATTCCGGCAATGCGCGGCGCAGGAAGCGCGCCAGCAGTGTTCTTAGTTGCGCCGGCACCAGCAGTACCGGCGTCAATCCCATTTTTTCCTGCTGGCGTGTCGCCGCTTCGGCCTGAGCCGCAATCGTGTCGGCCAGTCCGGGTTCGATACCGGAACCTTCCGGACCACTCGATTGCAGCGCCTGCGTCAACAAGCGTTCAAGGCGACTGTCCAGCGTCATGACAGACAGCTCGTTGGTCGATGGGAACAACTGCTGAACGATGGCGCGACCCAGCGCCACGCGCACCAGCGCGGTCAGTTCGTTGACGTCCTGCGTGTAGGCGGCGTGTTCGGTCATCGTCTCGATAATGGTGTGCATGTCGCGAATATGAACACCTTCGGCCAGCAGGTTCTGCAATACCTTTTGCAGGGTCGACAACGGCACCAGTTTCGGCACCAGATCTTCGACCAGCTTCGGCGACTCTTTCGTCAGGTGATCGAGCAACTGCTGGACTTCCTGACGACCGAGCAGTTCGGCCGCATGTGTGGTGATCAGGTGATTCAGATGTGTCGCAACGACCGTACCGGCATCGACGACCGTGTAGCCCATTCCCTGCGCCTGCTCACGCATGGTTGAGTCGATCCACGTTGCAGGAAGGCCGAATGCCGGATCGCTGGTGGTCGGTCCCGGCAACGTGCCGCTGACCATACCCGGATTGATGGCGAGGAACTGGCCTGCAAGCGCTTCGCCGCTACCGACTTCCACGCCTTTCAGCGTGATGCGATAGGCGGACGGCTTCAATTCGAGATTGTCGCGAATGTGCACGGACGGCGACAGGAAACCGACTTCCTGCGCGAACTTCTTGCGGATGCCCTTGATACGACGCAGCAACTCGCCGTTTTGCGTCTTGTCGACCAGCGGAATCAGCCGATAGCCGACTTCCAGTCCCAGCGTATCGACTTGTACGATGTCTTTCCAGGTCGCCTCTTCGACTTCCGGTGCGGCTTCGGGCGGAGCGGTAATTTCCGGTTCCATTTCCGGCGTTTTATTCAGGCGCTGCGACAGCATGTAGCCTGCTCCGCCAAGTACGCCTGCGAGGAACAGGAATGCAATGTGTGGCATGCCCGGAATCAGACCCATGCCGCCGATAATGGCGGCGGTGATGTACAGCACTTGCGGTTTGGCGAACAACTGACCGAACAACTGACCACCGATATCCTGCTCGCTCGCCACACGCGACACGATGATACCGGCCGCAGTGGAAATGATCAGCGACGGAATCTGCGCGACCAGGCCGTCACCGATTGCCAGCAATGTATAGTTTTCCAGCGCATCGCCGAAAGCCATATCGTGCTGGATCATGCCGACCACCAGACCGCCGATGACATTGATGACGGTGACGATGATGCCGGCAATGGCATCCCCGCGGACGTATTTACTGGCACCGTCCATCGCGCCGTAGAATTCGGCCTCTTGTGCGACCTGCGTGCGACGCAGGCGTGCTTCCTGTTCTCCGATCAAACCGGCATTCAGATCGGCGTCGATCGCCATCTGCTTGCCCGGCATTGCATCCAGTGCGAAACGTGCGCCGACTTCGGCAATACGGCCCGCACCCTTCGTCACGACAGTGAAGTTGATGATCGTCAGGATGACGAAGACGACGATACCGACCGTGTAATTACCGCCGATCAGGAAGTGACCGAATGCCTCGATCACCTTGCCGGCTGCGTCGGGACCATTGTGACCTTCGGTCAACACCACGCGCGTGGAAGCGACGTTCAGCGACAGGCGCAACATTGTGCTGACCAGAAGCACGGTCGGGAACACCATGAAATCCAGCGGCTTGATCGTGTAGAGCGCCGTCAACAGCACGATGATCGACAGCGCGATATTGAAGCTGAAGAACATGTCGAGCACGATCGCCGGCAACGGCAACACCATCATCGACAGCATCATGATGATGAGGATCGGCGCAGCGATCGCTTTCGAGTTCGTACCTGACAGCCAGGCTGGCATTCTCAGACTATTCATTGTGGCAGGCCATTCGTATCCGCGTCATCTGCAGAAGGGTTAAGAGGATCGAGTTCCGGTGGCACGTCCAGATCGCTCGGCTTTGCCGGACGCATGCCGCCATGCTTGGAGAAAGCGCGCAACTGGAACACATAGGCCAGCACTTCGGCCACTGCGATGTACAGCGCTTCCGGAATTTCATCGCCGAGTTCTGCATGACGGAACAGGGCACGTGCAAGCGGCGGCGCTTCCAGCATCACGACATTGTTTTCTTCACCGATTTCACGAATCTTGGCGGCGACTTCGTCCGCACCTTTGGCAACCACGCGTGGAGCGCGCATGCCTGTTTCCGAATACTTGAGTGCGACCGCGTAGTGGGTCGGGTTGGTGACGATCACGTCCGCAGTCGGCACCTCGGACATCATGCGACGGCGCGCCATTTCGCGTTGCTGCTGGCGAATCTTGGCCTTGATTTCCGGATTGCCGTCCGATTCCTTCATTTCCTGCTTCAGGTCCTGACGCGACATCATCAGTTTCTTGGCGTGCTGCCACATCTGATACGGCGCATCGATCGCCGCAATGATGATCAAGCCGCTGACGATGAACATGAAGCTGAGCAGCAGCAGATGGCCCAGATGTGCAGCACCGCTCTCCAGTGGCTGCACGCTCAGCGCCATGACGTCGTCGAGTTCGTGGCGAATGACCAGCCATGCGATCCAGCCAACCAGAATTGTCTTGCCGACAGCCTTCAGCAGCTCCACCAACGCCCGGACGGAAAACATGTTGCCCAGACCCTTGATCGGATTCATCCGGCCAAAATTCGGTTGCAGCGATTTTGCAGTGAACAGCCAGCCGCCGATCAGCATCGGCGATGCCAGCGAGACAACGATCAGCACCAGGGCTGCAGGGGCAAAAGCGATGAGTAGATCGCCAACATGCGCGGCCGAACGTGCCAGCAGCAGCTCCATGTCGAATGCCATTTCGCGATCGAACGACAGGCCGGACGACAGCATGACGTTCAGTTCCTTGATCATGCGGCCGCCGGTGAACCAGAAAGCGAAACCGGCGCCCAGCAGCAGCGTGCAGGTCGCCAACTCCCGCGAACGGGGGACGTCGCCCTCTTCCCGCGCCTGTTCCAGCTTGCGCGGTGACGCGGGTTCAGTCTTTTCGAGATCACTTTCTTCAGCCAAGGCCGACTCCTGAGTCGGTCCGGCAGGCGACAACATGACGCCATACGGACCAATGGAGTGAATTATTGGTCAGAAAGCAGCGCCGCCATCGGGAGAATAAGGTGGGAAACTACCCGCTTTTAACAATCTGAAACGGGCAGTCCATACAGGGAAAAACAGGACGGGTTACAGCTTGATGTTCTGGGCCCAGGCCAGCGCCTCCAGATGCGCCTCGTTGACGCGACGTGCGCTGATGAACAGCGAATCCGCCAAAGCACCGATATCACCGTTGCCGATTTCGCATGCTTCCGCCAGCGCCAGGAAGGGGCCGTACATGCCGTCTCGCGTCAGCAAGGCTTGCGAAACAGCGTCAGACAGATGAATTTTTCCCAACACTTCGGCCATCGGCAAACCCAGCAGACGGTCGAGCAGTGAGAACATACCGACCACAAACAGGTTTTCGGCCTCATTTTTCGGCAGAATTCCATGTCCGGCAAGTTCCGCAAACCGTCCGCGCACGATCGCAGTCTGCATCAATACCGCGCCGTGACTGTTTGTGCTGGCCGTCGCCAGCAACAACGCCAACCAGCGATACAGGGGCGAATAGCCGAGCATCGTGACGGCGTGACGCAGCGACTGGATTTCCGCACCGAGCCCGAAGCCGGCGTTATTGATATAACGGAACAGCTTGTACGACAGACCCGCATCCCGCTTCATGACGTCTTCCAGCTGGCGCACGTCGGCATTCTGCCGCACCATTTCCATCAACTGGACAATGATGACTTGCGCGGAATTCAATTCTTTCCGTTCCTGCATCGGACGTGGCGTCATGTACAGGTTGCCAATGAACACATGCATGCCGGATGCGACACATCGTTCATATTCATGCCAGTCGGCGAGCTTGCGTGCGACCAGCTTGACGCCCGCTGCCTTCAGATCAGTACGCGCCGCAATCTGCGCATGCGCATCTTCCTTGCCGAACTGCCCCTCGATGTAATTCGCTACCGACAACAGCGGGCTGCCGAACGGCAGTTCTTCCGCATTGCACAACGAGATGCCGTAGCCCAGCTGGCGCAACTCCTGTGCACGCATCATCGTATCGGCGTCGGATAGATCTGCTGCCGCAAGACGCAACACCGTGCTTTTCGGCGGCAATGCCTTGACGGCATCCGCGGCGATCACGGCTGGCGTAGCTTCGAAAAACAGTACGCCGTCAAACAGGCTTCCCGCATCCTCGCCCTGCAACTGGCTACCGGCGAAAGCCAGCAACTCCAGCAGCTCGTCGTCACCAGCCATGCCGCCATCGGCATCGTTGTCATGCCATGACAATTCATAACCGGCGATCTGTTTGGATGGATTGAGCAACGGCTCTCGAACGATGAATCTTGTATCGGACATGGGAAGAACCTGAAAGAATGGAATTGAACCCGCGTGTTTGTCTGCCTCAGAATCCCAGACTGTCGAGCAAATCGTCAACCTGCTCCTGACTGGCAACAACATCCTGGCCAAGCGGATTGATCTGCGGACCATTCAGCAGGCCGGTATCGACTTCCCGCTTTTTCTCTGGTGGCGCGTAATCGACGAGCAATTGCAGCAACTGCTGCTCCAGTCCGTGCGCCAGTTCGGTGACTTTCTTGATGACCTGCCCTGTCAAATCCTGGAAATCCTGCGCCATCATGATGTTCATCAAATGCTGACGGGTTTCCTCAGTGGCAGTCCGTGTTTCGTTTAGATAGGAAATTGTGCGTGCCGCCGTCTCGCGCGCGGTCTGCTCATTGAATGTGCCCTGCAACAGTTGCTGCCACTCGACACTCATGGCGTCCGCACCATCATGAATTTTTTCTTGCAAGGGCCCGGCTGCATCGGTGGCATTCAGTACGCGCTGCGCGGCCTGCTCCGTCATGCGCGCGACGTAATCGAGTCGATCACGTGCATCGGGTATGTCATGTGCCGCACGTTCGGCGAGCTGCTCGAACCCCAAGCCGCGCAGGCTGTCGTGCAATGCACGCGTCATGTGGCCGACGCGCGACAGGACTTCATCATGAGAAATGCCGGCGCTTGCGCCGGCAATCGGGAGCGCCGCCGAGGCGGCATTTTCAACCGGCATGGCGCCGCTCAACTCAGGCTCCGGCCGCCAGTTTTTCGAAGATTTTTGCGAGCTTCTCGTCGAGTGTCGCGGCAGTAAAAGGCTTGACCACATAGCCGTTCGCACCGGCCTGTGCGGCAGCGATAATGTTTTCCTTCTTCGCCTCTGCCGTCACCATCAACACCGGGAGTTTGGAAAGTGCCGGATCGGCACGAATGTTCTGCAACATCGTCAGGCCGTCCATGTTCGGCATGTTCCAGTCGGAGACGACAAAATCGAACTGCTCGGACCTCAGCTTGGCCAGCGCCATCGCGCCGTCTTCTGCCTCGTCGACATTCGTATAGCCCAGTTCCTTCAGCAGGTTGCGAACAATGCGACGCATTGTTGAGAAATCGTCAACAACTAAAAATTTGGTGTTTGGACCTGCCATGAATTACTCCGTTAATTCCTTAATCGTCCCGATCTTGAACAGATCGAACATGGTCTGCAACAACATACACACCGCTATTATGCACTGAGGACGCGGCCAATTTTATAAATTATGATGCCGTAGAGCAATTTTTATACGCGCAGCGCTCTGCTGCTGTTTGCAGCCAGATAACCGAGCACCATGCCGGGTAATGCATTGAGTGCGCCGACCTCATGCGTGGCACCGACAGCAATCGCTTCACGCGGCATACCGAACACTACGCAGGATGCCTCATCCTGTGCAAAATTGTAAGCACCTGCGTTCTTCATTTCCAACATGCCGAGCGCACCGTCCTTGCCCATGCCGGTCAAAATCACACCGACCGCGTTCTTGCCGGCATAGGTGGCGGCCGAATTGAACAGCACGTCGACGGATGGACGATGTCGGTTGACTGGTTCGCCCTGGTCGAGTTGCGTCATGTAGTTGGCGCCACTGCGAATCAGTTGAAGATGCGAGTGGCCCGGTGCCAGATAGGCGTGTCCGGGCAGCACGCGCTCATTGCCCTCCGATTCCTTGACGCTGATCTTGCACAGATTGTCCAGCCGCTGCGCAAACGATTTTGTAAAACCCGGCGGCATGTGCTGAGTGATCAGAATGCCCGGGCAATCCGATGGCATCTGCATCAGGAATTCCTTGATCGCCTCGGTGCCGCCAGTAGAGGCGCCGATGATAATCAGCTTTTCACTACTGGTCAGTGGATTGCGGATTGCCGGCAGCACGCCATCGCCACCCGGCTTCTGCGCATCGTGTGGCACGGCCGGATGCGACTTGAGGCGCGCCTTTGACGCCGCACGAATCTTGTCGGCGATCATCTCGGTGTATTCGAGCATGCCGCTCTGGATCGACATTTTCGGCTTGGTGACGAAATCGACAGCGCCCAACTCCAGCGCGCGCAATGTGATTTCCGAACCGCGTTCCGTCAATGACGACACCATGACCACCGGCATCGGACGCAGACGCATCAGTTTTTCGAGAAAATCGAGACCGTCCATTTTCGGCATCTCGACATCCAGCGTCAGCACGTCCGGGTTGGTCTGCTTGATCAGATCGCGCGCAATGATCGGGTCAGGCGCAACGCCGACCACTTCCATATCGGGCTGACTGTTGATGATTTCCTTCATCACGCTGCGAATCAGCGCAGAATCGTCCACGATCAGGACCTTGATTTTCATGATGCCACCTCGGCAAAGCGTTTCAGGTTATGCACGAAATCAGGAAAAAAGTTCGACATCGCCGCCGACATTGTTCGTCTGCAGGCGATTCGCGTAATCCTGTTCGCGATTGACCAATGTATTGTTATTGAGCTGACGCAGTTTCTTGACCAGCACCTTGCCGCTACGCGGAAAATAGTAAACCTTGCGCGGATGAATGTCGTTGAGGTCTTCCGCCACGATACGAATATTTTCAGTCTTCAGGAATTTGCGCACGAATTGCGCATTGCGCTCGCCGACATTCATCGCGACGAAACCGCGCAGGACAGCGCCGCCGCCGAATACTTTCGCTTCCAGATTTTCGCGTTTGGCACCGGACTTCAACAGGTCATTGATTAGCACTTCCATCGCATACGTGCCATAGCGCGCAGATGCTGAAACCGGGCTGTCGCCATCGCCGTCCGGCAGCATGAAATGGTTCATTCCGCCCACGCCGGTCACACGATCGCGGATACACGCGGAAACGCAGGAACCCAGCACCGTCACGATCAGCATGTCCTTGCCGGTGTAGTAATACTCCCCCGGCAAAATCTTGGCGGCATCGCAATCGAAGGTGCGGTCGTAATACACATTCGTCGCAAAATGCTCTTTGGCTATTTCATTCATGGATCGGCCTCAAGTCCGACGCGGCAATGCGCCGCCTGCTTTCTTGTTATGGTCCAGCTCGTACACCGTTTTGCCACGTAATTTGAAGGAATCGGAAACGTACAGGAAGTTTTCCGAATGACCGGCAAACAGCAGGCCGTCATCTTTCATCATTGGCGCAAAACGGTCGAGGATTTTGCCCTGCGTCGGCTTGTCGAAATAGATCATGACGTTGCGACAGAAAATCACGTCGAACTGACCTGCAACGCCCCAATGATCTGCCAGTAGGTTGACCTGTTTGAACGTAATCATCTGCCGTAGTTCCGGGCGTACACGTACAAGCCCCTGACGTTCGCCTTTTCCTCGCAGGAAAAACTTCCTGGCGCGCTCCGGCTCCATCTTGTCGAGACGATCGATCGAATAGATGCCGTTCGCACCGGTGTTCAAGACATTGGTGTCGATATCGGTGGCAATGATGCGTACCGGCGGCGTCAGCGTGTTGTAGGCTTCGCACGCTGTCATCGCGATCGAATACGGTTCCTCGCCGGTCGAGGCGGCCGAACACCAGATTTCGACCGGCTCACGCCCTTTTTTCTTCAGATGCTCGGCAAGGATCGGGAAGTGATGCGCTTCACGGAAGAACGACGTCAGGTTGGTTGTCAGCGCATTGGTAAATGCCTCCCACTCATCGCCATCCTGTGCCTGTTCCAGCTTGTCCAGATAGGTCGCAAACGAGCCGATGCCGGTCGCGCGCAGACGACGCGCTAACCGGCTGTAGACCATTTCATGCTTGCTTTCTGCCAGCGCGATGCCGGCACGCTTGTAGATCAGCGCGCGTACACGCTCAAAATCGCGTGCTGTGAATTCAAACTCCTTGACGCCATCCGGCCTGCCTTGCGCACTCGCTTTCATATTGCCAATACCCTTCTTGGTCGCATCGTATTAACAAGCAGTTTTCCTGCGCCCTTCATGCAACCTTGCTGCAACGTCGGTTCTTCTGTTCCTCAGGCAGCGATCTTTTCGATCAGGCCCATTTCGGAGCTGGACATCAGCTTGTCGATATCCACCAGGATCAGCATGCGCTCGTCAAGCGTGCCGAGACCGATCAGGTAATCAGTATTCAGCGCAGTGCCCATTTCCGGTGCCGGCTTGATCTGTTCCGGAGAAAGCGTGATGACGTCCGAGACGCTATCGACCACCATGCCGACCACACGACCGCCAATATTCAGAATGATCACGACGGTGAACTGATCGTAGGTCGGCTCGCCCAGATTGAACTTGATGCGCATGTCGACGATGGGCACGATGATGCCGCGCAGGTTGACCACACCCTTGACGAACTCGGGAGCATTCGCAATGCGCGTGACCGCTTCGTAACCGCGGATTTCCTGCACCTTCAGGATGTCGATGCCGTACTCTTCCTTGCCCAGTGTGAATGCGAGAAATTCATTGCCCGTTTCGCTACCGGTCTTGTTGTCTTGATTGTGAATCATGTTGATTCTCCTCTTCAGGAATAAATGGATTCGTCACTCAACTGACGACTGGAACGCAATAATGCCGCCACGTCGATAATCAGCGATACGCCGCCGTCGCCAAGAATTGTGGCTCCGGAAATACCCGCCACTTTACGATAATTCGACTCAAGATTCTTGACTACGACCTGCTGTTGACCCACCAAGTCGTCCACAAACAACGCTGCCTTGCGTCCGTCCGATTCCAGAATGACAATGATGCCTTCTGAAGGGTCGGTAAATCGTGGCTCCACGTCGAATATCTTGTACAAGGGAATCAGCGGCAGATAATCGCCCCGCACCTTGATCACCTTGCCCTGCCCGCTGATTTCCTTGACGTCTTCCGGCGTCGGCTGCAGCGATTCGACCACATAACCGAGCGGCAGTATGTAGATCTCTTCGCCGACCCGTATCGACATGCCGTCGAGAATTGCCAGCGTCAACGGCAGAGAAATCGAAATCGTCGTGCCAAAACCCTTCAGCGAACGAATATCGACTACGCCACCCATCGCCGTGATGTTTCGCTTCACGACGTCCATGCCGACACCACGACCGGAAACATCCGTCACGGCTTCCGCAGTCGAGAAACCCGGCGAGAAAATCAGCTGCCATACCTCTTCATCCGACAGATCGTCCGATACCGGCATGTTCTGCTGCTTGGCCTTCGCCAGAATCCTGTCGCGATTCAATCCGCCACCGTCATCGCTGACTTCGATGATGATGTTGCCGCCCTGATGTGCGGCAGATAGCGACAATTGTCCTGCCTGTGATTTGCCGGCAGCAATACGCGCCTCCGGCATCTCGATGCCGTGGTCGATGCTGTTGCGTACCAGATGCGTCAATGGATCGACGATGCGTTCGATAAGGCCCTTGTCCAGTTCGGTCGCTGCGCCATGCGTGACGAAATCGACTTTCTTGCCAAGCTTGGCCGCCAGATCGCGCACCATGCGCGGAAAACGCGAGAACACATAATCCATCGGCATCATGCGGATCGACATTACCGCCTCCTGCAGATCACGTGTGTTACGCGTCAATTGCGATACGCTTTCCAGCAGACGTTCATGTACCATCGGATCGAGCGTACCGGTACGCTGCTCGATCATGGCTTGCGTAATCACCAGCTCACCGACGAGATTGATCAACTGGTCGACCTTTTCGATGCCCACGCGGATCGATGACGATTCGGCACTGACGTTTGGCTTGTCGTCACGTCTGGCCGCCGTCTTGCGATCGCCACCCGCCGCCACCGCGCTCTTTGCGGCCGCATGTTCCTGCTGGACGTCTGCCTCGTCCGTTCCATCGTCTTCCGATGCCTTTGCATCCGCATCGGGCAAGGGACGCGGCACAAATGGTGCGAAGAATCCGTAACCTTGGGCGTTTTCCTGTTCCTTGTGCTCCGTCGCAGCAATTGCCGAATGCAGTGGCTCGAAGAAACCATAACCCTGCTGCGCCTCAACGCGCGTACGCTCGTTAAGCGATTGATCCAGCCCCGCGTAAGGAGCTGGTACCGATTCTTCGGTAATGACGAGATCTTTCGGATCAAGAATGAACGAACAGATGGCAACAATACTGTCCGGTCCTTCATGCGTGGTCAGCGTGAAAACCGAACGCTGATCTTCCAGTACCGTGCGACTGATTTCGCCCAATAAACCCAACTCTGCCGCTAGCGCCTCGACGTCGCGCGCTACGACCTGAGGTAATTCGATGCGAAACCGGCGGTCGGACCGACCATTGCCCGCATCCTGCATCAGAACATTCGGCGCAGGTATTTTTACACCGCTATCCTGCGACAGTGACTCCAGCATCATTCGAATATTGGCGACCGCTTCCAAGTCGACATCCGTATGCAAGCGATGTCCATCCAGTTGCATCTTCAAAATATCCTTGGCCGACAGAAACGCATCAACGTGCTGCGACGTCAATGCCATCTCACCTTGCCGAATCTTGTCCAGCAAGGTTTCCAGCACATGCGTCACTTCGGTCAGATCGGTAATGCCGAAGGTTGCGGCACCGCCCTTGATCGAATGTGCGGCGCGGAAAACCGCATTCAGATCCTCGGGATCCGGCTCGGCCACATTAATTTCGAGCAGCAGTTTTTCCATCTCGGCCAGCAGTTCTTCGGTTTCGTCGAAAAACACCTGGAAGAACTGACTCATGTCGATGGTCATCGCTCTGCTCCGTTATCTGTGCGCCTGATGGTATGTCGCGTCATCGCCTGTCAGCCGATGACTTTTCTTACCACTTCCGTCAGGCGTTGCGGATCGAACGGCTTGACCAGCCATCCGTTCGCACCTGCCGCACGTCCCTTGGCTTTCATCTCGTCGCTGGATTCGGTCGTCAGCACCAGGATCGGCACCTTCTGATACGTCGACATGCCACGCAACGAGCGAATCAACGTGAAGCCGTCCATGCGCGGCATGTTCTGATCGGTCAGTACCAGATCGAACACCTGCGTCTTCGCCTTGTCGAGTCCATCCTGACCGTCGACGGCTTCCGTTACCTGATAACCGGCCGCCCGTAGACTGAATACAACCATCTGCCGGAGTGATCCTGAATCGTCGACTGCCAATATTGTCTTTGCCATCTTTGCTCCCGCTTCCCGCTAGTTCTGTTTCGGATTGATTTCCTTGCAAACTGCCACAAGGTCAAAAGAGTTCAATATCGCCGCTTTCCATGTGTGTCTGGCGCACTGCTTTCCACAATTCGTTTTTCAGCGTGGCATTTTCTTCCTTGAGAGTTGCCGTGATTTTTTCGAGAGCCTGAATCATATTATCGTTATTCGCATCTGCAGCAATTGCCGTCGCGCCAGCACCAAGTATTTCCAGTACATCGCGAACGCCGACGACCCGTCGCATGGTGCGTCCGATCAGTTGATTGGTCATGTCCTGAAACTGCAGCCCTGTGACTGCGGCGTTGACATGCAGATCGATTTGCGTTGACTTCTCGCGCAACTCGGCCACCGCCTCCTGTGACGCGGCATGCTTGTTCAGCAACGTATCCACCATATGTCGTTGCGCAGTAACCGCTTCATGAATCGCCATGAAACTCGCACTTAACTTTTCGATCGCTTCCGTCAGCAGGACATTGGTCTGAACCAGATCGGTTTCAATCTCGTTCAGGTGCCGCTCCCCATGTTCCGACAGGGTCGACAGCAATTCCTTTACCTGCGGGGCCAGAGAATTATGTGTTGTCATGATGGGAAATGCCCGCTCGTCTCGATCTTGCTTCCGTTGTTATTATCTTGCTGCCGGTACTGCAGGAACTTGTGCTGCCGGAGCCGTTTGCGCAGCCGAAACCGGCACCGATCCCGGTTGCGCCACACCGGAAACATTTACCGCTTCATCCACTACCTGCTTTGCCTCTGTACTGTCGGTCACATTCACGTCACGATTTTCTTTCGTGATGGAATCTTCTGTCTTCTTGTTCATGACAATGATACTGATGCGGCGATTGACTGGATTGTATGGATCGTGTGTATCGAACAATACTGCCGACGACAGCCCGACCACACGCAGCACCTTGGTGTCGTCCATGCCGCCCGCAATCAGTTCGCGTCGTGACGCATTTGCCCGGTCGGACGACAATTCCCAGTTGCTGTAGCTTTTCTCTCCGCTCGAATATGGCGTCGCATCGGTATGCCCGGACAGGCTAATCTTGTTCGGTACATCGTTGAGCATCTTGGCAATTTCATGCAGGATCAGTTTGGTATAAGGCTGCAGTTCCGCCCTTGCCAGCGCAAACATCGGTCGATTTTTTTCGTCGACGATCTGAATGCGCAAACCTTCCGACGTGATATCGATCAGCAACTGCTTTTGATATTGCTGCAGGCTCGGGATGGTCGCAATCGCTTCTTCCATCTTGTCCTTCAGTACTTGCAGACGCTTTGCTTCGGCACGGGCCAGTTCTTCTTCGGCAGCTTTCAGACTGAAATTTCTCGATGGCGTCAGGTCTTCTCCCTTCTTCTGTTGCCCGTCAATACGGGTCATGTCCTTGCCGCCGCCCTTGATCACGCTGGTGGCGTCACCACTACCGGAACCGCCAGCCATTGCCACTTTCAACGGTGTGCTGAAATAATCCGCAATCCCCTGCAGGTTGCCCTTTGTCGTCGAACCGAGCAGCCACATCAGCAGGAAGAACGCCATCATTGCCGTCACGAAATCGGCATAGGCAATCTTCCAGGCGCCGCCATGATGGCCGCCGCCTGACTTCTTGACGCGTTTGATAATGATGGGACGGAGTCCTTCGTCAGCCATGTCAGTCTCCGTTCGGGTCTTTTTATTTTCTTGTGTAATTCAAATGCAGATACGACATTACTTGGATTTCGACTGCTTGATGTGTTCTTCCAGTTCGCTGAACGATGGACGCTCTGTGGAAAACAACACTTTGCGGCCGAACTCGACAGCCAGCGCAGGCGCATATCCGTTCAGACTGGCCAGCAGCGTCACCTTCACGCACTGAAAAATCTTCGACGACTCATGCAGTTTTTGTTCGAGCACACTGGAGATCGGTGACACGAAACCGTACGCCAGCAAAATACCGAGGAAAGTCCCTACCAGTGCATTCGCGATCAGAATGCCGAGTTCAGCCGGCGGCAAACCAACCGATGCCATCGTATGCACTACGCCCATCACTGCTGCAACGATACCGAATGCAGGGAAACCGTCGCCGAGCTTTGCGATGCAATGCACAGGGATTTCACCTTCAGCGTGATGGGTGTCAATCTCGTTATCCATCAGGTTTTCAATCTGGAACGCATCCATGTTGCCCGACACCATGAGTCGTAGATAGTCGGTCATGAATTCAGTCAGATGGTGGTCGGCCAGTACCGCCGGATACTTTGAGAAAATCGGACTTTCTTCCGGAGCTTCGACGTCACCTTCAATCGACATCAAACCTTCCTTGCGAACTTTGCTCAGGATTTCAAACAACAAGGTCATCAATTCCATGTACAACGCCTTGTTGTACTTGGAGCCCTTGAGTGCCGTTGGCAGCGCTTTCAGGGTTGCTTTAATCGCCTTCCCGTTATTGCCGACAAAGAATGCGCCGGTCGCTGCACCACCAATCATCAGTAATTCGACAGGCTGGAACAGGGAATGCAAATGGCCGCCGGCCAATGCGAAACCGCCAAAAACAGATCCAAGAACAACGACATAACCGATGATGACTAACAAGCGCGAACTCCCGTTGGTGAGCTTTAAGCTACCATTATTGCCCTAACGATTGCCAATACG
>NZ_DATMTD010000021.1:0-31335 GCF_035565035.1 Oxalicibacterium sp. | reverse complement strand
TGCGATCGCACTTTGCGCGCGCAAGGGCCTGCGCTGTTATTCGAGCAGCCGACCGGGCAAAAAATTCCCGTCCTCGGCAATCTTTTCGGTACGCCGCGCCGTGTGGCGCTCGGGATGGGCGCGTCCGATGTCAGTGAACTGCGTCGTATCGGTCACGTGCTGGCGATGTTGAAGGAGCCGGAGCCGCCGAAAGGCTTCAAGGATGTGCTGGGACTGGGGACGCTGGTCAAGTCGCTGTGGGACATGGCGCCGAAGGAGCAGCGCAGCGCGCCATGCCAGGACATCGTATGGGAAGGCAACGATGTCGATCTGGCACGCCTGCCGATCCAGCATTGCTGGCCGGGCGATGTTGCTCCTCTTATTACATGGGGGCTCGTGATCACGAAAGGACCGCACAAGAAACGGCAGAATCTGGGTATATATAGACAGCAGGTGATCGGCCGTAACAAGGTGATCATGCGCTGGCTGGCCCATCGCGGTGGTGCGCTGGATTTTCGCGAACACTCTATTGTTAACAAAGGCCAGCCGTATCCCGTTGCCGTGGCGCTTGGCGCCGACCCCGCAACCATACTGGGCGCAGTGACGCCGGTGCCGGACAGTTTGTCCGAATATCAATTCGCCGGCCTGCTGCGCGGCAGCCGCACGGAGTTGGTCAAGGCGATCGGCAGCGAACTGCGCGTACCGGCTTCGGCCGAAATCGTGCTCGAAGGCCATATCTATCCTGATGAATCGCATCCGTCCGGTTACGAGCATGCGCTGGAAGGACCGTACGGCGACCACACCGGTTACTACAATGAGCAGGACACGTTCCCGGTCTTCACGATCGACCGAATCACGATGCGGCGCGATCCGATTTATCACTCCACGTATACAGGTAAACCTCCGGATGAACCGGCCGTTCTGGGCGTGGCACTGAACGAAGTGTTCATTCCATTGCTGCAAAAGCAATTCCCGGAGATCACCGATTTCTATCTGCCGCCGGAAGGTTGCAGCTATCGCATGGCCGTGGTGCAGATGAAGAAGGCGTACGCCGGCCACGCCAAGCGTGTGATGTTTGGCGTCTGGAGTTTCCTGCGTCAGTTCATGTATACGAAGTTCATCGTCGTCGTCGACGAGGACGTCGATATCCGCGACTGGAAGGAAGTGATCTGGGCCATCACCACGCGGGTCGATCCGACGCGCGACACAACGTTGGTCGACAACACGCCGATCGACTATCTGGATTTTGCTTCACCGGTCAGCGGACTCGGTAGCAAGATGGGCATCGATGCGACCAATAAATGGCCGGGAGAAACCAGCCGGGAGTGGGGACGCACGATCGAAATGAGTGATGAGGTCAAGAAACGTGTTGACCAGATCTGGCAGGAACTTGGAATCTGATTGATGGCGAACCGGCGACGTAACGTCATCGTCGAACCGGTTCGTGAAAGTCGACATGCGGGCTGCTGCAATTGTTGTCGACACGAAAGCATCAACGGTAAAAGGAAGAAAGCGCGCATTTCCCTCAGCGATCTGCCGTCATTGCTGGTAAAATGCACATCGGCGGGCCCCTGCGCATTGTGGCATGGTCAACCTGGTCAGGTCGGGAACGAAGCAGCCACAGCCATTTCCTGCAAGTGCCGTAGACAAGGCTCGCCTCTTTCTCTCAGTTGTTTCTCTTTCGGCAAAGAGTCGCCGATTCTGCCTTCCCCGTATCCTTATTTGTGAACCTGACCGTCATCGACTGGTCTGTTGGTTTGTTCGTGACCAAACAGTGGACCGACAAGCGGGCGTCGCGATCGATCGCATATTGCTGCGCCGCACGGCCGGCATGATATTCTGCCGCCGGTTACCATGCAGCTCACGAATCAGTGGGCATTCCGATTTCACAGCTGCTGTCGGCAGCGCATCGCAAGCGTGAACATGCAACAAGCAAAAAAATACATTCTGATTGGAGCTGGCGCTGCCGTGATCGTCGCGCTCGCCGGTTACGAACTGTTGGGCGGTGACCGCGCCGCACACAGGGCAAGCGACACGCAATCCGTCAAGACAGCGCTGGCCGAACAGAAGACAATTCCAGTGACCGTGCATGCGAACGGCTATGTGACGGCAATCAATACGGTCGACGTGCGTCCGCAGGTGCAGAACATCGTGCGCGAGATTCACGTCAAGGAAGGGCAGTTCGTCAAGAAAGGCCAATTGCTTTTTACGCTGGACGATCGCAGCGATCAGTCGAACCTGGAAAAGGCACGTGCGGAAGCGGAGGCCGGGCGCGCGGACCTCGCCGATGCCGAGCTGACCTTGAAGCGCAATCGCGAACTGCTGGAAAAGAATTTCGTCGCGCAATCGGTTGTCGATACTGCGCGTAACAAGGTGGAATCGCTGCGCAAGACATTGCAGGCAAATCAGGCTGCGGCACAAGCCAGTACGGTCGCGCTGGGTTACAACCGCATTGCGGCCTCGATTTCCGGCCGCATCGGTGTGATCAGCGTGCATCCAGGCAGCCTTGCGCAACCGTCGGGCGATCCGATGGTGACGATCACGCAGATTGCTCCGATCGCTGTCAGCTTCTCGCTACCGGAGCGTGAACTGTCCAATGTCACAGCGACGTATCCGAAAGGCGACGCACCGGTACAAGTGCAGTTGCCTGGACAGCCGCCAATGACCGGCAAGCTGATTTTCATCGATAACGCTGCCGATTCGCAGACCGGTACGATTCGCATGAAGGCGGAGTTCGACAACGCGTCGCAGAAGCTGTGGCCGGGAACCTACGTCAACGTCAGCCTGGTTTCACGCAATGTGGAGAATGCGGTGATGGTGCCGGCGCAAGCCGTCGTCACCGGACCCGTCGACAAGTTTATTTACGTGGTTCAACCGGACAGCACCGTAACGCAGCAAAAGATCGATGTGGTTGCAATCGAGGGCGGACAGGCCGCAGTCACCGGACTGGCCGCGGGCGCGCGGGTTGTGGTCGAGGGCTCGCAGAACCTGCGGCCCGGCACCGCCGTCACCGAAGCGAAGGAATCCGCCGCGACGACGAAAAAGCCGGCCCCTGGCACGGACTGATGAGGTTGTTCCCCGCTGTGCGCGTGGCAGAAAGGCTGGCGTGCTGAGCGTGCGTTTAATCCCGTATTTCTTTTCCACTTCCGAGTTCCGCCCATAGTGAATATCTCCGAACTCTGCATACGTCGGCCGGTAATGACGGTGTTGCTGTCGATTGCGGTCGTCGTGGTCGGACTGTTCTGCTATTTCAAGTTGCCGATCGCGGCATTGCCGAGTTACGACACGCCGGTCATCAACGTTACCGCGGTCTTGCCCGGCGCAAGCCCTGAAGTGATGGCGTCGTCCGTGGCGACGCCGCTGGAAAAACAATTCTCCACGATTGCCGGTGTCGACACGATCAGCTCCAGCAGTACGCTGGGCAATACCTCAATCGTGCTGGAGTTCGACCAGAATCGCGACATCGATGCTGCTGCGGTCGACGTGCAAGCTGCACTGCTGCGTGCACAGCGCGGCCTGCCGGAAGAGATGACGGATCTGCCGGCTTATCGCAAGGTCAATCCGGCCGATCAGGCGATTCTGCTGCTGGCACTGACGTCGCCTTCGCTCTCTCTATCCGAACTGAACGACTATGCGGAAAACCTGATTTCGCCGTCGCTGTCGACGATCGATGGCGTGGCGCAGGTGCAGGTTTACGGTCAGCGTCGTTATGCCGTACGCGTCAAGATCAAGCCGGACGAACTGGCGGCACGCAACATGACGCTGGACGAACTGGCCTCAGCAATCCACTCCGCCAATGCCAATTCGCCGGTCGGTGTACTCGACGGCCCGCGTCAGACGCTGACGATTCAAGCCAACAGGCAATTGCAGAATGCCGAAGCGTTCAGCAATCTGATCATCGCCAGCAACAATGGCCAGGCCACGCGGCTGAAGGATGTGGCGACGGTCGAAGACAGCGTCGAAGCGACGAAGAGCGGGAGCTGGGCCAACGGCGAACCGTCGATCGTGCTGGCGGTGCAGCGTCAGCCGAATGCCAATACCGTCGCGGTGGTCGATGCGGTCAAGCACACGCTGCCGCAGTTCAAGTCGCAGATGCCGGCATCGATCGAACTGCAGGTTTTGAACGATCGTTCCGTCTCGATTCGTGAGGCGATTCACGACGTCAACTTCACGCTGGCGTTGACCATCGTGCTGGTGGTGCTGGTGATCTTCCTTTTCCTGAAGCGCCTGACGGCGACGATGATTCCGGTACTGTCGCTGCCGATTTCATTGATCGGCTGTTGCGCATTGATGTACTGGCTTGGTTACAGCCTGGATAACGTGTCGCTGCTCGGCATCACGATTGCGGTCGGACTCGTTGTCGACGATGCGATCGTGATGCTGGAAAATATCGTGCGGCACATAGAGGCCGGCATGGATCCGCTGACAGCAGCACTGAAAGGTTCGCGCGAAGTCAGTTTCACGATCATTTCGATTTCGATTTCGCTGGTTGCGGTATTCATTCCGATTTTCTTCATGCCGGGCGTGATTGGTTTGCTGTTCCATGAATTCGCTGCAGTGGTATCGCTGGCGGTGATGGTTTCTGCCGTGATGTCGCTGACGCTGGTGCCGATGCTGTGCAGCCGGATTCTGAAACATGAAAAGGAAGCGCAAGAACATACGCACGCAAAAGAAAATCGGATCAGCCGTGCGTTCGAAACATTGTTCAATCGCACGCTGGCCGGTTATACGCGCGCTCTCGACTGGTCGCTCGCACACCACAAGGCGATTTTGTGGCTGGCGGTTGCCACGTTCCTTATGACTGCGTGGCTGTTCATCACGATTCCGAAAGGCTTTTTCCCGGTCGAGGATATCGGCCAGATCAGTGTGACGGTCGAAGGCCCGGAAGATGCGTCGTATCCAACAATGGTAAAACTGGTGATGCAGGCGACGGACATCATCCAGAACGATCCGAATGTGGCGACTACCACATCGCGCGTGCGGGACAGCAATGCAGGCAGCCTGTTCATCGGACTCAAGCCGCGCAGCGAGCGCGCATCGATGGATAACGTATTGCGCGATCTGCGGCGCAAGGTCAGTGCGATTCCCGGCGTGACCGTGTACATGACGCCGGTGCAGAACCTGCGTCTCGGCGGCCGTTCTTCGAAGAGTCAGTATCAGTTCGTGTTGCAGAGCGTGCGGGCCGGCGAGCTGAATGAATGGGCGGAAAAAATGCAGGCAAAGATGCGTGCCGCCCATGTCTTCATCGACGTTACCAGCGATTCGCAACTGAAGGGTTTGCAGGCGCAGGTCGATATCAATCGCGATCGCGCCAACGAAGCGGGCATCGGCATTCAGGATATTCGCACTGCGTTGTACAGCGCCTATGGCGATCGTCAGATTTCGACAATCTATACCAGCAGCAACAGTTATTCGGTGATTCTGCAGGATGAAAGTGTCGGCAATCTGGACGAGTCGGCATTGAGCAAAATCTACCTGCGCGGCAAGAGCGGGGCGCTGGTGCCGCTGTTGAGCGTGGCAACCGTCAAGCGTACGGCGGGTCCGATTTCCGTCAATCATCAGGGGCAGCTGCAGGCGGTTACGCTGTCGTTCAATCTCGCACCCGGTGTGCCGCTCGGCGAGGCGACGAACATGATCGATCAGATCAAGAAAGAGATCAATCTGCCGACCAGCATCGTGACCAACTATGCCGGCGATGCGGCGGTGTTCCAGTCGTCGCAGGGCAGCCAGGCCGCCCTGATCGTGCTGGCATTGGTGGTCATTTATATTCTGCTCGGCGTCCTGTACGAAAGCTACATCCATCCGATCACGATTCTCGCGGGCTTGCCATCAGCGGCAGTGGGCGCATTGCTGACGCTGCGCATTTTCGGATTCGAGCTGACGATGATCGCGATGATCGGCATTCTGCTGCTGATCGGTCTGGTGAAGAAAAACGCGATCATGATGATCGACTTTGCACTGGAAGCGCAGCGCAACGAAGGCATGACGCCGGCGCAGGCGATTCGCTCGGCATGCATTCTGCGTTTTCGTCCGATCATGATGACGACGCTGGCAGCGGCAGTCGGCGCATTGCCGATCGCGCTGGGACTCGGTGCCGGCGCTGAATTGCGTCAGCCGTTGGGGCTTGCGGTCGTTGGCGGATTGCTGGTGTCGCAGGTGATCACCTTGCTGATCACGCCGGTGATCTACCTGTTCTTCGACCGTTTCAGCGGCAGCGGTCCGCTGCAGATTACGCCGGAGCAGGAAGCGGCAGCACGCTGATCAAGCGGTTGCGGGCCATGCGCGTTGCAGGATCTGCTGCAATGTTTCGTTGTTCATGACGGGCAGCGTTCCGAAGACGCGACCGGATGCGGCATCGCTGCGACTGGCAATGAAGACATCGGCAGAAGAGGCCGGTGCATATTGCAGCATCAGGCAACCTTGTGCCACGAGTGCCAATTGCTGGGCGATGCGGCGCGCCTGCATTTCCGAAGGGGACATCGTCAACATCTTGCGTAAATTGTCCGTCATCGCACGCAGGCCGTCGTGTGCCGCGGCGCGATTGCTGAAATCCTGCAGCAGCAGGGAAAAACCTTCCGGTTCGCGCGCGATGGCGCGCAAAACATCCAGACACATCACGTTGCCGGAACCTTCCCAGATCGAATTGACCGGTGCTTCACGCAGCATGCGCGCCATCGGCGCTTCTTCGACGTAACCGTTGCCACCCCAGACTTCCATGCACTCGCCGCAGAATTCGATGGCGCGTTTGCAGATCCAGAACTTGGCGGCAGGTGTGAGAATGCGCCGCCATGCACATTCCAGCGCGTTGTCGTTCATCAGATCGCACGACGCATCGACTGCGCGCGCCAGACGCAGCATTAGATGAGTGGCGGCTTCGCTTTCCAGTGCCAGATCGGCCAGCACGTTCTGCATCAACGCTTGTTCGGCCAGCAGGCGACCGAACGCGCTGCGATGCCGGGCATGGTGTATCGCCTGCACCAGCGCGTGACGCATCAGTCCGGCGCTGCCGATTACGCAATCGAGGCGCGTGCGATTGGCCATGTCGATGATGGTCGGAATGCCGCGACCTTCTTCGCCGACCATCACGCCCCACGCATCGTGGAATTCGACTTCACCGCTGGCGTTGGAACGATTGCCGAGTTTGTCTTTCAGGCGTTGAATCAACACCGTATTCTTGACGCCGTCGGGTCGCCAGCGTGGCACGAAGAAGCAGGACAGTCCATCATCGGCCTGTGCCAGTACCAGGTGCGCATCGCAAGTCGGCACCGAGAAAAACCATTTGTGTCCGGTCAGCAGATAAGGTGCGCAGCGACCGCTGCCGTCGATTGCGCGTGCATGCGTTGTGTTGCTGCGCACATCGGATCCTCCCTGTTTTTCCGTCATGCCCATGCCGATCATGATCGAGCGCTTTTGTGCGATCGGCAGGTCGCGCGCATCGTGCTCGCGTGAAAACAGTTTCGCTTCCAGTTCGCCAAACAGGGCCGGTTCCTTCTGCAACAGCGGGATGGCGGCAAAAGTCATCGTGATCGGACACAGCGAGCCGGATTCGAGTTGCGCCTGCAGGAAATAACCGGCGGTGCGTGCAAGATGCGCGCCGTCACGCGGTTCGCTCCACGGTAGTGCCTGCAGATTCTCGCGCCGCTGCATGGCGAGCAACTGATGCCAGGCAGAATGAAATTCGACGGCATCAATGCGATTGCCGACACGATCGTGCGTATGCAGTTCAGGTAAATGATGGTTGGCCTGAGCGGCAATGTCGCGCATGGCGCACGTACCGAGTTCTGCACCGCTGCGGATCAGGTCGTGTTCATGCCAGCCGGCGTCGCGCCGGACGGCATCGACCAGCGCCTGATCGGTGGTGAACAGATTGCAGTCGGGCAGATCGGGAACCTGATTGGCGACGTCGTGGGTGGGCCATTGCATGTATGTTCCTTTCCGACAGTTTTGCGCAGAGGAGGGAGGCGGAAAATGATTCCGGCGTCCTTCCATTGTTGTAGCGCACATCCGCCGGAATTGCCAGTCTGTACAGGAGAACGGGACGGAAACCCGACGGCAGCGCAGAAACGGTGCGACTCTGTAAATCCGGCCCGGCTGTCAGGTAAAATGCGGTTTGCCTTTGTTGCATTCTTCTCATCCATCGCGAACGGTCTCCATGTCCTATCAAGTTCTCGCCCGCAAATACCGTCCGAAAAGCTTCGACACGCTGGTCGGGCAGGAGCACGTCGTGCGCGCGCTGACCCACGCGCTGGAGAACAAGCGGTTGCACCACGCCTATCTGTTCACCGGTACGCGCGGCGTTGGCAAGACCACGCTGTCGCGTATCCTGGCCAAGTCGTTCAACTGCATCGGCACCGATGGCAACGGCGATATCACGGCTACGCCGTGCGGTGTCTGCGAAGCCTGCGTGGCGATCGACGCCGGTCGTTTCGTCGATTACATCGAGATGGACGCGGCATCCAATCGCGGCGTCGACGAAATGGCGCAATTGCTGGAACAGGCAATCTACGCACCGTCCAATGCACGCTTCAAGGTCTACATGATCGACGAGGTGCACATGCTGACGAACCACGCTTTCAACTCGATGTTGAAAACGCTGGAAGAGCCGCCGGAACACGTCAAGTTCATCCTCGCGACCACCGATCCGCAAAAGATTCCGGTGACCGTGTTGTCGCGCTGCCTGCAATTCAACTTGAAGCAGATGCCGCCGGGCCACATCGTGTCGCATCTCGAAAACATCCTCGGACAGGAAACCATCGAATTCGAAACGCCGGCGCTGCGACTGCTGGCGCAAGGCGCGCACGGTTCGATGCGCGACGCCCTGTCGCTGACCGATCAGGCAATCGCCTATGCGGCCGGCAAGGTCACGCTGGAAGCGGTGCAGGGCATGCTCGGCGCGCTCGATCAGTCGTTCCTGGTGCGCATCCTTGATGCGCTGGCACAGAAGGATGGTGCGGGCCTGCTGGCGGTAGCCGACGACATGGCGACACGCAGCCTGTCGTATAACGCTGCACTGCAGGATCTCGGTTCGCTGCTGCATCGGATTGCACTGGCGCAGACGGTACCGTCCGCCGTTCCCGAAGATCTGCCGGAGCGCGAAGATGTCCTGCGTCTGGCCGGTCTGTTCGATGCGGAAGAGATTCAACTGTTTTATCAGATTGCCGTACATGGCCGCAACGAACTGGGACTGGCGCCGGATGAATACGCCGGCTTCTCGATGACCTTGCTGCGAATGCTGGCGTTCCGCCCCGGCTTCGGTCCGTCGGAAGCGAAAATTGCAGTCCCTTCGACACCGACGACAAACCGTCCGTCGATGCCTGCACAGGCGTCCGCACCCGCAGCGCGCCTGAACGCAGCGCCACAGGCAGCAATGACCAGTGCACATGTCAGCGCACCCGCGGCACGTCCGAATGGGGGCATCAGCCCGGCACGTGCAGCGCTCGAAGCTGCGCGCTCCGGCATGAAGACGCCGACAGCTGCGGCACGGCCGTCGATGCCGGCCCCGGCGACGGCATCGCCCGCTGTTGCACAGACGGCGGCGCGTTTCGAACAGGCGCCGCCGATGGATTTGCCGGATTTGCCACCGGCGCCGCCTTGGGACGACGATGCGTCGTCGATGCAGAGCACCAACGATTTCTCGCAGCCTTCGGCTCAAAAAAAAACTGAACAGCAATCCGCACGGCCTTTAGCAGCGGAGGCGGTACCAGTCACGCCGGCGATTTCCGCCCCTGCGCCAGGTTCTGCTCCCGCTCGACCATTCGTGCCGCAGCCGGTCGACAGCCTGCAATGGGACGGCAACTGGCCATCGCTGGCAGCAGGTCTGCCGGTGCGCGGCGTTGCGCAGCAACTGGCATTGCAAAGCGAATTATTGAAATGCGAAGTCGATGGCAACGCCGTGCAGTTCGACCTGCAGGTTCCGGTCGATACCCTGATGGCCGCCGGTAGTATTGAAAAACTCAATGCCGCATTGACCGAACATTTCGGCAAGCCGGTTCGCGTCAATGCGAAGGTCGGCGCCGTACAGCACACCGCGAGCGCGGCAGCGCAAGCCGATCGCGCCGAGCGACAGCGCGAAGCGGAACAGTCGATGCAGGACGATCCTTTCGTACAGAAGATGATGCGGGAATTCGGTGCCACCATCGTGCCGGGTTCGGTACGACCGGTCTGAACGTATTCCTATTTGTTTTGATTCCGATTATTCAGAGGAGCAGCACACCATGATGAAAAACCAACTGGCAGGCCTGATGAAGCAGGCGCAGGCAATGCAGGACAACATGAAGAAGATGCAGGATCAGCTGGCGGCGATCGAGGTCGAAGGCCAGTCTGGTGCCGGTCTCGTCAAGGTCGTGATGAGCTGCAAGAACGACGTCAAGCGCGTATCGATCGATCCGTCACTGCTGGGCGACGACAAGGACATGCTGGAAGATCTGGTTGCCGCTGCATTCAACGATGCCGTGCGCAAGGCCGAAGCAACCTCGCAGGAAAAAATGGCAGGCGTGACTGCCGGCATGCCGTTGCCACCCGGCTTCAAAATGCCTTTCTAAAATCGGCACGAGTGAAAACAACTTCCAGTCTCGATTTTCTGACGGAAGCCCTGCGTCGTCTTCCCGGCGTCGGGCCCAAGTCGGCGCAGCGCATGGCGTATCACCTGATGCAGCATGACCGCGACGGCGCCGCGCAGCTCGGTCGTGCCTTGTCGCAAGCCGTGGACAAGGTCCGGCACTGTGCAATGTGCAATACCTTCACCGAAAACGAAATCTGCGAAACCTGTCTCGACCCCGAACGCAATGCTGCCTTGCTGTGCGTGGTTGAAACGCCGGGCGATCAGTTGATGATCGAACAGACGCTGACGTACAAGGGTTTGTATTTTGTGCTGATGGGGCGCCTGTCGCCGCTCGATGGCATCGGCCCGCACGATATTCATCTCGATAAACTGGTCACGCGTGCCACCGACGGGATCGTGCAGGAAGTTGTGCTGGCGACCAATTTCACCAACGAAGGCGAAGCCACCGCGCATTACATCAGCGAAACGCTGAAGGCGCGCGGGTTGAAGGTCAGCCGCCTCGCACGGGGTGTACCGGTGGGCGGCGAACTGGAATACGTGGATGCCGGCACCATCGCGCGCGCCATGCTGGACCGCCGCTCGACCTGATCGTCTGGCAAGTGTATTGTCTGGGCCATCACATGGCGATGCGGTTCGAACGTACTTCCGAGTCTCGAAGCCCAACTGCGTGAACTTCGCATATCCACACGTAAATCCGGATATAAAACTACATGAAAAACACGGCATCATCCGGTCCGCTGGCCGGCATCAAGGTACTGGAACTGGGCACACTGATCGCAGGACCGTTCTGTTCACGCATGCTGGCCGAGTTCGGTGCGGACGTGATCAAGATTGAATCGCCGGATGGCGGCGACCCGATTCGCCAGTGGCGCGTGCTGAAAGACGGCACATCGTTGTGGTGGTCGGTACAGGCACGCAACAAGAAAAGCCTGACGTTGAATCTGAAGGATCTGCGCGGCCAGGAGATTGCACGCCAGCTCGCACTGGAAGCCGACATCATCATCGAGAACTATCGTCCCGGCGTGCTGGAAAAATGGTCGCTCGGCTACGAACAACTGAAGGCAATCAACCCCGCAACCATCATGGTGCGCCTGTCCGGTTTCGGCCAGACCGGGCCGTTGAAGGATCAGCCCGGTTTCGGTGCGATTGGCGAGTCGATGGGCGGCTTGCGCTACGTTTCCGGCTTTCCCGACCGTCCGCCGCTGCGCGTCGGCATCTCGATCGGCGATTCGGTCGCGGCATTGCACGGCGTTATCGGCGCGATGATGGCGCTGCGGCATCGCGATGTGACCGGCGGCAAATGGAACGGCAAATCGGGCGATGAACTGGTTGCAGGTCAGGGGCAGATGATTGACGTCGCCTTGTACGAAGCCGTCTTCAACATGATGGAATCGCTGGTGCCGGAATACGATGTCGCCGGTGTCGTGCGCGAACGCACTGGCGGAGCCTTGCCGGGCATCGTGCCGTCGAATACCTACACGACCGGCGATGGCGAAAACATTGTCATCGCCGGCAATGGCGACGCGATCTTCAAACGCCTGATGCTGGCAATGAAGCGCGACGACATGGCCAACGATCCGCAACTGGCGCGCAACGACGGGCGCGTGCCGCGCACCGTGGAAATCGACGAAGCCATCCAGTCATGGTGTGCGACACAGACGATCGAAAGCGCGCTGGATATCCTGCAAAAAGCCGATGTGCCGGTCGGAAAAATCTATTCCGTGCGCGACATGATGAGCGATCCCCAATTTCTCGCACGTCGCATGTTCGAACAGCACGCCTTTGCCGACGGTACACCGGTCAAGCTGCCGGCAATCACGCCGAAGCTCTCTGCCACGCCGGGCGAAACAAAATGGCTGGGTCCGGCACTGGGCGAACACACGGATGAAGTATTGCGCACGCTGGGTTACGATGACGCTGGGATCGCGGCACTGCGCCGCGACGGCGTGGTTTGATTTCCGATATCAAGAAAAACAGGGGGATGAAAATGAGCAAGAATTTCTTGAAACAGTTCTTGATTGCGCTGGTGCTTTTTCTGCTTGGCTACTGGACGTTCAACGGCCTGATCTTCAACTGATCCCGATTTAACTGCGATCAGTTGTCAGATATGAAGACCAACCTGTTGCCAAAGGGATCGCGGACCGCCATCTCACGCGTCCCCCAAGGCGTGCTCTCTATACCAGGCTTCATGTAGCGGTAATTTTTCGCAGTCAGTTCGGCATGAAATTCTTCGAGGCCGCTGGTTGCGATCCTCACTGCGGCGCCGGGGCTGCAATCGCCGTGATGCTCGCTCAGGTGCAGCACGCATCCATCTCGGGAAAGCTGCATATACAACGGAAAGTTTTCTTCGAATCGATGTTCCCAGTCGATTGTGAATCCCAGAAATCCCGTGTAGAACTCTCCGGCTTTTTCCACATCGAAAATACGCAGAATCGGCGTGACCTGACTGAATTGCATGGCGTTTCGTGGTTTATTTTGTCAGCAGCACACTGGCTGCAGTGATCAGACTGATGATGGAAAGCGCAGTGGCAATATTGGCGCGTCGCGCAATTGCCGAACTCGATACCGTCACGTTCTGCAATTGTTCTATGGTTTCCTGCAGCAGTTTGGCCTGTTCCATTTCCAGCGATTCGTAATATTCGAGTCGCTTGATGATGGCGGCAACTTGTTCCGATTCGGTGCCGGACGGATCGATTTTGGGTGATCTGTCGGCTTTCTTGAACAGTCGGCTCGCCGCGTCGATCAATCCCGGCAGGGCGGTGATGATGGTTGTCCACGGTACAGGCATGCTTTTTCCTTTCTGAATTTATTCCCGAATTTATTTCCGAAAATCGCAGGAAGAGCGCTTGCCGTTTTCGACGACGAGCTTTCTAGCGCAGCGCTTCGACCAGCTTGTCCAGCTTCACCGCGTCCACGCAGAATGCGCGAATGCCTTCCGCCAGTTTTTCCGTCGCCATTGCATCGTCGTTCAACATGCGGCGGAAGGTTTTTTCATCCAGCGTCAGTTTTTCCATGTCGGCGTTTTGCGCTTCGGCAGGGCTGAGTTTGCGTGTCAGCGATGCAACGGACTCGGCCAGTTTCTGCAGCAGTTCCGGGCTGATCGTCAGCAGGTCGCAACCAGCGAGTTCAACGATCTGCGACGTGTTGCGGAAACTGGCACCCATGACTTCCGTTTTGTAGCCGAACTTCCGGTAATAGGTGTAGATGCGCTTGACTGATTGCACGCCGGGATCGTCGGCACCGCTGTAGTCGGTGCCGGTCGATTTTTTGTACCAGTCATAGATGCGCCCGACGAATGGCGAGATCAGCTGCACGCCGGCATCGGCACAGGCGATCGCCTGCGGCAATGAAAACAGCAGCGTCAGGTTGCAGTGGATGCCTTCTTTCTCCAGGATCTGCGCGGCACGTATGCCTTCCCAGGTGGAGGCAATCTTGATCAGCACGCGGTCACGCGAAATACCGGCCTCTTCGTACAGGCGAATCAATGCGCGACCTTTCTGCACCGAACCTTCGGTATCGAACGACAGACGCGCATCGGTTTCGGTGGAGACGCGGCCAGGAATGATTTTCAGAATCTCGCGACCGAAGGCAACCAGCAGATGATCGATGATGTCTTCGGTAGACTTGCCGGCGTGGTCGCGTGCAACCTGTTCCATGATCGGACGATATTCCTCCTTCTGCACCGCCTTCAGGATGAGCGACGGATTGGTGGTGGCATCCTGCGGTGCAAAGGCCTGGATCGACTGGAAGTCGCCGGTGTCGGCAACGATGGTGGTGTACTGCTTCAGTTGTTCGAGCTGGTTCATGACGGTCTCTGTTTATCTTTATGTGCGTGAATTCTATTGTACGGAATGTCGTGCTGTGCTTGTGCGTCAATCGTCGGATGATGCCTGCAGGAATGAATCGAACTGCATTTCGATTTTCTGCAGCGCTTTCTGCGCATTATTGATCTTGCGACGCCGATCCGGCGGCAGGCGCAGGGCGAGGCCGACGGCGAGGATATCGATGACCACCAGATAGGCGAGTCGTGCCGAAATCGGCGTGTACGGATCGGTGTGAAAGTGCAGATCGATCGGAATCAGCGCAGTGCCAAGTTCGGCCAGCGGCGTGCCGCTCGGCGCAAGGACGACGACATCGGCACCGGACGCACGTGCGAGCTGCACGCTGCGCAGCAATGCCGGGCTGTTGCCCCGCTGCGAGATGGCGACGACCGCATCGCCTTTCTTCAGCAGCGATGCGGAGATGCTGTGAATGTGCGGATCGGCGTAGGCTACGGTCGGGATGCCGGAACGAAAGAACTTGTGCTGTGCATCGGCGGCGATGATGCCGGACGTTCCCTGACCGTAAAACTCGATGCGGCCGGCGCGGGAAAGGATCTGCAATGCCTGTTCGATGGCATTGGCATCAAGGCTGTTGCGCAGGTCAAGCAGTGTATTGATCGAACGGCCGCAGATCTTGTTGACGAGATCCGCAGCAAGGTCCTCCAGCGCTGGCGATTCATCGGCACCGGGCGACAGTGCGAGGCCTTGTGCCAGTTTCAATTTGAAAGCGTGCCAGCCATCGAAGCCGATTGCACGACAAAAGCGTACGACGGTCGGCTCCGACACGTCGGCTTTTTGTGCGAGGGTGGAGATGTTGGCGCCGATGGCCAACTCGGGCTGCTCCAGCACGGCGAGGGCGACTTTCTTTTCCGAACGGGAAAGCGAGTCGTACTGCGTGCGTATGGAGTCAAGCAGCATGCAGGTCCCGATTATTCGGGCAGGACTTCTTCGCGCCACTGCAGGCCGTCACGGCCGATCAGGGCGCTTGCCGCGGCCGGGCCCCAGCTGCCGGATGAATACGGAATCGGTTCGTTGCCATCCTGTTCCCAGTGCCGCAGGATGGGTTCGACCCATTCCCATGCCGCTTCCAGTTCGTCGCTGCGCATGAACAGCGTCAGGTGGCCGCGCAGCACATCCAGCAGCAGACGCTCGTAGGCGTCCATGCGTGGCGTCTTGAACGTTTCGGAAAAATCGAGTTCCAGTTCGACAGGCTTCAGGCGCATGCCGTCACCGGGCGTTTTCGCCATCAGGTTCAGTTGCAGGCCGTCGTCAGGTTGCAGGCGGATCACCAGACAGTTCGGCACGAAGCTGCTGGCCGATTGCGCAAAGATCGAATGCGGCAGCGACTTGAAGCGCACGACGATTTCCGCCAACTGATCTGCCATGCGCTTGCCGGTGCGCAGATAGAACGGCACGCCGGCCCAGCGCCAGGTATCGATTTCGGCTTTGACGGCGACGAAGGTTTCGGTATTCGAATCGGGGTCGGCACCGGTTTCCTGCCGATAGGCGGGGACGGCCTTGCCCTCGACGTGACCGCTACGATACTGGCCGCGTACGACATTGCGCGACAGCGTGGTCGGTGTGAACGGTTTGAGCGAACGCAGCACTTTCAGTTTCTCGTCACGCACGGCATCGGCGCCGACCGACAGCGGCGGTTCCATTGCGGTGATGCACAACAGTTGCAGCAAATGGTTCTGCATCATGTCGCGCAATGCGCCGGACGTTTCGTAATAACCCATGCGATTGCCGACACCGATTTCCTCGGCGATCGTGATCTGCACGTCGGAAATCCATTCGCGTCGCCACAGCGGTTCGAACAGCACATTGCCGAAGCGGAGCGCCAGCAGATTCTGCACGGCTTCCTTGCCCAGATAGTGGTCGATACGGAAGATCTGCGATTCCTTGAAGACCTTGCCGACTTCCAGGTTGATCTGCTTGGCGCTTTCAAGGTCGCGTCCCAGCGGCTTTTCCAGGACGACACGGGAATTTTCCGTGGCGAGATTGCGTTCGGCAAGGTTGTGGCAGATCTGCGCGAACAGCGTCGGCGACACGGCGAGATAAAAAACACGCGTCAGGTTCGCGTCGTTGCGCAACGCATCGACCAGCGGCTGGTAGGTTGTCGCATCCGTTGCGTCGAGCGATACGTAACGCACGCGTGCACAGAATTTCTCCCATGCCGCCTGTGCGAAGGCTTTCTCGACGATGTGCGGTCTGGCGTTTTCGTTCAGTGCGTTGACGAATTCGGAATCGCTCCACGGGTGACGACCGACGCAGATGATCTGCGCGTTCGGTGGCAGATCGCCGGCGCGATCGCGGGCGTACAGCGCAGGGATCAGTTTGCGCATCGACAGGTCGCCGCCGCCGCCGAACAGGACAAGATCAAAATCGGTAAGTGCCATGATGGAAGAGAGTTTTCTGAATATCTAATGAGTGAATGTTCGTCTGCACGTTAGCAGGAGTTTGATCGGGCGGCAATCTTCCGGAAGGCAGGCATGGACTGGCAATAAAGCGCTGTTTGTTACAGCACGGCCCGTGCGCGTGCGATCAGGCCGTTGGTTGAGCTGTCGTGCTGCGCTGCCTGCGGTTGCCCGGTCAGTTCGGTCTCGATGTTTTTTGCCAGCACCTTGCCGAGTTCGACACCCCACTGATCGAAGCTGTTGATGCCCCAGATTGCGCCTTGTACAAAAACCTTGTGCTCGTACAACGCGATCAGTGCGCCCAGCGTTGACGGTGTCAGCTCATCCATCAGGATGGTGTTGCTCGGGCGGTTGCCGGGGAAGGTGCGATGCGGAATCAGTCTGGCGATTTCGTCTTCGGGCAGGCCTTGTGCGGTCATGTCGGCACGTACTTCGTCAGCGTTCTTGCCCCGCATGAAGGCTTCCGACTGGGCGAAGCAGTTTGCCAGCAGGCGGACCTGATGGTTTTCCAGGTGATGCAATGGTTTCAGTGCGGCGATGAAATCGACCGGTGTGATGTCGGTCCCCTGATGCAGCATCTGGAAATAGGCGTGCTGGCCGTTGGTGCCGGTATCGCCCCAGATGACGGGACACGTGGCGACCGCAACCGGCGCACCATCCATCTGTACGCGCTTGCCGTTGCTTTCCATTTCCAGTTGTTGCAGATAGCCGGGGAAAGCCGCCAGATCCTGGTGATACGGTGCGATCGAGATCGACGTGCTGCCGAAGAAGTTGCGATTCCAGATACCGGTCAACGCCATGATTGCAGGCAGGTTCTTTTCCAATGGCGCAGTCTGGAAGTGTGTGTCCATCGCATGTGCGCCGGCGAGGAACGCCTTGAAATTGTCGATCCCGATCGACAGTGCGAGCGACAGGCCGATCGCGGACCAGACGGAATAGCGTCCGCCGACCCAGTCCCAGAACGGAAACATGTTTTCCGGTGCGATGCCGAAGGCAGTGACGAGGTCCAGTTGGGTGGACACGGCGACAAAGTGTTTCGGCAATTCGGCTTCGGGCGCGCTCTTCAGGAACCAGGCGCGCGCCGACTGGGCGTTGGTCATCGTTTCCGACGTGCTGAATGTTTTCGACGAAATGATGAACAGCGTGGTTGCCGGATCGATCTGGGGCAGCAATGCGTCGAGATCATGCCCGTCGACGTTGGAGACGAAATGCGATTTGAGCCGTGGATGCGCAAAAGGGCGCAACGCTTGACAGGTCATCTTCGGACCGAGATAGGAGCCGCCGATGCCGATGTTGACGATATCGGTGATTTCGCGATTGTCGAAGCCGCGCCATGCGCCGGAACGCACGCGATCGGTAAAGTCTGCGATACGATCGAGTACGGCATGCACATCGGCGACGACGTTCTTGCCGTCGAGCAGCAGCTTGTCGCCGCGCGGACGGCGCAATGCGGTGTGCAGTACGGCGCGATGTTCGGTGCGATTGATTTCCTTGCCGGCAAACATTGCGTCGCGTTTGGCTTCGACTTGCGCATCGCGTGCGAGAGCGAACAGTAACGACAGCGTCTTTTCGTCGACAATGTTTTTCGAGTAATCGAGAAAGAGGCCGGCCGCCTCTGCGGAGAATTTGTCGAATCGCACCGGATCGCGGGCGAAGAGGTCGCGCATCTGCCAGGTTTTCGCGTTATCCAGATGCTGCTGAAGAGCTTGCCAGTCGGAGGTATCGGTAAGGGATGTGCCCATGTTTATATGTATTTTTGGTTGAAATAACTATATCAGATTACGGTAATTTCACTACAAATATTATGCGACGGCGGTGACGTTTTAATGACCGCACGTACGACAATCTCCTGTCGTATTGCATCGTGATGTTGTGGAATCCCTCTAACGGATAGCTGGGCAGACGGAAAGTTCAATCGAAAGGTGCACGATGCATTCCCGCGCGGCATTCCGGCCAGAGCGCCGACATGACTGGCGCAAGAATGGTCATATGATCGCCGAACAGCGACAAGACCGAGATAGGAGGACGGATTGCAGTCAAATGAATTTACCTCGCGATTGGCAGTCATAAAGAAAACCATCGTCTTTGAAGGAACGCGTTTGCCGTCAGGCGACACGCCTTCCTGTAGTAAAATTTCACATCCGTTTTTGAGGAATGTTTATGTCGGTTTTTATGTCGGGTAACTCCGCGCTTCATCCCGAACTTGCTGCCGTTACCGAGCGTATCGTCGAGCGCAGTCGCCCGTACCGCGATGCCTATCTGCATCAGTTATCCGATTCCATCCAGAAAGGCGTGCAGCGCAGCACGTTGTCGTGCACCAACCTTGCGCACGGATTTGCTGCTTTCCCGCCGAACGACAAGCTGGTGCTGAAGCAGCAGAAGTTGCCATCAGTTGCCATTGTGTCGGCCTACAACGACATGCTGTCGGCGCATCAGCCTTATCAGCGTTTCCCCGAGATCATCAAGGATGCCGTGCGCAAGGCCGGCGGGGTCGCGCAGTTCGCCGGCGGCACGCCTGCGATGTGCGACGGGATTACGCAGGGACAGCCAGGCATGGAACTGTCGCTGTTTTCGCGCGACACGATTGCGATGTCGACGGCGGTGGCGCTGTCGCACAATATGTTCGATGCGGCGGTCTATCTCGGCATCTGCGACAAGATCGTGCCGGGATTGCTGATCGGCGCGCTGCATTTCGGTCATCTGCCGGCGGTGTTCATCCCGAGCGGGCCGATGACAACCGGCATGTCGAATTCCGAAAAATCGCGCATCCGTCAGCTGTACGCGCAAGGCAAGATCGACCGCGACGGCTTGCTGGAAGCGGAAAGCAAGTCGTATCACGATGCCGGTACTTGCACCTTCTACGGCACGGCCAACAGCAACCAGATGTTGATGGAAGTGATGGGCCTGCATCTGCCAGGATCCGCTTTTGTCACGCCGAACACGCCATTGCGCGATGCTCTGACCGCACACGCCGCGCAACGCGCGGTCGAGATCAGTCTGCAGGGTGACAGCTTTACGCCGATCGGTAGGCTGGTCGATGAGAAATCCATCGTCAATGCGATCGTCGCGCTGCTGACGACCGGAGGTTCGACCAATCACACGATTCACCTGATCGCGATTGCGCGGGCTGCCGGCATCGTGATCGACTGGAACGATTTCCATCGCCTGTCTGCGGTGATTCCTCTGCTGACGCGTATCTATCCGAACGGTGAGGCAGACGTCAATCACTTCCATGCGGCAGGTGGCACCGGCTTCGTGATTCGTGAACTGCTGGATGCCGGTTTGCTGCACGACGATGTGACGACAATTCTGGGCAAGGGCTTGCGTGCGCATTGCACCGAACCTTTCCTGCATCACGAACAGATTGTCTGGAATCCATCGCCCGATACGAGCGCCGATGAAAACGTATTGCGTCCGGCCGATCGCCCGTTCGCAGCAGATGGCGGCCTGCGTCTGCTGACCGGCAATCTCGGGCGCGCAGTGATCAAGGTTTCTGCAGTCAAGCCGGAACACCATGTGGTCGAGGCGCCGGCAATTGTCTTCAAGTCGCAGGAAGAATTCATGCACGCGTACCAGGATGGCAAGCTCAATCGCGATTTTGTTGCGGTCGTGCGCTTCCAGGGACCGAAGGCGAACGGCATGCCGGAATTGCATGCGTTGACGCCGGCGCTCGGCAGCCTGCAGGATGCCGGTTACCACGTCGCGCTGGTGACCGATGGCCGTATGTCAGGCGCATCCGGCAAGGTACCGGCCGCGATTCATGTCTCGCCGGAAGTGCTGGCGAACGGCCCGCTGGGGCGCGTGCGTGACGGCGACGTCATCCGCCTCGATGCGGAAAAAGGCACGTTGCAGGCGCTGGTCGCTGAAGAAGAATGGTTGCGTCGTCCGCAGGCATCGGCCGATCTGTCGTCGAACATGATCGGCATGGGGCGCGAACTGTTTGCCATGTTCCGTGCGTCGGCGGGCGTGGCGGAAGAAGGTGCCGCAACCTTCGGCCTGCCGCACCTGATGACGCCGAGCTCGACAGAAATCAATCTGCCGAAGGGCGATGCCGAGCCGTTCAGCGACGAAGATACCAACGTTCAACAATCGATATAGGCCCATCCATGAATCTGCTCGAAATCATGCGCGCATCGCCGGTGATTCCGGTGATTGCAATCGACGATATCCGCCATGCAGTACCGATGGCCAAGGCGCTGGTTGCCGGCGGAATTCGTGTACTCGAAGTCACGTTGCGCACGCAGCACGGCCTGGCTGCGATCCGCGCGATTGCGGAACAGGTACCGGAAGCGATTCTCGGCGTCGGCACGCTGACGCGGCGGGAAGAATTTGCGCAGGCGCGCGATGCCGGTGCGGTGTTTGGCGTGTCGCCCGGATTGACGACGGCACTGATTCACGCCGCGAGCGCGAGCGGCTTGCCGCTGCTGCCGGGCGTGATGACGCCGTCCGAGGTCATGGCCGCGCGCGAAGCCGGTTTTCAACAGGTCAAACTGTTTCCGGCAGTGCCGGCAGGCGGGGTCGGCATGCTGAACGCGATTGCCGGTCCGATTCCGGACATGCTGTTTTGCCCGACCGGTGGTATTACGCAGGAAACGGCGGCGCAGTTTTTGGCCTGCAAGAACGTCGCGTGTGTGGGCGGATCATGGTTGACGCCGAAAGACGCAATGGCCGCCGGCGACTGGGAGCGAATTACCGCGCTGGCAAAGGCAGCGTCCGCACTTCGATAACCGGTTTGTCCGCGCTGTCCGGGACGGCACAGACAACGGCATTGCGTCCACCGGCTTTTGCTTCGTACAGCGCGATATCGGCGCGGCGCATCAATTCCGCAATGGATTCCGACGGAACAAGCGTCGCCACGCCGATGCTGACCGTGTAGGCGATGGCGGCGTTGACTGTAGGGCCTTCCGTTACAACATGCGTACCCAATGCAGCACGCAACCGTTCGGCCACTACCAGCGCAGAGGCGGCATCGACTTCCGGCAGCAGCGCAGCAAATTCCTCGCCTCCAACGCGCGCGATGCAATCCATGCCGCGGAGTTCTTTTTCGGTGCGCTGCACGATTTCCGTCAGTACCCGATCGCCGATGGCGTGACCATGCGTATCGTTGATGCGCTTGAAGTGATCGACGTCAAACAGCAGCAACGAGAGTGCACGTCTATTGCGCTGCACGCGAACCAATTCACGATCGGCAAACTCGAAGAAGGCCCGGCGCGACCAGGCGCCGGTCAGAAAATCGCGGTTGGCGGCCGCCATTGCCTGTTCCATCATGCGGTCGTGAACGATCATCACGACACCCATCGTGAATACCGGCATCACCAGCGCGCCGAGCGAGATAAACAGCAGGTTGACCGGAGCCGACTGAAAGGCAGAGGACAATTCCTCGATACCGGTACCGTGAACGACGCCGCGCACGGCATGCGCGAATGCAAACAGAATCGCCATGAAGGCGGTGAAGCGGTAGGAATAGTGCGTGGGGCCGGTTTGTGGAGCGCGCAGCAGAAGCAAGCCGATTGCCAGGCATAACCCGCCATGGAATATCGACACGAGCGCGATGCGCACATGCAACAGGTCGTAGCCATAGTGAAATACGGCAATCAGCGCGATCAGCAGTGCCAGCGTGCCGAACAATAATTTCGCCGGTACCGGGCGCGACAGAAAACGGCAGACGCCGGTGTAGAGCAGACAGATGGCCGCACCGTACAAGGCATTTGCCAGTTCGAACGTCAAAATCGGGGCGATCTTGCCGCGCGCTGCGTAGAGTAGCAGCGAGACGATCGAACAGACGATTGCTGCCAGCCAGTGACGCACGCCGGTGATTCCGCTGCGCATCAGCGACAGCAGGACGAATAGCATGACGACGCCGAAGACGGCAGTAAGCAGCAGGAGATTGAAAGGTGTCAGCATGAGTCGATATGGAAGGCGGGCATAGTATAGCCCCGTATGTCGGCCCGCGACCGTATCCAGGTCACGGATAGCAAGGCATAGATAACAACGCACAGATAACAAGTCGCGGACAGCAGGGCATGGTCACATGGACAGCGGGAATATCCGTGTGTATGGTGAAGGCGTGACGTTGCATCACCAGCAATGCCCGGCAGGAACGCGGTTTTCGATACAACGCCATAACGGCACATCAGGAAGGAACAGCCTATGCACGGAGCGGAATTCATTCAGGATCTGGCGGTGATCATGCTGATCGCGGGCATTGTGACCATCGTGTTCCATCACTTCCGCCAACCGGTGGTGCTCGGCTATATTCTGGCCGGCGTCATCATCGGTCCGCACACGCCACCGTTCGAACTGATCCAGGACGATCGCACGATCAAGATCGTGTCCGAACTCGGCGTAGTGTTCCTGATGTTTTCGCTCGGCCTGGAATTCAACCTGAAAAAACTCAGTAGTGTCGGCGTGACCGCCTTCCTGTCCGCGCTGGCGGAGATCACGCTGATGACATGGATCGGCTACGAAATCGGCCGCTACTTCAACTGGAACACGATGGACTCGTTGTTCCTTGGGGCGATGCTGGCAATTTCGTCGACGACGATTATCGTCAAGGCGCTCGACGAACTGGGCATGAAGAACGAACGCTTTGCACAACTGATTTTCGGCATCCTGATCGTGGAAGACATTCTGGCGATCGGCATGATCGCGCTGCTGTCCGGCATTGCGACCACCGGATCGGTCGATGCCGGCGATGTGTTCTCGACAGTCGGCAAGCTGTCGCTCTTCATGATCGTGGCACTGGTGCTCGGCCTGTTGATGGTGCCGCGCATCCTCGCTTACGTGGCGAAGTTCGAGAGCAATGAAATTTTTCTGATCGCGGTGCTGGGCCTGTGTTTCGGCTTCTGCCTGCTGGTGCTGCAACTGGAATACAGTATCGCGCTGGGCGCCTTCATGATCGGCGCGATCATGGCGGAAGCCCGTCAGTTGCATTTGATCGAACGTCTGATCGCACCGATTCGCGACATGTTCAGCGCGATGTTTTTTGTCGGTGTCGGCTTGTTGTTCAATCCGACCGTGCTCGTCGATTATGCGTTGCCGGTGACGCTGATTACCATTGCAGTCGTCCTCGGCAAAGTGTTTTCCTGCGGACTGACCTCCTTCCTGACCGGTAACGATGGGCGCACATCATTGCGTGTCGGCATGGGCGTGTCGCAGATTGGCGAGTTCTCGTTCATCATCGCGTCGCTCGGGCTCGCATTGCAGGTGACCAGCGATTTCCTGTATCCGATCGTGGTCGCAGTATCGGCAATCACGACCCTGCTGACGCCGTATCTGATCAAGATGGCCGACCCGCTGTCGGTCCACATGGCGAAGGCAATTCCCGACAATATCGGCAATGCAGCCAACCAATATACAAAATGGTTACACGACAACCAGCCGGATGGCGATCGCGCGATCCTGACCAAAATCGTCTTTCGCATTCTGGTGCAGGTATTGGTCAACTGCGCGATGACCGCTGCGGTGTTCGTTGCCGGGATTTACGTGTTCGGCGTCGTCGAATTCAATCTGGCCACAT
The DNA here is from genome assembly GCF_035565035.1 of Oxalicibacterium sp. Lineage (GTDB taxonomy): Bacteria > Pseudomonadota > Gammaproteobacteria > Burkholderiales > Burkholderiaceae_D > Oxalicibacterium. The sequence goes on along the minus strand of NZ_DATMTD010000021.1, from coordinate 7,038 downwards.
CGATCGCCGATGAGCAGATTCAGAAGGCGATCGTGTGGGGCGGGGCGCTCGCGATTTCGCTGCCGTTCCTGATTGCGGCCTATCGCAAGCTGAAAGCGCTGGGTTTGCTGTTTGCTGAAATCATGATTGCGGATCGTGGCGCTTTTGCGCTCGGCATGCGACGTGCCATTGCGGAACTGATTCCTGTCATCTCCATTGCCGTGATTCTGGTGTTGATTGCATCGATGAGTCGCAGCATTCTGCCGTCCGGCGAGATGCTGTTGATCATTCTCGCCGTTGCTGCGGTGCTGACGGCATTGTTGTGGAAGGTGTTCGTCCGCTGGCATTCACGCCTGCAGATTGCGCTGTTCGATACGCTGAAGGAAGAAGCGGACGGCAACGCGTGACGTTGCGCTCGTGCTCGTCCGGACGGCGCATCCGTTAAAATAGCGTGCTTACAACCGATACTTTTTACCAAATACGATGACTCAAGACGAAATGAAACAGGCGGTAGCGCGTGCCGCCATCGATTATGTGGTGAACGGCGAGATCATCGGTGTCGGCACCGGCTCCACCGCCAATTTCTTCATCGATGAACTGGGCAGGATCAAGGACCGCATCAAGGGTGCAGTCGCGTCGTCGGAAGCGACGGCGGAACGTTTGCGTGGCCACGGCATCCCGGTATTCGATCTGAACGATGTGGAATCGCTGGCCGTTTATATCGACGGTGCCGACGAGATCACGCTGCAGGGTGCAATGATCAAGGGCGGCGGTGCCGCTTTGACACGCGAGAAGATCGTGGCGTCGGTCGCGCGGCAGTTCATCTGTATCGCCGACGGTTCCAAGCTGGTGAAATTGCTGGGTGGATTCCCGTTGCCGGTAGAAGTCATTCCGATGGCGCAGTCGGCCGTGGCACGCAGTCTGAAGGCCTTGGGCGGTGAACCGCGCCTGCGCGTGAAAGACGGCAAAGCGGTAGTGACCGATAACGGCTGCAACATCATTGACGTGCACGGCCTGCAGATTGCCGATCCGGTTGAACTGGAAGCGCAGATCAACAATATCGTCGGCGTCGTCACCGTCGGGTTGTTCGCCCGGCGTGGTGCCAATATCGGCCTGCTCGGTACGGCGGATGGCGTCAAGAAGATGACATTCTGATTCGAATCTGTGCGACAAGAAAACGGCCATTGCAACGCGCGGTGGCCGTTTTTTTATGGTTTTTTTGACGGTTATTTCACCATCAGCAGCTTCAAGAAATCTGCCTCCGGTACCGGCCGGCTGATCAGATATCCCTGGCCTTCATTGCAGCCGTTCTGTCGCAGAAATGTCGACTGTTCATCGGTTTCGATTCCTTCTGCGAGAACGTTCAGATTCAGGTTGTGACCGAGCGAAATGATCGCGCGCACGATGGCGGCACTGTTGGCATCGGTCGCAATGTCGCGCACAAATGACTGGTCTATCTTCAAGGTATCGACCGGAAACCGCTTCAGGTAACTGAGGCTGGAATAACCGGTGCCGAAATCATCGAGTGAAATCTTGACGCCCATCGCGCGTAATTCGGTCAGCATGGCGAACGATTTTTCGACTTCGGTCGCCATGACGCTTTCGGTGATTTCCAGTTCCAGATATTTTGCGTCCAGTCCTGTTTCCGTCAGTATACGTTCGACCTGCTGAACGATGTCGCCGCGTGCGAGTTGACGCGGCGACAAGTTAACCGAAATCGCTACAGGCGGATAGCCGGCTTGTTGCCATGCGCGGTTCTGCCGACAGGCGGTCTGCAATACCCATTCACCGATCGGAATGATCAGGCCGGTTTCTTCCGCCAGCGGGATGAATGCGGCTGGTGACACCATGCCGGTATGCGGGCTGTTCCAGCGAATCAACGCTTCAACGCCAATGATCGCGCCGCTGCTCAGGTTCACCTTGGGTTGATAGCGCAGGACCAGTTCGTCATTGGGGATGGCTTGACGCAACCGGTTCAACAGATCGAGGCGGTCGGTGACAGTCGAATTCATTTCGGCCGAAAAATACTGGAAGTTGTTGCGCCCCAGTTCCTTTGCCTTGTACATCGCCGAGTCGGCGTGTTTGAGCAGTGTTTCCGCATCGCGTCCGTCATTCGGGCAAAGCGTGATGCCGATGCTGCAGGTGATGCGAAACTCGAGATCGTTGGCGGTCCACGGCTGCGAGACTTCATGCAGTACGCGCTGCATCGTTTGCGTGATCGATTCCTCGTTGGGCTGGCTGGTCAGCAGCAATACGAATTCGTCGCCACCCTGCCGTGCGACGGTATCGCTTTCGCGCAGGCAGGATTTCAATCTTTGCGCTGTGATGCGCAGCAGTTCGTCGCCAACCTGATGCCCAAGGCTGTCGTTGATGAACTTGAACTGATCCAGATCGAGGAAGGCGATTGCCGTCAGGTTGCCGTAGCGCTCCGAATGCAGCATCGCCTGTTGCATGCGGTCATACAGCAGGGTGCGGTTCGGCAAGCTTGTCAGTGCGTCGTGCGTCGCCTGAAAACGGATTTCCGCTTCATGCATCTTGCGTTCGGTAATGGCCTCGACCGTTCCTTCGAAGAACAACAGTCGTCCGTTGCTGTCGTGCACGGCACGTGCGTTTTCCGATATCCAGATGATTTCACCATTGCGGCAATAGACGCGCGATTCAAAATTCGTCACGACGCCGTTCTGTTCCATCAACCGTACGAACTCGTTGCGCCGTTGCGGATCGACATAAACCTGATGTTCGATGTCGCGCAGCACGGCAATCAGCTCCTGCGGCGAGTCGTAACCGTACATGCGCGCGAGCGCCGGATTGACGGCAAGATAACCGTTGTTCGGCGTCGACTGGTAAATGCCTTCGATCGCGTTTTCGAAAATGCTGCGATAGCGGCGTTCCGCTTCTCGCAACGCTTCGTCGGCTTCACGACGTTCGGTAACGTCCTGGATGAAACCTTCCAGCACATCCCAGTCCTTGCGACCGTGCGTGATGTTGGTGCCGCGTTCCCACACCCAGCGCACCGTGCCGTCGGCGCGAACAATACGGTATTCGACATCGAAATGACGGTTGTTCTCGACCGCCGTCAGGATCGTGCTGCGCACATGATGACGGTCATCCGGATGCGTGATCTTGTCATACGAGATGCGGCTGTTGAAGAGAATGTCTTCCTCGCGATAGCCGGTCAGCGTCAGGCAGCCTTCGCTGACGAATTCCATCGTCCAGTGCTCGTCGAGGCGGCAGCGATAGACCATGCCTTCCAGATTGGCCAGCAACGTGCCCAGCATGCGGGCTTGCAGGGCAGGATCGGCGGGATTGGAAGGCATCGATAAAAGCATGGCGTGGCTGGTTTGATTACAGGTACGACTCATCATCGTTACCACATAGCAATAATGGTGCCATCGATCGCGTCAGGTTCTGCACCGTAATCGGGCATCAAACCGGAAGGCGTAAAGAAAATTGCCAATGCATTAATGAATGCGTGAAGGACCTTGCGACGCTGCAGGGTCGCGGGAATCGGAAAGCGCCGCAGTTCGGCATGGGTCGCCGAAAAACGTAAAAAGAAATCAGGGAGAAAAGAAGGAAGAAGCGACAGGAAATTACATGACCGATAGCGAGCGCCATCGGTCAGTTTGTTTTATCGCAATGCCTGTATCAGCGCGGACGTTCGACGATTTCACGCGCCATGCGGTCCTGGCGTTCGTAAAAATCGCGCGTGCCGATATCGCCGCGGTTGCGCTGCCTGTCCGGTACGAGGAATTCGAGATCGCGCGACAGTTCGTCGTCGATTTCGGCATCTTCCTCACTACCCCAACTGTTATTCATGATGACCTCCGTAGACCCGCTATTTTACGACGCAGGTTTGCCGCAGCCAATACCTGCGTCGTAAAGTTGTACGGCCCAATTCGTTACATCATCAGCCGAGCGAGTCCGGTACTTCGCCATTGCCGGGCAGTTTTGCTGCCAGGATGTCCAGTTTCTCGATGGCAAGCGGCTTCGCCAGCAACTCGCCGGCTCGGTTGCCGAGGGCCTTTGCGATTTCACCTTCAAGATGGGCCTGACGTCCCGATTCGTCCGGAAACGCGTCGAAAATGCCAAAGGTGCGATTGTCGAACTTGACGGCAAACCACGCAGTTGTTTCCGGTTCACCCAATGCATAGGACAGTTGTGCGCGCAGAAATTCTTCGAGCTCCTTTTCCTTGCCGGGTTTGGCTTCCAGACGGACTTGCAATGCGACGTTAACCATGAAGGGCTCCTATCGAAAGTGATCGTCATGCCGGATGGCAATTACGGACAGCAAGAGGGCGTCTTGATTCTAGTACGGTTTTGACTCTGCTGATGCGAGGTGGCGAACATTTGGTGCGAGAATCATATGAATTGCGTGGCATTGGAAAAACAAAGTCCAGCAAAGGTAATGTGCATGGCCAGTGTCAAGCGATGACAGCCGTGACTGTCTCCGAATGGAGGGTGATAACTCGCGACATACGACATTTTCGACACGATATTATCGTCACTTGCGAATGCTGTACCAGAGTGACACGACCACGGGCACTGCCAGCGCACATGCGGACAAGTGGTCCCATATATCGTCGCCGAGCAACGCTGAGATCAGACCGACAGCCGTGATAACACCCATCAGGATGGGCGTTCCCCACATGCGTTTGAAAGGAGCATTCATCACATTTTCCTTTGCGGCGTGGCGAGCGATGTAGCTGCTTCAGAGGCGATTGTCTCCAGTTGTTCTGCAGGGCGCCGTTTGCGCTTGAACCATAAATACAAACCGCTACCAAGCACAACGATGGTCGCTATATCCAGTAACGCCCACAGGATTTTCATCGGCATGCCGCCGTAATCTCCGAAATGCAGCGGTTGCGAAATCAGCAGGGCCGTTGCATACCACGGTAGCGTCCGGCTGTCGGTTACCCTGCTGGTTTGTGCGTCCACCAAAACCGGCTTCAGCAGGCGAGAGGTGGCAGGCATATTGCCGCGCATGAAAATCGCGTAATGATGCGGGCTGGAAAAGCTTGTGCCGGGAAAGGCGATAAATTTCAGCGTCATGTTCGGCTCCAGTGCGCGCGCGGCATCGACCGATTGCTGCAGCGAACCGAGTCGTTCTGGCGGTGGCAGGTTCTTGTACGGCGCGATCATTTCGCTCATTTGATCGTAACGCCAGTACGCGATGATCGGGTCGGCCAGGGTGTTGATGATGCCGGTCAGCGTGACCACCGATGCCCACACCAGCGTCACGATACCGAGCATGTTGTGCAGGTCCAGCCATTTGACGCGTGAAGAATTGTCGCGCCGCACAGTGCCGAAATCCAGTTTGCGCATGAATGGAGAATAAAGAATCACGCCGGACAGGATCGCCACGGCCAGCAACAGTCCCATGAAGCCGAGAAACAGCGTGCCGGGAAGACCGGCGAACAAATCCACATGCAGATGAAACATGAGATTGATGAAGCCGCCTTCCAGCTTCGGCTGGGCCAGCACATTGCCGGTGCGGGCATCGATGGCTACCTGTTTCAGATCCGTGTCGGAGGTTGGTGTCGCGCTCATCGTGACGAACCAGATGCGGTCGTCATCGGGTTCCTGCGAGACAAACATGCCGCCTTTGCCTGGGAATTCGCTTTTCGCAATTTCCATAACGCGATCCAGGCTGACGCGTGGCGCGTTGGCCGGTAGGGCGGGCGCCTCAATTTCGTCACCGAGCAAATGGCCGATTTCGTGATGAAAGATGAGCGGCAGACCGGTCAGGCACAGTAGCAGCATGAAGACGGTGCAGACCAGACTGCTCCATTTGTGTATCCATGCCCATTGGCGGAGGCGATGCGCTTTCATGTTAATCCTGTTGTAAGAAGTCGGAATATTAATGCAAATCATTCCCATATATATGGGAGTTGATTATAATGAGAATCCTTCTCATTCATAACGAAATCTTCATGTCTTTCCGATTCCGACACTCCCCGATTGCAATCGCTGCTTGCCTGATGGTCAGCGGAGCCTATGCCCAGCAGGCAGCCGATACGACGACCTCCACGCCAGAACAGACACTTGGCACCATCGTCGTCAATGCGTCTGCCGACGCGTCGGCAAAAGGTCTTTCCAAACCGTATGCCGGCGGCCAAGTGGCGCGCGGCGGGCGTATTGGTATTTTGGGTACTCAGGACAACATGGATGTGCCGTTCAACGTCACGAGTTATACAAACGAGTTGATTCAGAATCAGCAGGCACGCAGTGTTGCCGATGTATTGCGTAACGATCCTTCAGTTCGGGTAGCACGTGGCTTCGGTAACTTTCAGGAGTCTTATTTCATTCGTGGTTTCTTGCTTGGTTCGGATGAAGTTGCTTACAACGGACTCTACAGTTTGCTGCCTCGCCAATATGTTGCTGCCGAGCTGTTCGAGCGTGTTGAAGTATTAAAGGGTGCGAGTACATTCCTTACCGGCGCTTCTCCAGGTGGCGGAGGCATTGGTGGATCAATCAATTTATTGCCTAAGCGAGCGCCCAACGATCCACTTACACAGCTGACGGTCGGTGGTGGTAGCGGCACGCAAGGAAGTGTGGCGGCTGACATCGCAAGAAGATTCGGTCCGGATCACAACACCGGTGTCCGAATAAATGCAGTACGCCGCGACGGGAATACCGGTGTTGAAGATGAAAAAACCGAGTTAAGCGTATTTGCTGTCGGCGTGGATTGGCGAAGCCGTGATCTACGTCTGTCGGCGGATATTGGCCATCAGGACAATAAACTGAAACGTGCCCGTACGAACGTCACTCTCGATGCAGGACTGACGTCAATACCGTCGGCTCCTGATAATGATAGTAACTGGGCGCAAGACTGGTCGTATTCCAATGAGCGGGACACTTTTGGTACTTTCAGGGCGGAATATGATCTTTCAGAAAATACGACTGCTTGGGGAGCGGTCGGCATGCGTCGTTCGACCGAAGAAAACTCACTCTCAAATATCACGGTAACCAATGCAGTTACTGGGGCCGGAAATACTCGACGAGCTGATAATTATCGTGAAGACATTGTCAAGAGTGCAGAAATTGGCATTCGGACAAAAT
>NZ_DATMTD010000020.1:0-10492 GCF_035565035.1 Oxalicibacterium sp. | reverse complement strand
GCTTTGTTGATCGTCATCTGCATCCACAGAAGAAAACGCGTAAGATTTGAATTAATAATTTATTTCCCCGTTCTTCCGGGCATTGTGTGCATGGGTGGACGTATTAGAATAAGCCTATGGCAATTAAGCATGACGATGGAACGGTTCTTCAGCGGCAAGAGCAAAAACTCAAGCCGCCGTCGATGTATCAGGTGTTATTGCTGAATGACGATTACACGCCGATGGAATTCGTCGTGATGGTTCTTCAGGAATACTTTAGTAAAGATCGTGAGACTGCGACGCAAATCATGCTCATGGTTCACCGCGACGGAAAAGGTGTTTGTGGCGTTTATCCCAAAGATATAGCGTCTACAAAAGTTGAGCTGGTTTTGAACCACGCCCGGAAAGCGGGGCATCCCCTGCAGTGCGTGATGGAGGAAGTATGATTGCGCAGGAATTGGAAGTCAGTTTGCACATGGCGTTTGTCGAAGCGAGACAGGCGCGTCATGAATTCATTACGGTAGAGCATCTGCTGCTTGCGTTGCTCGATAATCCGTCGGCCGCGGAAGTCATGCGTGCCTGTGCGGTCAATATCGAGGACCTGCGCAAGACGCTGACCAATTTCATTGGCGACAACACGCCGACCGTGCCGGGTACTGCAGAAGTTGATACGCAGCCGACACTGGGTTTTCAGCGGGTGATTCAGCGCGCAATCATGCACGTGCAATCAGCGTCTAACGGCAAAAAGGAAGTGACCGGAGCGAATGTGCTGGTTGCGATCTTTGGCGAAAAAGATTCCCATGCTGTCTACTATCTGCATCAGCAGGGCGTAACGCGTCTGGACGTCGTCAACTTCATTTCGCACGGGGTTCGCAAGGATCAGCAGCCTGATGCGCAGAAAGCACCAGAAGGTGCCGAGGACGCGCCGTCGGCCGAAGGTCAGCAGAAGGAAAGTGCGCTTGATCAGTTCACGCAGAATCTGAACAAGATGGCAGCCGATGGCAAGATCGATCCACTGATCGGTCGCGAAGGCGAAGTCGAGCGCGTGATCCAGACATTGTGCCGTCGTCGCAAGAACAATCCATTGCTGGTGGGCGAAGCAGGCGTTGGTAAAACTGCGATTGCCGAAGGTCTTGCATGGCGCATTACGCAAGGCGACGTGCCTGAAGTGTTGCAAAACGCCGTTGTCTACTCGCTCGATATGGGTGCGCTGCTGGCTGGTACCAAATATCGCGGTGATTTCGAGCAGCGATTGAAGGCGGTATTGAAGCAGTTAAAAGACAATCCGAACGGTATCCTGTTCATCGACGAAATCCACACGATCATCGGTGCGGGTTCGGCTTCAGGCGGTACGCTGGATGCGTCCAATCTGCTGAAGCCCGCATTGTCCAATGGCCAGTTGAAATGCATCGGCGCGACCACTTTCACGGAATTCCGTGGGGTGTTCGAGAAAGACCACGCACTGTCGCGTCGCTTCCAGAAGATTGATGTCAATGAGCCGAGCGTCGAACAGACAATCCAGATCCTTCGTGGCTTGAAGTCGCGTTTCGAAGAGCATCACGGCGTCAAATACTCTTCGTCGGCGTTGACTTCGGCGGCGGAACTGGCCGCGCGCTTCATCAATGATCGTCATTTGCCGGACAAGGCAATTGACGTGATCGACGAAGCTGGTGCGGCGCAACGCATCCTGCCGAAATCGAAGCAGAAGAAAACCATTGGCAAATCCGAGATTGAGGACATCATTTCCAAGATCGCGCGCATTCCGCCGCAAACAGTCAATCAGGATGATCGCTCGAAGTTGCAGACCATCGAACGCGATCTGAAAAATGTTGTTTTCGGTCAGGATCCGGCATTGGAAGCATTGGGTTCCGCGATCAAGGTGGCGCGCGCAGGTTTGGGTAAAACCGACAAGCCGATTGGCTCGTTCCTGTTCTCGGGGCCAACCGGTGTCGGTAAAACCGAAGCCGCCAAGCAGCTGGCGTTCATCATGGGTATCGAGTTGATTCGTTTCGACATGTCCGAATACATGGAGCGTCATGCGGTAAGTCGTTTGATCGGTGCGCCTCCGGGCTACGTAGGTTTCGATCAGGGTGGTCTGCTGACCGAGGCGATTACGAAAAAACCGCATGCTGTGCTGCTGCTCGACGAAATCGAAAAAGCGCATCCGGATATTTTCAATATCCTGTTGCAGGTGATGGATCACGGTACGTTGACCGACAACAACGGTCGCAAGGCGGATTTCCGCAATGTGATCATAATCATGACGACGAACGCCGGTGCAGAGAGCCTGCAGAAGCGTACGATCGGTTTCACCGAGAAGAAGGAAGCAGGCGACGAAATGGCCGATATCAAGCGGATGTTTACGCCTGAATTCCGTAATCGTCTTGATGCGATCATCAGCTTCCGTGCGCTGGATGAAGAAATCATTCTGCGCGTGGTCGACAAGTTCCTGATGCAACTGGAAGAACAATTGCACGAGAAAAAAGTTGAAGCAATCTTCAGCGATAATCTCCGCAAATTCCTTGGTCGAAAAGGCTTTGATCCGTTGATGGGTGCGCGCCCGATGTCACGTCTGATTCAAGACATGATTCGCAAGGCGCTGGCTGATGAACTGTTGTTCGGTCGTCTGGTTACGGGTGGAAAGGTTACCGTTGACCTGGATGAGCAGGATCAGATCAAGCTGGATTTCAGCGAAGGTGATACTGCGCCTCCAACCGCTGCTCCGGAAACGGTCGAAGTCGAATAAACGAATGATGTAGATGAAAAAAAAGCCCAAACCAAGTTTGGGCTTTTTTTTGCGGCGTGATTTCAGCACTTCGACGAACCTGCTTTACTACGTCATTGACCATGTAGTGCGGCCGCACATTCCCGCACCAGCGCTGGTCCTTGATAAATCAGTCCGGTGTACAACTGCACCAGTGAAGCGCCGGCATCCATTTTTGTGCAGGCATCGTTTCCAGTCAGAATGCCGCCGACCCCGATGATTGGCAGGGCGTCGCCTACCTCTTTTTTCAATGCGCGAATCACGGTGTTTGACGCTTCGAAAACAGGCGCGCCAGAGAGTCCGCCTGTTTCATCTGCATGTTTCAGATTTTGCACGGCATCGCGATTGATCGTCGTGTTGGTCGCGATGACACCGTCCATTTTGTGTCGGAGCAAAGCTTCGGCGATTGTCTGAATTTGTTCCTGATCAATATCCGGAGCAATTTTCAAGGCAATCGGCACATAACTTCCATATTGATCGGCCAGGCGTTGCTGCGCTTCCTTCAATCGGGATAACAGGGCATCCAGTTCTGATGCGCCTTGCAATTGACGCAGGTTTTTTGTATTCGGCGATGAGATGTTGATAGTGACATAGCTCGCATACGGATAGACTTTTTGTAGGCAGATCAGGTAATCATCAACGGCGCGTTCAATCGGCGTGTCGGCATTCTTGCCGATGTTCAATCCCAGCACGCCTTCCTTGTTTTGATAGAAGCGCGATGCCTGAACATTCGACACGAATGCATCGACACCGCCGTTGTTGAATCCCATGCGGTTGATGATCGCTTTTGCCTGCGGCAGACGGAACATGCGCGGCATCGGATTGCCTGGTTGCGCACGTGGCGTCACTGTGCCGACTTCAATGAAGCCAAAACCCAGTGTCGCCAACCCGTCAATGTAGGCGCCGTCCTTGTCGAGGCCGGCGGCGAGGCCGACCGGGTTGGGAAAGGTAATGCCCATCACGGTCCGCGGATCGTCCGATGGCTTGGCGAACGAAGATGTCAGGCCCCAGCCGGCCGCGCGACGCAATGCCGGTAACGTCAGGTTGTGTGCGGCTTCCGGGTCAATGGAGAACAGGAAGGGGCGGGCAAGGGCGTAGAGGAGTTTTTCGGACACGATGGAATGATGATAGAAGCTGTAGAAATGCCGGTGCGACACCGGCGGCAGGCATGCATTCTAGCGCGAGCTGGCGTCAAGCCGAAACCAGTGGTTGCCATTGTCCGTTCTGCAGCGCTTCCAATGGCTGGAAATTGATTTTGTACGACATCTTCGGACTTTCCTGAATCCAGTAACCGAGATAGATGTACGGCATGTTCAACAATCTTGCCTGTTCGATCTGCCACAGCACGTTGTAGGTTCCGTACGATGCATTGTGCTGGTCGGGATCGTAGAACGTATAGACGGAAGAAAGGCCATCGCCGAGAACATCGATGATGCTGACCATGCGCAGCGTGCCATCTTCGTCACGGAATTCGACCAGTCTCGTATTGACTTTGCTTTGTAGAAGGAATTGCGCGTATTGATCACGGCTGTCCTGATCCATGCCGCCGCCGGCATGACGTGCTGCCTGATACCGCAGATACAATTCATAGTGCTCTGGCAGGTAAGCCAGTTTGGTAACCGAAGTTTGCAGATTGCCGTGCCGCGCGTGTGCACGCCGCTGGCTGCGATTCGGTTCGAATTCGGCAACTCTGATGCGTACCGGAGTGCAGGCGTGGCAGCCATCGCAATAAGGGCGATAAGTAAAAATGCCGCTACGACGGAAGCCGCTTTTGACCAGTTCTGAATAAACATCGGCATTGATCAGGTGCGATGGCGTTGCTACCTGCGAACGTGCCTGTCGCCCGTCCAGATAGCTGCAAGGATAAGGTGCCGTTGCGTAGAACTGCAGGGTCGAAAACGGTAATTCCTTAGGATGCGTCATGGTTGCTTACATTCTGCTTGAGCGGATGTTGAGCGGGAGAACGGGCGATGCGGTAGTCATCATGAATTGACTGGCAGCGGTGCAATTGGTTTCCAGTCCGTAATCTGCGGAGCATCGACTGCCCGCCGCAGTAAAGAAACAAATTCAAAACGTGATATTGGCGCCGCACCGAGTGAAGCCAGATGCGTCGTTTGCTGCTGGCAGTCTATCATCGATACACCATGACTTTTCAGGAAGGCGACCAGATATGCGAGAGCAATCTTGGATCCGTCGTTCACGCGGGTGAACATGGATTCGCCATAAAACATTCGACCGATGCTGACGCCATATGCACCGCCGACCAGTTTGCCATCTAGCCAGACTTCGGCGGAATGCGCGTAGCCGTTGCGGTGCAATGCCGCGTAGCCGGCGACGATTTCCTCGGATATCCAGGTACCGGCTTCGCCGTTGCGCGGCTCTGCACACGCGTGCATTACATCTTCGAATGCATGATCGAAGCGGACCTCCCAGGATCCGCCGGATGCCATGCTGTGGTGCACTTTCTTCAGGATTTTTCTGAGGCTGTTGGAAATTCTGAACTGATCGACAAATAGCACCATGCGCGGATCCGTGCTCCACCAAAGAATCGGCTGCCCATCCGAGAACCAGGGAAAAATGCCCGCACGGTAAGCCATCAGCAATCTTTCCGGCGACAGATCGGCACCGGCCGCCAACAATCCGGCTGCACCGTCTACCTCGGTTAATGCGGTAGAAACGTCCGGAAAAGGAGCGTCAGGTTCCAGCCACGGAATCATGCTATCTCCCCAATTTGGCCCGTTATTTTGCGCGTAGTTGGTGCGTTAATTCCGCCAGCGGACGAGACTTTAAAAATATCCTTAAGAATCATGTGTTTGTAAAAATCACCAAAATGGAACGATTTTTGCTTTTCTGGTGCGGTAATTATTTGCTTTGCACATTAATCGGGAGATTTTTCCACATGGATGCACTTAAAAACGGCACTGATGCATTGTTTATCATGCTCGGCGCCATCATGGTTCTGGCCATGCATGCCGGCTTTGCCTTTCTGGAATTGGGCACGGTACGCAAAAAAAACCAAGTCAACGCACTGGTCAAAATATTAGTCGATTTTGCCGTCTCGACAATTGCCTATTTTTTTGTCGGGTACGGCGTTGCCTACGGCGTCACCTTTTTCGGCAGCGCGGAATTGCTGTCGCAACGTAACGGATTCGAGCTGGTGAAATTCTTTTTCCTGTTGACGTTCGCCGCGGCGATTCCGGCAATTATTTCCGGGGGGATCGCCGAGCGTTCACGCTTCCATCCGCAATTATTGGCAACCGCGCTCATCGTTGGATTGGTTTATCCGTTTTTCGAGGGGATCGCCTGGAATCAGCATTTCGGCATCCAGGCATGGTTGCATGCAACGTTCTCCGAGGATTTTCATGACTTTGCCGGTTCGGTAGTCGTGCACGCAATGGGTGGCTGGATTGCGTTGCCTGCGGTTCTGCTGCTTGGCGCACGTCGCGGACGCTATACGAAGGAGGGGGCGATCGCGGCGCATCCGCCGTCCAGTATTCCGTTTCTTGCACTGGGGGCCTGGATTCTGACGGTCGGCTGGTTTGGCTTTAATGTCATGAGCGCACAGACCATGGAGGCGATGAATGGACTGGTCGCCGTCAATTCTTTGATGGCAATGGTCGGCGGTACACTCGCCGCATTCATCGCAGGCAAGAACGATCCGGGTTACGTGCATAATGGTCCGCTGGCCGGATTGGTCGCAGTTTGTGCGGGTTCCAATTTGATGCATCCGCTGGGTGCACTGATTACAGGCGCAATTGGCGGATTCATTTTTGTCTGGATGTTTGCGTTGACGCAGAACAAGTGGAAGATCGACGATGTCCTGGGCGTGTGGCCGTTGCATGGGCTGTGCGGCACGTGGGGCGGTCTGGCAGCGGGAATTTTCGGCACGAAGGCGCTGGGTGGTTTGGGTGGTGTGTCCTTCATGTCGCAATTGATTGGCACCGGCCTCGGCATCGTGATCGCGCTGATCGGCGGTGTGCTGATCTATGGGGTGTTGAAAATGACGATGGGGATTCGTCTGGATCCCGAGCAGGAATTCGACGGCGCAGATCTGTCCATTCACAAGATCAGTGCAACACCGGAGCGCGAAACCTACTGGTAATGATTGTTTAATGCAGAGTTAAAAATGGCGACATGTTTTATGTCGCCATTTTTTATTCAGTTTGCCGGGACGGAATCTGCGCGCGGGGCCGGCTTCAGAATATCCATCGTGTGGAAACGGTATGTGTCCCCGTTCTTGCGTGCCGCGTGATCTTCCAGAAAAAATTTCAGTGTGTGACTGACTGTTTGAAATGCGATGTCATTCCAGGGAATTTCATGCGGTGCAAACATTTTGACTTCTAGACTTTCCACCCCTGCCTCGTAGTTCAGGTCGAGCAAGGTTGCGCGATAAAACATGTGTACCTGATGCACGTGCGGCACGTTGAGCAGCGAGAATAATTCGTGCAACTGTATATTTGCGCCGGCTTCCTCGACGGTTTCGCGAATGGCGGCTTCGGTCGTCGTTTCGTTGTTCTCCATAAAACCGGCAGGCAAGGTCCAGTATCCATGACGCGGTTCGATCGCGCGCTTGCACAGCAGGATGCGCATGTCGCCATCTGCATCCCACACCGGAATTGATCCCAGTACCATTTTCGGATTTTGATAGTGGATGGCACCGCAGTTACTGCATACGTAGCGTGGGCGGTTGTCGCCGACGGGAATGGAGAGTGCAACCGGGTGCGCGCATTCGGAACAAAAATTCATGAGATGCCAACATCGAAATCGTTATTTTTCGGAAGCCCCGACACGGGTGAATTGCCATGTCACGGCAAACGCAATCGGATGACAGAGTGTATCACTCGCAAAGAATCCGCAATGATGATTGCGTTATGCATCAATACTGTATATACTTCATTTCTTCAGACGCGGGGTGGAGCAGTCTGGCAGCTCGTCGGGCTCATAACCCGAAGGTCGTAGGTTCAAATCCTGCCCCCGCAACCAAGTCTCACAAGTCTTGATATTTCCCGCCCATCCAAATCTCCTCTAAACGGGCGCCGGAAAAAGCAGTATCAACTGGTTCTCTAGGCCGGACATCATCGGTGATGATTGTCGTTGAATATAAGCTCTGCACATTAAACCTATAGCCGTACATACTCGTAAATGAATATTGCTGAGGCCAAGAAAGTCCTCGAGACAGCGCTACTGTGCGCTCACGAGCCATTATCCATTAACGACATGAAGAAGCTTTATGTCGAAAACGGTGAAGCGACGGAGGACGGGCAGATTGATGTCGATGCAATCCGGCAAATGCTCGATGAATTGCGGACGGACTGGGCAGACAAGGGCATTGAAGTTGTCAGTCTGTCGACTGGATGGCGCTTCCAGAGCCGGCCGGAAATGAAGATTTATCTGGAACGCCTGAATCCCGAAAAGCCGCCGAAATATACGCGCGCAACATTGGAAACACTAGCCATCATTGCCTACCGCCAGCCGGTCACACGTGGTGATATTGAAGAAATCCGTGGCGTTACCGTCAGTTCGCAGACGATCAAACTGCTTGAGGACCGAGGCTGGATCGAGGGAATCGGTCACCGTGATGTGCCTGGCCGGCCTGCACTGTTTGCAACGACCAAGCAATTTCTTGACGATCTTGGACTGACATCGCTGGACCAGTTGCCGCCGCTGCAGCAGGTCGACAAAAATGACATGCAGGGCGATACGCTACTTGAAATCCAGGGCTTGGAAGCCGAGCTGGCCGCACATCTTGATCAGGATTCAATGGATTTCGGTGCTGAAGAAGAGCCTTCTGCAGAACATGTCGTCTCTGAAGTCGCCGAAGAAACTGCTGAACTTTCCATGGTCGCCAACGGTCTGGACCACCACCACAATACTGTTGCCAATACCGATCTCACGTCAGATGACGATACGGAGATCGCTACCGCAGTCGACATGACAGTTGACGACGAAGGTCAACACAACCAAGAACAGAATGATGAATCGCCCAACGAAAAATGATTTGTCCGACGCATCGTCCGATGATGTCCGTTCATCGGAATACTCCGAGCGGAGCGAAGGCGAGCAGGTCGCCGCGCCTCTAGGCGACAATGGCGCCAAACCGGCAAAACGCGGTTTGCGCGGGCCACGCAGCCTGCGTCGTGCGCGGAATGCGCCACGCAAGAATGCAGGACGCGACGACAATGCCGATGGAGTGTTGGCGGTGGGTGCAACGGGGGCGGAGTTTGCGCCGGCAGAAGGCAATGTGGCGCCTGATAATGCGCGCCGTACCGATCGCCCGCGAGAACAAGGCCAGGAACGCAATCGCCGTAACGATCGGCAGCAGGGTGCAAAAGGATCGCAAAAATCTCAGGGCAAGCATGCCGCAGGCGGCAAGCCGGGGATAAGGCACGGCGATGCCGATGCGGTATTTTCATTCGTGACCTCCGATGCGTTCGACGCGCTGGTGGGTGATGACGATCACGCAGGCAAGCGTCGTCATGAACAAAAAAATGTTCGTCGCGATTTGACTGCTGATGACGATGCGCCGAAGTTGCACAAGGTGCTGGCAGAAGCAGGACTGGGTTCGCGTCGCGACATGGAAGAATTGATCATCGCGGGTCGTGTTTCGGTCAACGGCGAGCCGGCGCATATCGGACAAAGAATTTTGCCGACCGACCAGGTTCGCATCAACGGCAAACTGATTCAACGCAAAGTCACCAAAAAACCGCCGCGTGTACTGGTTTATCACAAGCCGGCCGGCGAAATCGTCAGCACCAATGATCCGGAAGGCCGTCCTTCTGTCTTTGATCGTTTGCCGACAATGAAGAACGGAAAATGGTTGGCTGTTGGTCGTCTCGATTTCAATACCGAAGGTCTGCTGCTTTTCACGACGTCCGGTGATCTGGCAAACCGGCTGATGCATCCGCGGTACGGCATTGATCGTGAATATGCAGTGCGTACTCTTGGTGAGCTGGAAGAAGGAATGCGCCAGAAGCTGCTGGCAGGCGTCGAGCTGGAAGACGGTCCTGCGCAGTTCTCTCGCATTGCCGACGGCGGCGGCGAGGGAGTGAACAAATGGTATCGCGTGACGATCGGCGAAGGGCGTAATCGCGAGGTGCGTCGCATGTTTGAGGCGATCGGCCTGACCGTTTCACGTTTGATTCGTACGCGCTACGGCTCAATGACATTGCCGAGCGGTCTGAAGCGCGGTCGCTGGGAGGAGATGGATGAACATGCTGTGCGCTCCTTGCTGGCATTGAGCGGGCTGGAAAAACAAGCAACTGCTGCCAACGGACAAGGCAAGAATAAAAGCCGCAACGGCGAACCCGGTCGTCAGAACGGCAATCGTGCGGGGCGTTTCGATAACGGATTCACTCAACCGCAAAGTCCGAGCCAATGGCAAAACGTCGGCCAGGGTCGTTCACCGGGGCAGAATCCGGGCAAGCCTGCTGGGCGCCAGGGCCAACCACGCAGTCGTCAACCAGACCCTCTGCAGACTGCGCTGGGATTTCCGGGAATGGGGCAGCCGCGTCGTGGCGGTCAGAACCGTACAAACGGTCCGGCACGTGGCAACAGCGGCGGAGGCATGCCAGGACAAGGCGGACCACGCCGTCGTTCAAAAGTCTGATTTTTCCGTTATCCGACATGTTTTGACGGCAAAACGGCCCCTATTCGTTGTTTTGACAGGGTGCTGACGCTGTAGCGACATTGCGGTGGCTACGGTAATCGACTATAATTTGGCAGTTAATAAAGATCGGTCTGCCAAAAAAT
>NZ_DATMTD010000019.1:0-32129 GCF_035565035.1 Oxalicibacterium sp. | reverse complement strand
AGTCTTCCAAAATGCCACTGTCTTGACGGCAGTTCGTTACCCTTATTCAACAATTCAAATTAAGTCATGAAAAAACCGAAAATTCTAGTTACAGGTGCGACGGGTTATATCGGTTCTCATACTTGGGTCGAATTGCTCAATGCCGGACACGACGTGATCGGTGTCGATAATTTCATTAATAGCCGTCCTGTGATGCTGGAGCGCATCTCGCGCATCACGGGTGCGACGTTGAATTTTGTCGAAGGAGATTTATGCGAAGCGGAAACATCGCGGAAAATTCTTGAACAGCACGATATTTCTACGGTAATTCATTTCGCCGCATTGAAAGCAGTGGGCGAGTCGGTAGAGAAACCGCTCGATTACTACACAAACAACCTCGGCAGTCTGCTGACCTTGACTGCAAACATGCATGACGCCGATGTCAAACGACTGGTTTTCAGCTCTTCCGCCACGGTGTACGGTGAGCCTGCCTCGGTGCCGATCACGGAGGATTTTCCATTATCCGCAACCAACCCTTACGGCATGACCAAATTGATTGGCGAGCAGATTTTGAGGGATCTGGAAAAATCGGATCCGTCATGGAACATCGCATACCTTCGCTATTTCAATCCGGTTGGTGCGCACGAAAGCGGTCTCATTGGCGAGAACCCTCTCGGCATTCCTAATAACCTGATGCCTTACATTGCGCAAGTGGCAAGCGGTCGGCTGGCGCAGTTATCCGTATATGGCGATGATTATCCAACCCCGGATGGTACTGGTATTCGCGACTACATCCACGTCGTCGACTTGGCCAAGGCGCACCTTGCGGGGCTGAGTTATCTGGAGACGGCATCCCAAAGCATTACGGCGAATATTGGTACTGGCAACGGTTACAGTGTGCTGGAAATGATAAAAGCCTACGCCCGTGCCAGCGGCCGCGACATCCCTTTTGCGCGTGTTGCGCGTCGGCCAGGCGACATTGCCGTGTGCTATGCCGATGCCTCGGTCGCCAACTCTAAATTGAACTGGCGTGCAGAGAAATCACTTCAGGCAATGTGCGAAGACTCGTGGCGCTGGCAATCCAACTGCTGATAGAGCCGATAGAAATTAAGTCCTCACATTAAGGATCGCCCTTTGCCTCATGTAGAAGCGCGTCCCTTCATGCGTAAAAAAGCCCTTTGATGCAGGTTTGTGCCCGATACATGCGCTCGCCACTGAAGATCAGGAAGACGCCTTGGCCGAAAGCCGGTTGAAATCGCTGACCCAGTCCTGCAGCGTATTGATGAAATGACGCTTCTGTTCCGGGGTCGCCATGCGCATCATCTCCGCCACCAGCGCAGCGTTGGCCTCGGTCGTGGCATCGGCAAATGCCTGTTGCTGCTTGTTGCCGAAATGATTGATGGTGTCGGCAACATATTTGCGGATCATTGTTGCAGTCGCATCGCGTGACGGCTTTTCGGCATGGATCTTCCGCAGCATGGCGATCAGCTCTTTCTGCCGCTGCATGCGTTCGGCCAGCATCAGTTCGTTGTTGAGCGGACGCGCATCGGACAATGCACGCAATCTCGTTTCCTGCTCCCGGCTGAAGTTGCCGAACCAGTATTCGGCCTGTTTCATCATTTTCTTGTAACGGAATTCCTGTCGTTCTGCCGTACCGCCTTTCAGATATTCCTTTCGGAATTTATCGTTGTTCTTTGTGAACTTCTCGTCGATATTGGCAATCTGAGCCGGGGTCAACGACAGCGCCAGATCGGCCAGATCCGGTGCGGCGCGTTCGGTGATCCGCGTGAGGCGTGTGCGTCCGTCGTCATAATCGCCGAGCAGGTCGGCCTTGGTAACCGTCGACAGATCACGATGCTGAATGCGTGAAACAAGCTGCACATATTCGCGCAATTGCGTTTTGCGATGCCAGGCGAACAGCTCGTCGATGTGTTGCTTGACCCAGGGTTTCTGTTCGCTCTCGAAGTCGACGTAGCTGTTCAACCACCAGTAGGAAACAGTCTCGCCGTTGTTGTAACCGATGCGCGCTGCGCTGCACGCCAGCAGCATGCTCGCGAGGCCGAGGATGAGTAGTCTTTTCGTCATGATGCGAGTGGGCCGCATGATAAAATTTTGCATTCTTTTCATTGGCATCCTATGAATATCGTCATTCTTGCCGCAGGTATGGGAAAGCGCATGCAATCCGCGCTGCCGAAAGTGTTGCACCTCCTCGCAGGCAAACCGCTGCTATCGCATGTGATCGACACGGCTCGCCAACTCTCTCCGGAAAAACTTTGCGTGATCTACGGCCACGGCGGCGAACAGGTACCGCAATTGCTGCAGGCCAAGGATCTCGTTTTTGCAAAACAGGAACCGCAACTCGGTACCGGCCACGCCGTCGCGCAGGCAGTGCCGCATCTGGACGACAATACCCCGACCTTGATTCTGTACGGCGATGTGCCGCTGACCACTGCTGCCTCACTGCAACGTTTGTTGGACATCGCAGGAACCGATAAGTTGGGCATTCTCACCGTCAACATGGATGACCCGACCGGATACGGGCGCATCGTGCGCGACAAGGGTGCAATTGCCAGCATCGTCGAGCAAAAGGATGCGAACGAAGCGCAACGCGCCATCCGTGAAGTCAATACCGGCATCATCGTTGCGCCGACGAAACTGATGAAGAAGTGGCTGGCAAATCTGTCGAACAACAATGCGCAGGGCGAGTATTACCTGACGGACATCGTTGCAAGTGCAGTCGCCGACGGCGTTGCTGTCGTCTCGGCCCAGCCCGATCATGTGTGGGAAACCAGCGGCGTCAACAGCAAGGTGCAACTGGCCGAACTGGAACGCATGCATCAGCACAACATCGCCAACGCACTGCTCGAGCAAGGTGTGACGCTGGCCGATCCGGCCCGCATCGATATACGCGGCACGCTGAAATGCGGTCGTGATGTTTCCATCGACGTCGGCTGCGTATTCGAAGGCGATGTCGTGCTGGCCGACGGAGTGCAGGTTGATGCCTACTGCGTCATCAACAACTCCACCATCGGCGCCGATGCACACATCCGTCCCTACAGCCATTTTGAAAACGCCGTGGTCGGTGCCGAATGCATCATCGGCCCCTATGCACGTCTGCGTCCGGGTACCGTGCTGGCGGAAGACGTGCACATCGGCAACTTCGTCGAGGTGAAAAACAGCGAGATCGCCGCACACAGCAAGGCCAATCACCTGACCTATATCGGCGACTCGACAGTCGGGTCACGCGTCAACATTGGCGCGGGGACGATTACCTGCAACTACGATGGCGTCAACAAATCACGCACGATCATTGAAGACGATGTATTTGTCGGCAGCGCGACGCAACTGATCGCACCGATCCGCGTCGGCAAGGGGGCGACGCTCGGCGCCGGCACCACGCTGACGAAGGATGCGCCGGCCGACAAGCTGACCGTCGCGCGCGCCAAACAGATCACTGTCGAGAACTGGCAGCGTCCGGTCAAGAAACCAAAGTAATTCTTCTTGCAGACATATGAAAATCGGGCCATCTGGCCCGATTTTCATTCCGGCACATTCATTCACTTTCCCTCATCTCACGCAATCGCCGAGGTAGCGGCATAGCGCCTGCCGAAATACAGTTGCACCGCAATCGCCAGCAAGGACAACACCGCACCCATCACGCACACGCCCGGCCAGCGCCAATGGCTCCATGCAATATTGCCGATTACCGAACCAAGGCCGCCGCCGAGAAAGCGCGTGACGTTATAGACGGTATTCAGGCGTCCCATCGCTTCGCTCTTCAATGCAAAATTGCGCGTCATGTTCGATACGTGTCCGGATTGCATCCCCAGATCCAGCAGCACGACACCAAACGCGAGACCGATCAGACCGTAACCGATTGCGCCAAATACGAGATACGCAGCAACGAACGCGATGCTGCTCAACATCACGGTCAATCGCGGACTCTTTTTGTCCGACAACTTGCCCGCATACGGCGCGGCGCTCGCACCGATCACGCCAATCAGGCCGAACATGCCGGCAACATCGCTGCCGTACGCCTGCGGCAGACTGTACACATGAAACACAAGCGTGGTCCAGAATGCACTGAAGGCGGCGAACTGCAGCGCGGCAACCAGCGACGTCTCGCGCAATACCGGCTGTGTGCGTATCAGTTCCAGCATCGAATGCATCAACGACGCGTAACTGCCGTGAAAAGTCGGCGGACCTTGCGGCAAGGTGCGGCCCAGCACAAAAAACAGCACCACCATCAGCACCGCAGCAATCCAGTACATCGCCTGCCAGCCTAAATGCGCACCGACAAAACCCGCAATCGTGCGCGACAGCAGGATGCCCGTCAGCAAACCGCCCATCACGATGCCAACGACACTGCCGCGCTCCTTCGGCTCCGCCAACTGCGCCGCAAACGGCGTCATCAACTGCGGCACGACACTTGTAAAACCGATCGCGAAACCGGCGACGATCAGCCAGTGCATCGACGGTGCAAGCGCCGCCGCGATCAACGCGCACATCGTCGCCAGCAGCAAGGCGCGAATCATGCCGCGTCGCTCCAGCATGTCGCTCAGCGGCAGGAACAGCAGCATGCCGAGCGCGTAACCGAACTGCGTCAATGCCGCCACGATGCCGGCTGATTTCTCCGTCACGCCGAACGTATGCGCAAACTCGACCAGCAGCGGCTGGTTGTAATAATTATTGGCAACCACTACGCCGCCCGTGATGGCCATGATCCAGATTGTCGACTTGCGCACCATGTTGTTTCCCCGTTTTCAGCAACTTGCTGGCAAGTCTAGACGGCGCACATTCATAAGAAAAATACTGTTTTTATCGTCCGTTCATACTTATAAAATATAGACATAAAAAAGGGACAAAGCATGGATATTCGACAACTGAAGTATTTCATGGCCATCGTCGAAGAAGGACAGATCAGTCGCGCCGCCCGACGCCTGCACATGGCGCAACCACCGCTCAGCCTGCAACTGAAAATGCTGGAAGAAGAACTCGGCGTGCAACTGATCGAACGCAATACAAAAAGTCTGCGGCTGACTGAAGCTGGTCA
Organism: Oxalicibacterium sp.; assembly: GCF_035565035.1. Classification (GTDB taxonomy): domain Bacteria; phylum Pseudomonadota; class Gammaproteobacteria; order Burkholderiales; family Burkholderiaceae_D; genus Oxalicibacterium. The sequence goes on along the minus strand of NZ_DATMTD010000019.1, from coordinate 27,097 downwards.
CGCGCTTTACCAGCGCGCAGAACAAATCCTCGGCCTGGTCGATACGACGACCAAGGAAATTCGCGAATTCGACCAGGGCCTGCGCGGCACGCTCGCCATCGGCAGCCCTCCCGGCATCGGCCATCTGTACATGCCGCCGCGCATCGCCGAATTCCACGCCACCTATCCGGATGTGAACTTTCAATGGCGCGAAGGCAACACCTACCGTGTACTGGAGCTGCTGGATTCACGCGTGATCGAAGTCGGCATCGTGCGTCTGCCGGTCGATGAACACACCTACGACTGGACGCCGCTGGTGACCGAACCATGGGTCGCCGTCACGCGCAGATTGCCGGGCGAATCGCGCCCGCGGTCGATTACGTTACCGAAACTTGCACGCGAACCGCTACTGATGATGCAACGTCAGCACGGCATTTTTTCGCACGACATGGTGTGGGACGAACTGCGCGCAGCCGATGTCACGCCGACGGTTTTCTGCGAAAGCGACAACGTCATGGCGCTGCTGGCATTGGTGGAACTGGGCCTGGGTGCCGCGATCGTGCCGCACTCGGCCGCGCTGCTCGGTTCAAGCGACAATCTGCACATTATGAAGATCGCCGGTTGCAGGCTGGAATCGGCAGTGGCGATCACCTGGCTGAAGGGACAGCGACTGTCGACCGCAGCGCGGCAGTTTCTGGCGATGTTTTAACCACGCTTTAAAGCCACGACGCATCGGCACAGTCGCCGTCTTGCAATGTTTTGTATCAGCACCCGGCGCGGATACATTGCGACATAAAACCGCCGCATCCACGCGATATAAAGCCATCTATCTTGTTCAGGAGGCTTTGATGGCGCGCTCATTTCATTCCATTTTTCTTGCTGCTTCCGTCGTCGCATCGGTGATGCTGACTGCAGGCATATCGTCGGCGCCTGCAGCACCGCTCACACCGTCGCCAGGCAATCCCGACGCCTCACCAATTTACGGCGTGACGATTCCCGACGGGTATCGCAAATGGCAATTCATCGCGCCGGCACATGAAACCGCTCCGCTGGACGAATTGCGCGTCGTACTGGGCAATCCGTCCGCGATCGCCGCCGTCGAAAAGAATCAGTTGCCGTATCCCGACGGCACGGTGCTGGTCAAGCTGGCGTGGAAGCACGTGCAATCGAAAGAATTTGCGCCTGCCTATATTCCCGGCAAAGCGACAACGGTGCAGGTGATGGTCAAGGATTCGAAGAAGTATGCGGCGACCGGCGGCTGGGGTTTCGGGCGTTTCATCGATGGCAAACCGACTGATCTCGCGCAACATCAAACCTGTTTTGCGTGTCATCAGGCGCTGGTGAAAAACAATGATTACGTGTTCACACGACTCGCGCCGTGATCGATTGCACGCCGCATCGAGAAGCTTGCTGAAAAACGCGCATCAAACCGCGATGCGCGTTTCAAACTTGCTGCGATGGATCGAGAAAAAACTCTTCACGTTGCGCACGTTCGCATGCGATGCGAACAAACGATGTACCAGTGCGTTATAGGCAGGCATGTCGGCGACCTGCACAATCAGCACAAAATCCGGACCGGGCGAGACGCGATAACACTGCAGCACCGCACTCTCCGCCGCGACCAGCATTTCGAATTCCGTCTGTCGTTCCGCCGCCTGGTTATCCAGCGTGATTTCCACGATGGCGGTCAGTTGTGCGCCGACCTTGGCCGGCGACACCACCGCCACCTGTTTCTCAATCACGCCCAGCTCCACCAGCCGACGCACGCGGCGCAGGCAGGTTGGCGGCGAGGCATGCACCGCCGCCGCCAGATCGTTGTTGGTTTGCGAGGCGTTGACCTGCAATTCATTCAGGATCCGGCGATCCAGATCATCCAGCTGAGGAAGTTGATTGCTCATAAGGTAAATTTATTCATTTAAATGAAATTTAATTTCTTCATTATCATTTATTGCAATATTAAGCCAATCTAATCATTTTTTAGAAAACTTATTTCACAATCTCTACTCTACTATCGGACATCTTTTCCTGTTATCAGAGGCTCCCCATGTGCGGTATCGTCGGCGCAGTAGCACAACGCAACATCACTCCCATCCTGGTCGAAGGGCTGAAGCGGCTTGAATATCGCGGCTATGATTCCTGCGGTGTCGCCTTGCATGTGGATGGCAAACTGGAGCGTTCGCGCAGCACGTCGCGTGTCGCGGAACTGGAAAAGCAGATCGACAACGCGCACCTGTCCGGCTTCACCGGCATCGCGCATACGCGCTGGGCCACGCACGGCGCGCCGGCATCGCACAACGCGCACCCGCATTTTTCGCGCGACCGCATCGCGCTCGTCCACAACGGCATCATCGAGAATCACGATGAGTTGCGGGAAGAATTAAAGGCCTCAGGCTACGTCTTCGAAAGCCAGACCGATACCGAAGTCATCGCGCACCTGGTCGATCATTTGTATACAGGCGACCTGTTCGAAACCGTGCAGATCGCAACCAAACGCCTGACCGGCGCTTTCGCCATCGCCGTCTTCAGCCGCGACGAACCGCATCGCGTGGTCGGCGCACGCCGCGGTTCGCCGCTGATCGTCGGCGTCGGCAACGGCGAAAACTTCCTCGCGTCCGACGCACTCGCGCTGGCCGGCACCACCGACCAGATCATCTATCTGGAAGAAGGCGACGTCGTCGATCTGCAATTGCAGCGCGTCTGGATCGTCGATGCAAACGGCAAACAGGTACAACGCGAGGTCCGCACTGTGCACGCCCACACCGGCGCGGTCGAACTCGGCCCGTATCGCCACTACATGCAGAAGGAAATCTTCGAACAGCCGCGCGCGATCGCCGACACGCTGGAAGGGGTCGAGGCCATCATGCCCGAGATTTTCGGCGACAAGGCCTTCGGTATTTTCAAGAAGATCGATTCGGTATTGATCCTCGCCTGCGGCACCAGCTACTACTCGGGCATGACTGCCAAATACTGGATCGAAGCCATCGCCGGCGTGCCGTGCAATGTCGAAATCGCCAGTGAATACCGCTACCGCGACAGCGTGCCGAATCCGAACGCGCTGGTCGTCACCATTTCGCAAAGCGGCGAAACCGCCGACACGCTGGCCGCGCTGCGTCATGCGCAATCGCAAGGCATGAACAACACGCTGACCATCTGCAACGTCTCGACAAGCGCGATGGTGCGCGAATGCGCATTGGCCTACATCACGCGCGCCGGCGTCGAAGTCGGCGTCGCCTCGACAAAGGCATTCACCACGCAACTCGCCGCGCTGTTCCTGCTCACGCTGACGCTGGCGCAAGTCAAGGGGCGCCTGAGCGATGAACAGGAAGCCGCCTTCCTCAAGCAGATGCGCCATCTGCCAGTCGCCATCACCGCCGTGCTCGCGCTGGAGCCGCAGATCATCGCGTGGGCCGAAGCATTTGCGCGCAAGGAAAATGCACTCTTCCTCGGCCGCGGCCTGCACTACCCGATCGCACTCGAAGGCGCGCTGAAGCTGAAGGAGATTTCATACATTCACGCCGAAGCGTATCCGGCCGGCGAACTCAAGCACGGCCCGCTCGCACTCGTCACCGAGGAAATGCCGGTCGTCACCGTTGCACCGAACGACCCGATGATCGAAAAGCTGAAATCGAACATGCAGGAAGTGCGCGCACGCGGCGGCGAACTCTACGTATTCGCCGACGGCGATTCGCGCATTGCGTCGGACGACGGCCTGCACGTGATTCGCCTGCCGGAACACTACGGCCTGCTGTCGCCGATCCTGCACGTCGTTCCATTGCAGTTGCTCGCCTATCACACGGCATTGGCACGCGGCACCGACGTGGACAAGCCGAGGAATCTGGCAAAGTCCGTGACGGTTGAATAAGGCCGCCCTGCTTCGAATCACAATTCAACAGGACTTTGCAGCTACCGGCTTGACACCGTATACACGCGCGCAGCGACGATGATCAACCATCCCTACCGCGTGGACGATCACTGTACGTTCACGCATTCGTGTTGCATCCATCCATGCGTGATCATGGTCGTCATGCATCATTCTTCAAAAGCCGCGTGCGCGTTCCGCCTCTACACATGCGACGGTCGCGTCGCATCCGGATCGGCTGACGAACAGGTGAGCGTGAGCGACGAGTAACGCTCGCTGATCTGCTTTGCCAGTCGGCCGGCATCGGCGATGATTTCTTCAAGCAGATGCGTGCCCATGTGAATCTGTTGATAGACGATCTCAACAAGCAGATTATTCTTGGGTGCGAGCACGCCCGCTCCCCGAAGACACGCTTCGAGCGTGGCCTGTCCGAAACGCGAATGATGTATTTCACTTCCTGAACTGATGAACCATTTGTAGCAGCCGGAATGCTGTCGGCTGATCGAAATCATGGAAATCGTCATATAGCCTCCGGAAAAGAAGGTGGGACCCGAACAAGCTGGCAAGGTTCACGATCTTTTTTTGCAGGACGCATTCAACAGCATCGCGCTCCTTGCGTGGCGGATGCAATATTCCGTCTGCCCATAATTTAAGCAGTACGATCGCAGCGCGTTTACATTGCTGCGGCCGTCGCATCACCGGTGTCGAAAATTTTCGACGACATTTTTTTAACGCTTCGTTTGCGAGAGCACTTCTCAACGCAACGTGCGACGACAAAAAAATGTTGCTCTTAATGTGAAAACACGCTTTCACATCTTTGACATTTGTGTGGTTTCTTTTGTGCTTGACCGCACATACGACTTTTCATCGCACAAACTATTCTTTGCAGCGGGTCACAGTTCAGCAAGCAATAACAACGAATGGCCCCGTCGATCAGGAACATCGCATGCGCATCTCGGCAGGCTTTTACTTCCAGCGACATACCTGTTTCCAAACCCAAACGGTTTTGATACGCCTTCCGTCCATCGGAGGCGGATCATTGTGCGTCCTTGGAAAACATCACGATGTAAAGACCAGGAACTAGATTTGTTTATGCGAAAAAGAAATCGGCATTCGAAAATCACGCAGTCAGGTTTGGCATGTTTTCTATTGGGACTCTGCGCAACCAGCCTTGCTCACGCCGCCGTTCCGCAAGCGGAATACGACAGTGTCATTCGCTCGGCACGAAACGGCGAGACTGCAGTCGCGATTGAAAAACTGACGTCTTGGCATGACACCTATCGAGACGATCAACAGATTCTGTACGACCTTGTTGTCGTGCTTGGCTGGAGTGGTGATTTTCCGCGCGCTTTTTCCTACTTCGATCAACTAGTCCAACCGGACACGCCGGCTTATGTTGTGAAATCGCTTGGCAACGCGGCAAACAAGGTAAGCCGCTGGGATAAAGCGGAAGAAGCGTATCGCCTTGTGCTACACAAGACACCAGACGATGTCGAAGCCCGTGTCGGTTTGGTCGACGCAATGTTCGGACAGAAACGTCCGGACGAGGCATTGCAGTATGTGCAGAAATTTCTGCCGAAATTCACGTCTGCCTACCAGCGCAGCGATCTACCGATGATCATGTTGCTGGGGTCCGTCTACACGCGGCGCGACGAACCTCTGCTGGCGGCCAATACCTACCAGAACGCGGTGCGACTGAATCCGGAATCGCGCGACGCGCACCGCAATTACGTGTTTTCACTGACCGCCGCGGGCATGCCCTATCTCGCCGCGCGCATGGTCGACCGCAAGCCTGACTGGTTCAGCGCAGACGAGCGGCGTTACATCGCGCATGCCGGCGCAGGACGCACGGTCAATTTCGGACAGACGCAACTGAATGTCGATTACAAGCAGCAGCGTTTTGCGACTACCGACGCCTCGCTGGAAGAAAATCAGAAGGTCACCGAGCAATTCGGCAATGCACCGATAACGCAGTTCGACCGCATGATTGCATTGCGCGACAGACAGCAGATGCGCGAAGTGGTGGAAATCCATCGGTCGTTGCAGGCAGCGAACATCGCGTTACCGGCTTACGCAAAGGCGGCAGCGGCCGATGCCTATCTGTATCTGGAGCAGCCGGAAACTGCGCGCGACCTGTATGTATCCGCCATCGAGGAAGCGCGTGCCGGCGACGTCGCCACGGTCGATGCCTGGCAGATGGGGCTGACCTATGCCTACAGCGAATCCGAGCAGCATGATGACGCGCAGGTCACCGCGGACAATCTGTTCGCCACAACGCCGCCGTTCAGCAATGCGGGAATTCCCGGTGTAGAAGCGCCGAATGAAGATTATCCGACCGCTGCCGTACTGACCGTGCTGGTACGCATGTATGCAGATCGCCTGCAGGAAGCCGAACATCGTCTTGCCGTGCTGCGGCAGAGCGCGCCATTCAATCAGCAAGTCAGAGGCGCGTATGCGGATTTGCGCATGGCGCGCGGACATCCTCGCGCGGCACTGGACGAATATGAGGGCATGCGGGTCGATGATCCCAAGGCCGTCGGACCGCAAACCGGACGCGGCAACGCCTTGCTGGCATTGAATCAGTTCACCGAAGCCCGGCAGGCACTTCCTGCGTTGATGCGCGACTATCCGGAGAACAAGGGTGTACAGAACCTTGCGCGACAACTCGATATTTACGATCGCCCGTTTTTGCAGGTCGCCAGCACCTTCGGCAAGGGCGGCGGTGTTGCGGGTGCGGAATCCCTGGTAGAGGCGCGACTGTACTCGGCTCCGCTGACCAATTCGTTCGGCGACGCGTATCGCGTGTTCAGCCACGTGTCGCATTCGTCAGGTCATCTGAATGAAGATACGGCGGATGGGAACGAAGTCAGGCGCAGAAGAATCGGCGTCGGCATGGACTATCGCGTGCGTGACCTGACCCTCGCCGCGGAGATCAACCGCGCAATCGAAAGTGCCAGTCACACCGGCGCCGCCGTGGAGCTGACCAAATCCTTTTCCGACACATGGCAGCTGCGACTGGAAGCGGACTCCAACGTCAACGATCTGTCTGCCGCCGCATTCGACAACGACGTGACTGCCCGTCGCTTCACCGCCGGTCTGACATGGCGAAAAAACGAATCGCGTCGCATCGACGGCGAACTGTCCAGCACGCATTTCAGCGACGACAACCGCCGCGATGCTGCCACAGTGGCATGGACCGAACGCTGGTGGAGCGGACCGGTATTCAAGATGGATTCCATCCTTGGCGTCGCGGCATCCCGCAACAGCGCATCCAGTGCCGCTTATTTCAATCCGTCCAGCGACACGGAAGCGACTGCCACGCTCCTCGGCGAATGGACGACATGGCGTCGCTATCGCCGTTCGATGACGCAGCAGCTGCAGGTATTCGGCGGACGCTACTGGCAGGACGGCTTTGGCTCCGGCGCAACCTCCGGCGTGCAGTATGGACACGCGTGGTCGATCGATGATGTTTTCGTCGTTACGTATGGCGTCGGCGTCAGCAGGCATCCCTATGACGGCGAGCAAGAGACACGCCATTACGGTTATCTGAATCTGAATTGGGCCATCAAATGAGTTGCATGCTGACAAATCCAACGAGCGGTACAGGCACAACGTCGATCGCCGCACCACGCAATTCACGCTGGTCGCGCATGCTGCTGTCGTTGCTGGCCGCCGCGCTATTGCCGTATGCCGCGCATGCGCAGCAGCCGTCCACTGCCGTGCTCGCCACGCCGCAATTGCAGACCGTGTTGCCGGCCAACGACCCGCCGCAAACCTATCGCGTGCTGGCGTATCACGACATCCGCGACAACGTGCGCGAAAGCTTCAAGACATGGCCGGAACCCACCGCCGTCGATACGCAGGATCTTGTGCAGCAATTGTCGTGGCTCGACAAGAACGGCTATCGCCCGGTCAGCCTGCAGCAGATCATCGATGCGCGGGCCGGCAAGACCCCGCTGCCGGACAAGGCGATCCTGCTGACCTTCGACGATGGATTCGAAAGTGTCTATACCAAGGTTTTCCCGCTGCTCAAGCAGTTCAACTATCCGGCGGTCATTGCCATCGTCGGTAACTGGATACAAACACCGCCGCATCAACTCGTGCAGTTTGGCGATATCCGCGTACCGCGATCAGCATTCGTCAACTGGGATGAAGTGCGCGAAATGGTCAACTCCGGCTTGGTCGAAGTTGCGTCGCATACCTACAATCTGCATCAAGGCATTGCGACTAATCCGCAAGGCGGTCTGATGCCGGCGGCGATCAGCCGCGCGTATCAGGGACAGGGAACGCGATACGAAAGCGACGCGACCCATGCGCAGCGTGTCAAGGCCGATCTGCAGCGGAACTCCGACCTGATCGAGCGCGAGACAGGCAAGCGCCCGCGCGTGATCGTGTGGCCGTACGGCGCCGACAATCATGGTGTTAACCAGATCGCAGCGGATTTGGGCATGCCGACTTCCCTCAATCTGGAGCCTGGCCCCAATACGCCGGAAGACAATCCGAATCACGTGCGCCGTTCGCTCATGGTGTTCGATACCGGCCTTGCCGGACTGATGCAGTTACTGCGTCAACCGGCACGTTACGACGGTGCCGAGCAGCCGCTGGAACGGGTGATTCACGTCGATCTGGATTACGTGTACGACGACGATCCGGTCGTGCAGGAAGCCAATCTGTCGAAGCTGATGAATCGTCTTTACCGATTGCATCCGACCACCGTGTATCTGCAGGCTTTTGCCGATCCCGACGGCGATGGCGTCGCCGATGCCGTGTACTTTCCCAACCGGAACCTGCCGATGCGCGCCGACCTGTTTTCCCGTGTCGCGTGGCAATTGAAGACGCGTGTTGGCGTCCGCGTCTTTGCGTGGATGCCGGTGATGGCATTCAAGCTGCCGGCATCGCATCCGGCGGCGTCGCATGTGGTGCAAACCATGCCCGGTGCACCGCTCTCGGCTTCGAAAAATCGTTACTTGCGTCTGTCTCCGTTCGACCCGGTTGCACGCAAGGCGATTACGGAAATTTACGAAGACCTGGGCAAGCATGCGATTTTTGCAGGCATCCTGTTCCACGACGACGCCACGCTGTCGGATTACGAAGATGCCAGCCCTGCCGCACTGGCGGTTTATCGCGACGAGTGGAAATTGAACGGATCGTTGCAGGATATCCGCAACGATCCACAGGCGCGTCGCCTCTGGGCCACGCAGAAAACTGCCTATCTGAACGCGTTCACGCTGCACCTGGCAAACACGCTGCGCCACTACCAGCCGGCATTGCAGACCGCGCGCAACATCTACGCCCAGCCAGTCCTGCATCCTGAATCGGAGGACTGGTTTGCCCAATCCTTTTCCAGCTTTCTCGCGACCTACGACTACACCGCAATCATGGCGATGCCTTACATGGAAGGTGCCGCCGAGCCTGCTGCATGGCTGGATCAACTGATCGGCAAGGTCAGGCAGACACCGGATGCGCTGCGTACCACGGTGTTCGAACTGCAAAGCCGCGACTGGCGAACCGGCAAGCCGATTCCATCGCACGTTCTCGCGGGACAACTGCGTCAGTTGCACCGCGCCGGCGCGCGCAATCTCGGTTATTACCCGGACGATTTTCATTCCGACCAGCCCGAGGAACACATCATCAAACCGGAAATATCGATAGAAACCCATCCGATTCGAAAGTAAGCCATGCAATTTGAAAACATTCTGTTTGGATTCACCTTCTATTACCCGCTGTTCATGGCGTACGTATGGATCATCGGCGGCATCACCTACTACCTGCGATATGAACGGCGCAGTCTGCGCATTACGGATGCAATGAGTGAGCTGACGTCGCAACCCCCGGTAACGGTGGTCGTGCCCTGCTTCAACGAAGGCGACAACATCAAGGATGTGGTGGATGCACTATCGCGGCTGAATTATCCGGACTACGAAGTGATCTGCGTCAATGACGGCAGCACCGACAATACCGGGCAGATTCTCGACGATCTGATGACGTACTATCCGATGCTGCGCGTCATCCACCAGGCGCACAACCAGGGCAAGGCGGTGGCGCTGAATACCGCCGCACTGGTTGCGCGCAGTGAATTCCTGATGTGTATCGATGGCGATGCGATTCTGGATCCGGATGCGATTCCGTGGCTGTTGCGTCATTTCCAGAAAGGTCCGCGACTCGCCGCAGTGACAGGCAATCCGCGCATCCGCACGCGCTCCACCTTGCTGGGACGCTTGCAGGTCGGTGAATTTTCATCGATCGTCGGTCTGATCAAGCGGACGCAACGGATTTACGGTCGGCTGTTTACCGTCTCCGGTGTCGTCGTCATGTTCCGTCGTCGCGCATTGCTGGATGTCGATTTCTGGAGTCCGGAAATGCTGACCGAAGACATCGACATCAGCTGGAAGCTGCAGATCCATCACTGGGATGTCCGCTTTGAACCACGCGCACTGTGCTGGATCCTGATGCCGGAAACGGTCAAGGGCCTGTGGCAGCAACGACTGCGCTGGGCGATGGGCGGCATTCAGGCCATCTTCAAATACGGTTACGTCTTTCGCCACTGGCACTTGCGGCGCATGTGGCTGGTGTATGTCGAATACATCATGTCGGTGCTGTGGGCATTCTCGATGGGCACGGTGCTGATGCTGTGGTTCGTCAACCTGTTCATCGACGTCGCACCGCACTGGCAGGTGCAGATCATTCCGGGCTGGCATGGCGTCATCATCGGCACCACCTGTCTGCTGCAGGTTATGACCGGCCTCATCCTCGACCGCAACTATGACCAGAAATCCTTCCGCCAGTTTTTCTGGATGATCTGGTACCCGTTGCTTTACTGGACAGTCAACATGTGCACGACGATCTGGGCGTTGCCAAAGACGATACTGCGCGGCAGGAAAAAACGCGCGGTGTGGGTCAGCCCGGACCGCGGCATCGGACCCGGCAATGCTGCGAACGAATCGATGATCAAGCGCGCACCGACAATCAATCCAATTCAACTGAAGGACACGATATGAACCGAAGAAAAAGCCCCCGCTACAAATTGATCCTGAACATGCCGGACCTCGTTTCTCGCCATACGAAAATTGGCAGCAGCGTGTTCACCGTATTGTTCTGGGCGATTTTTGTCTATTTGTGGATGCCCGTCATTACCGTGATCGCGTGGATGACAGGTCTCTACCATTCCTACAGCGAGTTGACCTACATGCGGGAACTCGAAGACCTGTCGCATCTGGCGCTTGCGTACGCCACCATTGTGGCCGCTCTCGGCGGAACGCTGCTGATGTGGGCATTGCAGGAATACCTGCGCTTTCGTAACGTGAATCGCCGCCGCGAACCGGTCGCCGTCAACCATCACGAGATGGCGAAGTATGTCAACTTCGACGAAAGCGATGTTGCCGCAGGACAGAATGCGCGCAGGCTCGTCGTGCACCACGGCATGGATGGCAGGGTAATGCGTTTTGCCTGAATGACGCCGGCTGCGGCAACCGAACTGTTGTCCTGCCGTTGAAGCACATCGCATCATTTTTGTGACGTTCTGAATGAGGCTCGCAAACATGAAAGAGAATCAACAGACGAGAAATCGCCTGTTTTAAAAATGTCACGCCGGGGAAGGAAGTGACCTTTCATGCTGTTTTCGCTTTGTTTTTATCGGATTCGGAGTCCAGAATAGAACCTTCGAAAAACTGTATTGCCGATGAAAAACAGGACGCCATGATTCCGATCAATGAAGAAAAAAACGGTGTGCACACGATCAAGTCCCACGACGCGCGCGCAGCCTGCGGTGAATGCCAGCACGGAGAAGGACTGACATTCGATTTCGAATTCGCGTTCCAGCCAATTGTGGATGTCGTCAAGCGCACGGTGTATGCGCACGAAGCGCTGGTGCGCGGACCGGCGGGAGAATCCGCGTATTCCGTGCTTTCGCAAGTGACGCCGGACAATCAGTATTCGTTCGATCAAGCGTGCCGCGTCAAGGCAGTCAAGACAGCGGCGGAGCTTGGCATGAAGGAATTTTTGTCGATCAACTTTTTGCCGAATGCCGTGTACCGGCCTGAAGCCTGTATCCGGACCACGCTGGATGCGGCCAGACAATACCGCTTCCCGACCGAGAACATCATCTTCGAAGTGACGGAAGGGGAAAAAATCGAAGAGCGTCCGCATCTGGTCAACATCTTCCATGAATATCGGCGAATGGGATTTCGCACAGCGATCGACGATTTCGGCGCTGGCTACGCAGGGCTCAACCTGCTGGCCGAATATCAGCCGCATATCGTCAAGATCGATATGGATATCGTTCGCAACATCGATCGCAGCGTGCCGCGCCAGACCATCGTCGAAGCCGTGGTCCTCATGTGCCGCAAGCTGAACATGATGCCGCTGGCGGAGGGAATCGAAACCAAAGCCGAACGCGATTTTTTGCTGTCGGCCGGGATCGAATTGATGCAGGGCTACCTCTTTTGCAAACCGGCCTTTAAGGCGCTGGGTAAGGTGAATGCCGATGCCTGGATGTGACTGAGCAATCGACGCTGCACATGGCAACGTCGTCATGTTATTTCTACATTGATCGATGCAACAGCCCTTGATATGAGCACCGCAAACGCAACCGGAGTACAAGTGAACGACAACGATGTTACAGCCCTAACCGACCGGCTGAAAATCCTGGAATACGCAATCAGAAAATCCATCACCGTTCGCGAGGATCAGGATGAACCCGCGGATCAACCGCACCGCGAGGAAGCCGCGCATTGCGGCATACCTGACGACAACAGCGTGACGAAAGGCGATCTGCTGACGGCGGTGCAAACGCTGGTCAGATCGCTGCAAAGGAAAGGCTGACCACGCCGTACCCTGGCAATAAGCCAGTAAAACAATCCGTAGCGCCAAACGGTAGAGCCAATCGATAAAGCCGCATCAGACTCGACTTGCGGCTTGCTTTTTCGTTTCCTTTTCCGGTGCTTGCTTTCCGCGGTCCGACCTGCGCATCATCTCGCCCGGCGTCATTCCCATCACGTGGCGGAACGCATGGCCGAACGCAGCAACGCTGCTGAATCCCAGTTGCATCGATAACTGCTTGATCGATGTACGTCCGCTGCCGAGCGCCTCGACCGCGGACATGATGCGTGCGCGTTGCCGCCATTCCTTGAAGGTCAGGTTCGTCTCCATCGGAAACAACCGTGTGATCGTGCGCGCCGACGCACCCGCCGCATGTGCAAGCAATTCCAGCTCCTGAGTACCTGTCGGGTCGGCGAGCACCATTTTCGCTACGCGCAATGCGCGCGGATCGTTCGGCAACGGGACAAAGGTCGCTGCATCTTCGTCCTCGATCAACTCGAACAGGACGAGATCCGCCAGCAGATCGATACGTTTGGGATGCACGCTTTCCTTGAATGCAGCCAGGATGGTCTCGCGCAGCAGCGGCCCGACCGTTACGACGAACTCGCGATTCAGTCGCTGTGCTTCCGGATGTTTTTCCACCCGGTCGAACGGTATCAGCAAAGCACGCATCTGCAGGTCGGCCAGCACATCGACCGCATGTTCGATCTGTGGCGGCAACCATACTGCACGGGCCGGCGGCACCAGCCAACGGCCTTTCGGCGTCGTCACTTGCATGATGCCGCTGGATGCGAACAGCAGTTGCGCCTCGCGATGCATGTGCAGACCCAGTCGCGTGCCGCGCGAATAGACGGTGTCAGAAACAATCATGTTTATCCCGGCAAATGATGGGAGAGGCTGGAACATGCGCAGAGGATGCGCCAAAAGCGTGGCGCTTGAGCGATGTTACTTGTCTCCCTGTCGATGAGCAGTCAGATTAACCTAGCCGTGAATTTTTAGAAAGGCTGCTTCATGAACAATCCGCGCACCGTCATCGCTTACATCAACATCGCCCATTTCATCGACCATTACGCCATGCTGGTATTTGCTGCCGCAGTCATCGTGATGGCACCGGTTTTCAACATCAGTTATTCCGACCTCCTGCCGTATGCAACGCCGGGGTTCATCGCGTTCGGCGCCGGCTCTCTGCTGACAGGATGGCTGGGTGACCGCTGGAGCCGCCGTCACATGATGGTGATTTTCTTCATCGGCATCGGCGCGTCGATGATTGCGGTGGGATTGACGCAGACGCCGCAGCAACTCAGTTTTGCGTTACTGGCGGTCGGACTGTTTGCCGCGATCTATCATCCGGTCGGCTCGGCCATGCTGATTGCCCATGCGGAACGACTCGGTCGTGAAATCGGCGTCAATGGCGTATGGGGCAATCTTGGCGTGGCGCTGTCGGCGCTGATCACCGGCGTGGTTTGCCAGTATCTTGGCTGGCGTTGGGCATTCGTGCTGCCGGGAATTGCTGCAATCACGGCCGGCTTCTTTTTTGCACGCAGCGTTCGACATGAAGTGCGCGTCGTTCGGAAAAGCAGCCCCGCGACAACTGCGCGCGTGTCGAAGGAGGCAATGTGGCGCGTCGTCGTCGCGCTGGTGATCACGATCATCGCCAGCTCCACCACGTTCAACGCCCTCACCGTGGCGTTGCCCAAACTGTTTACCGAACGACTGTCCGACCTGACGACCAGCACCGCGCTGATCGGCATGATTGCGGCCGGCACCTACGGCTTCGGTGCCATCGCGCAATATCTGATCGGCCATCTGCTCGACCGCCATTCGCTGAAGACCTTGTTCCTGCCACTGGCTTTGATGCTTGCACCGCTGCTTTTTTTCGGTGCGACGCTGTCCGGCTTTCCGCTGGTGTTCGTCTGCGTCGGCATCATCATCGGCATCTTCGGCCAGATCACGGTCAACGACGCGATGATCGGCAAATACACCAGCGACGAATGGCGGGCGCGGGCGTACTCGGTGCGCTACTTTCTCGGCTTTACCGCGGCGGGCGCATCGGTCGGCCTGGTTGCATCGCTGCATGAACGCGGCGGTTTCACCTTGATGCTGCAGGCGCTGGGTGTGCTGTGTTTGCTGGTGATTGTCGGTGCAATCGCATTCCCAGGCGAGGATCGCGCATCTGCATGAAAAAGGGAAAAGAAGACGCCTGTCACTCTCCTCACACAAATGCGTCGTATAGTGCACAGTCGTCTTTGCCTTCCTTTCGATCGACGGTCGGCACACGGTCAATGTTCGATACCCAACAGAACGCCGGGACGAGTAGCGGTAAAAGGATGTCAGAAATCCATTCAACCCAAGGAGCCTCGCATGAAAACTCTTCCCATCGCACTGTTCAGTATCGTCGCCATGACCGGTTGTGCCGGCATGGGTGGCTCGTCACCGATCGCGGTGGCCAACATGAAGCCGACGCAAGGCAATACCGCAACCGGCACCGTCACTTTCGTCAAGAAAGGCGACCAACTGTTGATGGATGCACGATTGACCGGTGTGCCGCCGGGCGTGCACGGATTCCACATTCATGAAAAAGGCGATTGCAGCGCACCGGATGCGATGAGCGCCGGCGGCCATTTCAATCCGTCTGGCACACATCATGGCGCACCGAACAAGGGCGAACATCATGGCGGCGATCTCGGCAACATCACGGCGGATGCCAATGGCAAGGCTGAGCTGCAACTCAGTATCCCGATCAGCGAAATCAATGTGATGAAAAATTCCCCGGCCAGCATCATCGGCAAAGGCCTGATCGTGCACGCCGATCCGGACGACTATAAAACGCAACCCACTGGCAATTCAGGGAAACGTCTGGCCTGTGGCGTCATCAGCCTGAAGTAAACGCATCGTCAAACCGGCGTGATCCGGTTCGGGCGGGTTTTCTTCGGATCATGCGAAAGCAGAACCAACTGAAGATGCATCAAGGAGTTACGTGCAAACGTAACTCCTTTTTATTTTTGCGTATTCTTTTCGGGCGAATCGCGATGAAGGCGGCAACGTTGACTTCATCTCTCACCAGTTGATCAGATCTTCGCGGGCCTCATGACTCAGGCCGTTATAAATATCCACTTTGCCGATCCACTCTTTGAACATTTTGCTGAAGTCGATGTAAAACGAAACGATGGTCATGGTCATGATTGCCTCACAAGGATGTAGGTGCATGGTGCACGTTGACGAACGAATCCGAAGCCGTACGGCTCGCCGTATCAGAGCGTGCAAGCGGAACTTAGTTCGCTGTTGAAAATGTGAAGTTTTTCGACGTATTTTTCAGAAAAAAGTCACAGTATTCTCGGCAGAAATAATCCTGTGCATCTGGGTGTTTGTGACCTCGCAAATGAAACGACGCATCGGGCAAATGAAAAAAGCGGCATCGATTTGCATCGATGCCGCTTTTTACTACCGTTTCAATCACTCGGACTTTTGGTCAGATTCGCCCAGGCATATGCCGATATTTCCATGCGCGCAAGGTCAGGACAATTCCGATCAACGCAGGCAATGTCACTGCAGGGAAATCGCGCAACAGCACCGACGGTCCGCAGATGCCGACCGCTACTTCCCAGAAATGCAGCAACGCATGTGCAATCAGCCACAACGTCGCCACCAGCCACAAAACGAAACGCGCGTCCGGCCGCAGCAGACCGATGCCGAATGCCGTGCCAAGAAACATCTGGATGATGCCGATGTCGCGAATGAAGTGCTGGTTATAGAAACCGGTGTCGATCACGCCCGGCACAAACTGATACCAGGCATGCGGCACGATCAGCATGAACACGCCGTTCACGAACAGGAAGACAGTATTGAACGCGATCGGCAGAAACAGCAGGATCGACGTCACCGTGCTTTTCGTTTTCATCCGTCGGCGTTACTTCGCCGCTCCGGACTTCGCCAGCCATTCTTCAAAACTCAACTTGCCAAGTCGCGGCTTGTCACCCGGCGTCAGTGACTGATCGTTGATCTTCATGCCGAAATACGGCGTCTCCGCATTCGCCACCACCTTGCGTGTATCGTTGATCGCTGTCAGATAACGTTGCACCATCTCCCCCATGCCGATGCGTTCGGGACCGGCCACTTCGAGCATGCCGTTGGCCGGCTTGCTCACGGCGGCATCCGCCACGGCGGCGGCCACGTCGTCCGACGCAATCGGCTGGAACTCTGCAGATGACAGCCGCACGGTTTGTCCGTCGGTACCCGACTGCGCGATGCCACCGAGGAATTCGAAGAACTGCGTCGCGCGCAGAATCGTGTACGGCACGCCGCCGGCCTTGATCAGTTTTTCCTGTGCCATCTTGGCGCGGAAGTAACCGCTGTCGAGCAGACGTTCGGTGCCGACCACCGACAACGCGACGTGATGCGCGACACCCGCTTGCTTCTCCGCAGTCAGCATGTTGGTGCTCGACTTCTCGAAGAACTCGAGTACCGCGTTGTCTTCCCATACCGGTGCGTTCGACACATCGACCACGACCTGCGCGCCGACAAACGCCTGCGCCAGTCCTTCGCCGGTGACCGCGTTGACGCCGCTCGACGGCGATGCCGCGACGACGTCGTGTCCTTGTTGACGCAATAGCGCCACGGTTTTGCTGCCGATCAATCCTGTACCGCCGATGACTACGATCTTCATGACATTCTCCAATCAGTTAGATGTTGCTTTGCTTTGACGATGTCATCTTAAGCGTGGAATAATCTGGCTCAAATGACATATACCCCAAAAAAACAGCCAAACCGCCTGCAACAGCCGCGTACCGTTCTGTTCGTCGCCTTCCCGGATGTCGGCCTGCTCGACCTGACCGGTGCGCAAACCGTATTCTGGGCTGCGTCCAAATACATGGAACAACGCGGCCTGCCAGGCTACGTGCGCCACACCGTCAGCATGGACGGCGGATTGATCCATAGCGTGGAAGGCGTCGGTGTGCAGACCGATGCGTTGCGCACGTTCCGGAATCGTGCGATCGATACGATCGTGGTGCCGGGCTCGCCGCACATCACCGACGTACTCGAGCATTCAACGAAACTGGTCGGCTGGCTCGGCCGCTCGGCGGACAAGGCGCGTCGTATTGCCTCCGTGTGCAGCGGTGCGTTTCTGCTGGCGCAGGCCGGACTGCTGGAAGGCAAGCGCGCGGCGACGCATTGGGCAATGTGCGACATGCTGGAAGAGCGCTTTCCGGCGATCAGCATCGATCGCGATGCGATCTTTGTGCAGCAGGGAAAGATGTGGACGTCGGCCGGCGTGAGTGCCGGCATCGATCTGGCGCTGGCGATGGTGGAGGCCGATTGCGGTCGCGATATTGCCATGAAGGTCGCGCGCGAACTGGTGGTGTTTCTGAAACGTCCCGGCGGACAGTCGCAATTCAGCGTGATGCTGCAATCGCAGACGGAAGACAGCGCGGCGTTCGATTCGCTGCACGCATGGATCACCGACAATCTCGACAGCGAGGAACTGACGGTCGATTTTCTCGCTGAAAAGGTCAACATGAGTCCGCGCAATTTTGCGCGCGTGTACAAGCAGAAGACCGGTCGCACGCCCGCCAAGGCAGTGGAAATATTCCGGCTCGAAGCCGCGCGTCGCCTGCTGGAAGAATCCGGTCGCAACGTCGAGCAGATTGCACGGCAATGCGGCTTTGGCGATGAAGAACGCATGCGCATCACGTTCCAGCGCAATCTGGCGGTGTCGCCATCGGATTATCGAAAACGCTTTGCCGCTTGAGTTTTCAAGTCTGAATTTTCAAGTTTGACGTTTGACGTTTGACGGCGATGATCTGTTTCAGCCGAATACTTCCTTCAATTTTTTCGCCAGTCGCATCGCTTCGCGTTCGTCCGTCACGTTGGCAAATCCCATCAGCAATCCCTGCCGCGGCTTGGCGTCGATATACCAGCGCGACAACGGATGCATCGCCAGGCCGACGGCCCGCGCGCGCTCGTCCAGCAGAACGTCATTCTCGTCGTCGGCAAGTTGCGCCAGCATGTGCATGCCGCCGGGTTGCAGATTGATGCGAATGCGATCGCCCAGTTCCTGCTGAAACACGCGTTGCGTGATTGCGCGACGCTCTGCATACAGCATCCGCATTTTTTTCAGATGGCGTGAAAAATGGCCCTCCGCCATGAAGTCCGCCACGCTTGCCTGAAACAGGTACGGACTGCCCGCATTGAGGTTCGACGACACCGCCTGGAAGCGCGCGACGGCGCTGAGCGGCGCCACCACATACGCCAGTCGCAGGCCGGGAAACATCACCTTGCTGAAGGTGCCGGCGTAAATGACGCGATCGTTGCGGTCCAGACTTTTCAGCGCCGGCAACGGTCGTCCCTGATAGCGGAATTCACTGTCGTAATCGTCTTCGATGATCCAGCTTCCCGCATTGCTTGCCCAATCCAGCAATGCCATGCGTCGTTCAAGCGAGAGCGTCACGCCAAGCGGGCTTTGATGCGACGGCGTGACCAGCGCGAACTTGGCATACGGACTGAGACGCTTGCCTTCCTCGACGATCAAGCCGTGTTCATCGACCGGCACCGGCACCAGCTTGACGGCCGCATTCTGCAGAAAAGGGCGCGCAAGAATATAGCCGGGATCTTCGAACCAGAATTCGTTGCCGACGATGGACAGGCTGCTCAAGGTCAGCTCCAGCGTGTTGCGCAAACCGGTGGTGACGAACACCTGTTCCGGCAGGCAGACCACGCCGCGCGACACGCCGAGATAGGTCGCGATGCGCTCGCGCAACTGATCGTAGCCGGCCGGGTGCGGATAACCGAGGCGCATCGGTTCACTACTGCGCAGACGATGCCCGACGATGCGGTTCCACACCTTGCGCGGAAAGGCGTCCAGTGCAGGCAATCCGAGTTGCAGCGGTTTCGGCGCCCTGCCGTCGTGATCGAGCGCGGCCGATATCGAGTGACTCGGCACCGTCGCCTGCGGCTTGTGTACAGCCGGTTGTGGCAGATGTGGTGACACAACGGTGCCGGCGGCGCCCCTGACCTGCAGATAGCCTTCGTCCGTCAGGATGCGATAGGCCATTTCGACCGTGCCGCGCGCCAGGTTCAGTTCGGTCGCCAGCGCGCGCACCGCCGGCACACGGTCGCCCGCATGCAGATGACCCTGTTCGATGGCCGTCTTGAAGCGCTGGCAAATCTGCAGATACATCGGCAGTTCCAGCGTGCGGTCGATGGTGAGATCAATGCCCGGATCGCTCTTTGGATCGAGTTCAGGCTTCGGCGGGGGTTTTTTCATGTCCTAGTCACTTTTGCATTTCTTGGCCCTTCTAACATGGTCATGATCTTCGCATACTACACATCAACGCAACACCACTTTTGTTCAAACCCGACGCAACCAAGGAGATTCACATGCAAAGCCGACTCGATTTCTATACTGCCAACCCTGACGTCCTGAAAGCCCAGATGGGCGTGGAAGCCCAGATCGCCAAAAGCAAGCTGGACCACCTGCTGAAAGACCTGGTGCGCCTGCGCGCATCGCAGATCAACGGTTGCGCCTTCTGCCTCGACATGCACACAACCGACGCCCTCAAGGCCGGCGAAACGCATCGCCGTCTGGCAACCGTCTCCGCCTGGCGCGAATCACCATTCTTCACCGACCGCGAGCGCGCTGCGCTGGAATGGACCGAATCGCTGACGCTGGTCTCGCAAAACCATGTCCCTGATTCCGTATGGGAAGCAGTGCGTCCTCACTTCAACGATGCAGAACTGTCGGAACTGACCTTGCTGATCGGTTCGATCAATACTTGGAACCGTTTTGCCATCGCCTTCCGCAAGATGCCTGAATAATCTGTACCAAGGCCGCACTTCACGCATCGAAGCGCGGCCGCCAACGCAACCAAGAGACCTTCCATGAAAATCCTGATCATTGGCGGCACCGGACTGACCGGCAAGAAAGTCGCCGTCAATCTGCGCCAGCTCGGTTATGAAGTACTGGCCGCTTCGCCCAGCACCGGCGTCAATGCCGTCACCGGCGAAGGCCTTGCGGCTGCCGTCAAGGGTGCGCAAATCGTCATCGACCTCAGCAATCCGCCCTCGTTTGCCGATGATGCCGTGCTCGATTTCTTCGAGAAGTCCGGCCGCAATCTGCTGGCTGCCGAAGAAGCGGCCGGTGTCCGGCATCACATCGTGTTGTCCATCGTCGGCACCGATCGCATGCAGGGCAGCGGTTATTACCGCGGCAAGCTGGTGCAGGAGAATCTGGTGAAAGCCTCGAAGGTGCCTTACACCATCGTCCGCTCGACGCAGTTCTACGAATTCCTCGAAGGCATCGCGCAATACGGCACCGTCGGCGACGAAGTCCATCTGCCGTCTGCGCATGTGCAGCCGATCGCCGTGGATGACATTGCTGCGATCGTGACCGATACCGCGCTGGCGCAACCGTTGAACGGCACGTTCGATGCGGCGGGTCCCGAGAAAGTCGGGCTGGCAACGATCGTCAAACGCTATCTGGATGCCGTCGGCGACAAACGCGTTGTCGTGCCGGATGCGAAGGCCGCCTACTTTGGCTCATCGCTCACCGATCTGTCGCTGACGCCGCTGGGCGATGCGCGCATCGGCTCCACGCGATTCGAGGCATGGTTCGATAAATCGCATCCGAAAAAACAAACAACAAACGCGTGATGCACTGCATCGCCGATTTTTTAGAGAAGGAATTACGATGGTGGAAATCAGACACATCAGCAACGAAGCCGATCTGGCAGCTTCGTTCCCGGTCATGAAGGAATTGCGACCACACCTGACCGACAGCGCGACCTATGTCGTACAAGTCATGCACCAGCACACGCAAGGCTATCGCCTGCTGGCAGCATGGCGTGACGGCACCATCGTCGGCCTCGCCGGCTATCGACTACAGGATAATCTGATCTACGGCCGCTTCGTCTACGTCGACGATCTGATCGTCAGCACTTCGCTGCATGGTTCCGGCATCGGCGAACAATTGCTGAGCGCGGCGCGACAGCAGGCCGTCGCAGCACAGTGCACGCATTTCGTGCTCGATACGGGATTGGGGAATGCATTGGCACAGCGTTTCTATTTTCGCCAGGGCCTGCTTGCACGCGGCATGCATTTCGTCGAAGCTCTTGCGCAACCATAAATACAGGAACCACCATGACACGCATTCTGTTACTGAACAGCGGACCGCACAGCGAGGCGAGCCACGGCTACAAACTTGCGACCGAAACGATTGCCGCCGCGCAAATCGACAACGCCCGCATCATCGAACGCGATCTGGTGCATTCGCCGATTCCACCGATCGGCCGTGAATACGCGATGGCGATCACGTCGCATACACCGCATGACGATCAGGCATTCGCCTGGTCGGAACGCCTGATCGTCGAACTGGAACAGAGCGACATGCTGTTCATTGTGACGCCGATGCACAACTTCACGGTCCCTGCGTCGCTGAAGCTGTGGCTCGATTACGTGATCCGCATCAACCGCAGCTTCAACTCGACGCCGCATGGCAAAGTCGGATTGATGCAGGATCGCCCGACGTTCATCCTGGTCAGTTCCGGCGGTTTTCATGTCGGCGAACGTGCGAAGCAACTCGACTTCCTGACACCGTACCTGCGTTATGCACTGGCCTCGATCGGCATCAAGGACGTCCATTTCTTCCCGCTGGAAGGACTGGTGTTCGGCCCGGAAGCCGTGAGCAAGGCAGTGGAAGAAGCCCGTCTTCAATTGAGCGCGAAGCTGTCGGCAGCACTCGCCACCTCAACCGCATCCTGATCTCGCGTTACATGTCATTGCGAGCAACCCGTTCACCCTGCCGATCCGGATCGGCAGACTGGAGACATTCATGACGTTCATCAAAACAACTCGCGCCGTCATCGGCCAATGCTTGATCGCGCTGCTATGTGTCGGCGTGCTGCATGTCGCCCATGCGGCCGAGACAGCAAAGACGACCGCGGAGAGCGTCAACGAAGGCGAAAGCCGCGCGCACAGCGCCGGCAAATCGCTGATCGGCGCACCAGCGCCGGGCGCCAGGCTGACCACCATCGACGGCAAGCAGATCGAGCTTGCGGCGTTGCGCGGCAAGCAGCCCGTGTACCTAAAGTTCTGGGCGACCTGGTGCGTCCCGTGCCGCGAACAGATGCCGGGCTTTGAGCGCATCTACAAGGAAGACGGCAAACGCATCAAGGTGATCGCCGTCAACACCGGCTTCAGCGACAACGCCGCTGCCGTGCGCGAGTACAAGAAGAAGATTCCGATGTCGATGCCGATCGTCGTCGATGACGGCAGTCTGGCCGGTGCGTTCAACGTGCGTGTGACGCCGACCCACGTACTGATCGACAAGGATGGACGCATTGCCTACATCGGCCATCTGGAAGACGACAAGTTTCATGCCGCACTCGCGCGCGTGATGTCGGGCGAAACCGTACCGGTCGCCGAACGGCGTTCCGGTGCGAAGCCATTCCAGCACGCGATTCTCAGACATGGTGACATCGTGAAGGATGTGACGGTCACACCGCTCGGCGGCGCATCGATGCCGCTTGCCACACCGGGCAAACCGCGCGCACTGGTATTTACCGCGCCGTGGTGCGAGTCGTATCTGTCGCAGAGTCGTCCGCAAGTAGCGCAAGCCTGCCGGCGCGTCCGCCTCGAATCGGAACGACTGGCGAAGAACGGCAATGTCGAATGGTTGACGATTGCATCGGGCCTGTGGGCCAGCGAACAGGACCTGCTCGACTACAGGAAGACGAACGGCTTCGCGATGCCGCTGGCACTGGACGCCAACGGCATTCTGTTCCGCACCTTCAGCATCACGAAAATTCCGACGGTCGTTTTGCTGGATGCCAATCATCGCGTCGTGCACATCCTCGGACCGAACGATGTCGAACTGGACAACGCGGTGCAAACGCTGCAACGCAAGTAACAGCCGAACATCGCCAGGCATCACGCAGTTCCCGCACAGCACTGTTTCATTACAGAAGTACAACAAGCGGCGTGTTCCCTCGGGATGCGCCGCTTTTTTCATCGTCACCTGTTACAGCTTTTCCTCTTTGTGTAACCGATTGCAAGCCTCGGCGTATTGTGCGGTGAACTATGTGAGACTGCGTTGTCGAACTGTTGCATACCTTCATGCAATTGCAACCACAAGAGGATTCACATGCTGCGAAAAATACTGCTGACCTGTTGCGCGGTTTCCTTCATCGCCGCCGGCCACGCTTCCGCGCAGGAAGCGCCGGACAAGATGGTTCAGCGCGTCACCGAAGAAGTGATGACCATCGTCCAGAGCGACAAGAATATCCAGGGCGGCGACCGCAACCGCATCCGGCAGGTGATCAACGACAAGATCCTGCCGAACCTTGATTTCGAACGCACCACTTCGCTGGCGATGGGACGCTTTTGGCGCGATGCGACACCGGAACAGAAGCAGCAAGTCGAAAAGGAATTCCGCGCGCTGCTGATCTACACGTATTCGGGTGCGATGACACTGATCCGCGATCAGAAGATTACTTACGAACCGCTGCGCGCCGATCCGGCCGCGACCGATGTGGAAGTGTTTGCGCATGCAAACAATGCACAAGGCCAGCCGGTGCGTTTCGGTTATCGACTCATCAAGAATCCGGACGGATGGAAGGTGTATGACGTCAACGTGCTCGGTGCGTGGCTGATCCAGACCTACAAGGACAGCTTCGCGTATGAAATCCAGCGTTCCGGCATCGACGGCCTGATCAAAACCCTGTCCGACAAGAACAAGCGTCTGGCCTCTGCACCGGTCAAGACCAATCCGGAAAGCCTGAAGGAACAACTACCGGCCGGCGGCAATTCCTGATGCAAGGATCTGCAAGACGAAATTAAAAAGCCCGCAACAGCGGGCTTTTTTACGAATAGAGGTACATGTACTGCCACCTTCATGCGGCGACGGCGACACTCCGACCGGCGGCATTCATTTCTTGGCGTGCCGTTTTTTCAGTATTTCAGCGAATTCGAATACCAGGTACAAGCCCGCGAAAACCCATAGCGGCAATACAAGGCAATACAGCGCATACAGCAAGACACTCATCATGATCTCCTGAAGCTTGGTCGAACCGATCGGCGGCAACGCCGCTGCAGGACAATGATGCCGCCGCACGCCGACAGCGTCAACACCGGAAAATCCCATGCGCGGCACAGCAGTTTTTTCGCATCCGCGTCTTCCCCGGCGCTTCCGGCGCCGTCATCGACATGTAATACGACGGCTATAGCATCATGCGCTTTCCACCCATCTCTCCATGCCATGAATATTCATTCGACATGCATCAAATGGGGGCTGCCTGCTTTATGCGCCCTCGGACTTGCCGCCTGCGGCGGCGGTAGCGGTGGCGATTCGGCCGATAGCGGCATCACCACCCCGTCGCTGTCCTTTACCGCACCGGGCAGTACCTACGATCTCGCCAACTATTCGCAGACCGGCAACTTCGCACTGCCTGCCGATCCCGACGATACCGATGGCGTCGCCGACAACCTGCTGGCGGCCGAGGCCTCCGGCGTCACGTATGACAAGGATACCGACAGCCTGTTCGTCATCGGCGATGGTGCCACGGCCATTGTGCAGATATCGAAGACCGACGGTCACCTGATCGACACGATGACGCTGGACGAGGACGATTTTGAAGACGCGGATACCGAAGGCATCACCTATGTCGGTGGCGGTAAATTTGCCATCGTCGAGGAGCGCAGCCGTACTGTCGACCTGTTCACCTATGCGCCCGGGTCGACACTGACGCGCGCGCAAGTGCAAACGGTTGCATTGGGCACCAACGTCGGCAACATCGGCCTCGAGGGCATCAGCTTCGATCCGTCGACCGGCGGCTACATTCTGGTCAAGGAAAAATTCCCGCAAGCCGTATTCCGCACGACCATCGATTTTGGTGCAGGCACGTCGTCCAACGGCGCACCGGGTACCGAACCGACCGACCTGTTCGATCCGAACAAAACGGGTCTGTCGGCACTCAACGACGTCTTCGCACTGTCGAATATCGTTCCGGCAAGCGCGCCTGACTATGACAACGTGGTCATCATCGGCGCAGGCAGCGGCGAAATCGTCAAGATGAACCGCGCCGGTAAGATCATGAGCACGTTGCCGATGGATGTCACCGGCCAGAACGAAGGCGTGACAATGGGGGCGGATGGCACCATCTACACGGTTGGCGAACTGGCGGGACCTGACGGCGTGACCGGCCTGACGGTTTTCTCGCCCACAACCGACAAGAACGCCGTCGGCGCAGGCAGCAATCTGTACCTCACCTTCAATCGTCCGGTACAGGCAGGCGCGGGCAACATCGTGATCCGCACTGATACGGATACCCGCACGATCCCGGTCACAGATACGCAACAGGTGTCATTCACCGGCAACACCGTCAGGATCAATCCACGCGCAAATCTTGCGGGCGGCAAGACCTACAGCATCAGCTATGTCGCAGGCGTGTTCAAGAATGCCGCCGGTGCCGATGCGCCAGGTGCCGCAGATACCGCCGCGCTGTCGTTCACGGTCAGCGGTACGCCGGATGCCGGTGCGCCAACGCTGGTCGCCAGTGCGCCCGCCAACGCGGCAACCAACGTCAGTGTCTCCCGCATCGCATTGACCTTCGATGAAGCAGTACAGGCGGGCACGGGAAACATCGTGATCACCGGCACAGACGGCGATACGCGCACCATTCCGGCCAACGATCCGCAGGTGAAATTCCTTGCGAATACCATGCGCATCACGTTGACAACGGCATTACATTCGAATGTTCCTTATACCGTTCAGCTGAACAGCGGCGTTGTCACCGATCTCTCCGGCAATGCATTCACCGGCATCTCTCAGACCTTCACGACAGGCGCAGTGGGCGGCCCGCCGCCAACGCTGCTGATCACCGAAGTGAACTCGAACGCCGATGCAGGCGGCGATTTCTTCGAGCTGTACAACTACGGCTCGACCGCCATCGATATCAGCAACTGGCGCTGGGGTGACGATCATCTGGAATTCGGGCTTGGCGGCAATACAGCCGTCTTCCAGGCCAACACGATCATCAATCCAATGGAACGTCTTGTCGTCGTCAACACGACTGACGAAGCCGCATTCCGCGCTGCATGGAACAACCTGCCGGGCACGGTGAAAGTTGCCGCTCTGGGTGGCGCAGGCCTGGGCGGCGGCGACATCGTTGTGCTCTACGATTCGTCGGGCAGCACGATCACCTGGTTCAACTTCGAGGGTGACAGCCCGGCTCCGTTCATTTCGCCGGAAGACGGCGTCGTGCTGACGCCAGCCACAGGTTCGGCAGGGGTAACGACGGCCTTCCCGAACCACGCCGGCAAGGCTTTTGGCGGCAGCGCCAAAGCGTCGGCAGTCTGGGATCGTGTCTCGACCACATCGCCTACTTACAAAACGGCGGTCGTCGGCGATCTCGACGCCTTTGCCCAGTCGGCCAATCCGAACTCGGTCGGTTC
>NZ_DATMTD010000018.1:0-2853 GCF_035565035.1 Oxalicibacterium sp. | reverse complement strand
CCAACGGCGGATACTTCATCCGGCAGGCTGAGCAGGGTGGTGGCGAATTCGCCGAATACCTGTTCCGGTGTGGGCTCCGCCGCATAGCCGGCGATTTCGTCGTATACCTTGCGATAGGCGTCCGGTGTGGGAGCGATCTTGCGGATGGCGAGCTGGCGGAAGGTTTCCCGCGCAATGTCGACGGGATTCTGGGCTGCGGGATTGCGGGGTGGTTTGTCTGGCATGACGGCGCGTGCGCTGGTGTGTGCTTGTGGCGTTCGATTGCAGCCCGATTTGGCTATTGCGCAATCATATCGTCAGGCAGGAAAAGCGATGCGGCGATCAGCGCGGAAAATGCCAACCAGTTTGTTGTTTGACAAGCTATCTCTGTGCGGGATCGATCCTGGAGCGATCTTGATTGACCCGGAATCAATCGACCAGATGGTTCTTGATCGCGTAGTGCGTCAGTTCGGCGTTGTGACGCAGTTTCATTTTTTGCAACAGGCGTGAGCGGTACATGCTGATCGTCTTGACCGACAGCACCAGTTCGGCGGCGATGTCGCTGACGGTCTTGCCGGAGGCGATCATCGTCAGTGTCTGGTATTCGCGGTCGGACAGGGTTTCGTGCAGCGGGATTTCGTGATCGTCGCTGATCTGGTTGGCCAGCTCTTGGGCGAGGGCTGCGCTGATGTATTTGCGGCCGGCGGCGACCTGGCGGATGGCGTTGACCAGTTCGGCCGGCGCGCTTTGCTTGTTCAGATAACCGGAAGCGCCGGCTTTCAGCGCACGGATCGCATACTGGTCTTCGCGATGCATGGAGAGCATCAGCACCGCGGTTTTCGGCGATTCCTTGCGCACCTGTTTCAGCACTTCGATACCGCTGCGGTCGGGCATGGAGATGTCGAGCAGCAGCACATGATGCGAAACATCGCGCGCGAGACGGATGGCTTCGGTGCCGTTTTCGGCATGTCCGGCGACGGCGATGTCTTTGGTATCCGCCAGCATCTGCTTCAAACCTTCCCGCACGATGGCGTGATCGTCGGCGATCAGGACTTTGATTACATTCTTCGTTGTCATTGTTCTGCTAGATAAGTGCTGCCTTGCAGACAAACGGTCTCCATCAGTGAGACAAAATTTGGCTCAGCACGGTTCCATGTGACCAAAATGGTCAGTTATTTTGCAATATTGTCCTTCAGGATGTCGATATTGCACTGCTATCGACCAACGGGACGTTGATAGCAACGATTGTGCCACCCTTTTGCGACGTGCTGACGGACAGGCTGCCACCCATTGCGATCGAGCGTTCGACCATGCCGCGGATGCCGAACGATTTCGGTTTCGTGCGATCGGCAGCCTGGATGCCGCGGCCGTTGTCGACGATCTCCAGGCGGACGAAGCGCTCGGTATGGACCAGTTGCACGTTGACGTGCGTCGCCTGTGCATGTTTGGCGATATTGGTCAGGGCTTCCTGAAAAATCCGGAAGAGGGCGGCGGACTGGTTGGGGTCCAGTTCGATTTCCCGTTTGTTCGACGAGAATTCGCAGGGGATGCCGCATTGTTTTTCAAATTCCCTTGTCTGCCAGTCGATGGCCGCCACCAGGCCGAAATCCAGTACGCCGGGGCGCAGGTCGCTGGCGATTCTGTGGACGGTTTCGATCGTGCGGTCGACAAGCTGTTCGACATAATCGGCTTTTTCGACCAGCGCCGGATCGGCGGGCAGGCGGCGCGTCAATAACGCCAGCGCCATCTTGATCGCGGTCAGGTTGCCGCCGAGATCGTCATGGATTTCACGCGCGATGTGGGCACGCTCCTGTTCCTTGACGGTATTGATGTGTGCAGACAGTTCTGCCAGCTGCGCGCGCGAGCGGATGATTTCTTCCTGCTCCAGCTTGCTGGCGGTGATGTTGGTCATGATGCCTTCCCACAGCACATCGTGTCCGTCCAGCGCGCGTGGCGTGGCGCGCAGGTTGATCCATTTGATGTCGTTCCACTTCTCGATGCGGATGCGGCCTTCCCAGTTCCATGCACTCATTTCCCTGGTCGATGCGTTCATGGACTCCATGAAGGAGGTGCGATCTTCCGGAAGAATCAGATCGAGAAAGTGCAGGGGATCGTCATGCAGCTCTTCCGCCGCAATGCCCAGCAATGCCTCGCAGCCCTCGCTCAAATAAGGAAAGGAAAAACTACCGTCGCGAGCGAGCCGGAATTGATAAACCAGTCCCGGTGTATTGGAGACCATCGCGCTCAATCGCGATTCGCTTGCGCGCAAGGCCTTGTCGGATTCGTCGCGCGAACTGACGTCGTTGCCGATCGCGATGATGACGGGGCCGGTCGATGCTGCCAGAAAGAACAGGCGCGATTCGATCGGATATGCGGTGCCGTCGCGGCGCACATGAACGGTGTTGACGCTGATCGAAGCGACGCTGCCATTGCGCAAATCGGCCAGTAGTTCTTCATAGGCTTCCGGACTGATGCCTTGCACGATGGAGGCGGGAGACATCTCGCGCAGTTCATGCAAGCTGTATTGCAGGTTGTCGATCGCTGCCTTGTTGGCGTATTCGAAATGCAGCGTTTCGCAATTGAATACATAGATTTCGCTGGGCGAACCCTGAAGCATGATCGGTAGCCATTCGGCTTGCACGTCGTCGATGGTTTCCTGCATGGTGGCGTCCGTAATTCGCATATGCGTCGCATTGGTGTCGTCGGACTGTAGCACATCTGTTTTTGCTCGCAGGATGCAGCCGGAAGAAGGTGAAACGCATGCAGCAACGAAAGGGGGGAGACAAGAGGGCAGGCGCAAAATAACGAAAAAATGGGATTAATTGAATAAAGTGGAAGAATAGGGCTTCCAAAATGGAATTTGCTCCGCTATAA
>NZ_DATMTD010000017.1:0-54592 GCF_035565035.1 Oxalicibacterium sp. | reverse complement strand
GCCTACATCAATTTTTGTTGCAAAAATTCCAGAAAACAACTGATGCGTCGCGACAACTGGGTGTTGCGGTAATACACGGCGTGGATCGGCTGACGGTAACCGGTGGAATGACTTTCCAGAATTTTCACCAGCCGGCCGGCGGCGATATCGTCCTTCGTCATGAAGTCCGCCAGACAGGCAATACCCTGTCCTTCCAGGGCCAACGCACGCAATGTCTCGCCGCTTGAGGCAAACAGTGATGGGGAAACAGCCAGTGCCTCCCCCCCCTCGTGACGCAGCGGCCACATATTTCCCGATTCGAATTGCAGGAAACCAAGCAGCTGATGCGATGCCAGTTCTTCAGGCGTGCCTGGCGTGCCCTGCTTTTTCAGGTAATCCGGGCTGGCCAGCAGATGCAGCGGACTGGAGCGCAAGGCACGCGCGTGCAACGTGGAATCCTGCAACGGACCGATGCGAATCGCGATATCGGTGCGATGTTCCAGCAGATCGGCCACCTGGTCGTTGCTCGTTAGTTCCAGCGTAATCTGCGGATACAGCGCCCGGAATTCCGCCACGTGCGGCACGATCGCGTGCAGGATGAACGGCGACGCGGCGTCGATCCGCAGGCGTCCACTCGGCTGCTGGCGGCGAATCCGGATTGCTTCTTCGGCTTCATCCATCGACTCCAGAATCGTGCGTGCCTTTTGCAGCAGCACACGACCTTCTTCGGTCAGCTCCATCCTGCGTGTCGTGCGCGCCAGCAGTGAAGTCGCCAGCTTTTCTTCCAGTCGCGCCAGCGCACGGCTGACGGCGGAGGTGGTTTGCCCCAGTTGCGTCGCCGCCGCGCCTAATGTGCCGCTATCGACCACCGCAACGAACAGGCGCAAATCATCCGAATTGATCTCCATTGTTGCCCCTGAAGAAAATATCATTTGATAGTACAGGCATTTTTCTCAACAATAAATGCCTGCATAGTCTGGTCATGCCGATTCGGCCAATCACTTCCAAAGGACAGAACATGAACGTATTCATCACAGGGGCAGCGGGCTATATCGGCGGATCGGTGGCGGCTCGCCTGCTGAAAGAAGGCTACAAGGTACGCGGGCTGGTCCGCACCGCAGAACAGGCGGAGCGCGTGCGCGCCCTCGGCATCGAACCCGTCGTCGGCACACTGGAAGACAGCGACATCCTGTCCCACGAAACAAGGCTGGCTGATGCCGTCATCAATGCCGCCAGTTCGGATCATCGTGCGTCGGTCGAAGCAATGCTGGATGCGCTCGCCGGTTCGGGCAAACCGTTCCTCCACACCAGCGGCTCCAGCGTGATCGGCGACGATGCACGCGGCGAATGGAAATCAGACAAGGTGTTCGCCGAAGACACCCCGTTTGACGTCGCACCTGAAAAAGCTGCACGCGCCTCGCTCGACAAGCTGATCATCGATGCCGCGCAACGCAATGTGCGTTCGGTCATCCTGTGCAACACGATGATTTACGGCACCGGCCTCGGCGCCAGCCCGAACAGCGTGCAGATTCCGCCACTGGTGGCGCAAGCGCAGAAAAGCGGCGTCGCCCGCTACGTCGGCAAGGGCTTCAACGTCTGGTCCAACGTGCACATCAAGGATGTCGTCGAGCTGTATCTGCTGGCTTTGAAAAAAGCGCCCGCCGGCTCGTTCTACTTTGTCGAAAACGGCGAAGCTTCCTATGCCGACATCGTCGCTTCCATCGCCAAACGACTGAAACTCGGCGCACCGCAACCGTGGCCGGTAGAAGAAGCGATCAAGGAATGGGGTTTCGGCCATGCCGTCTATTCGTTCGGCTCCAACAGCCGCGTGACGGCGACCAAGGCGCGCAAGGAACTGGGGTGGCAACCGACGCATACTTCGGTGTTCGACTGGATTGAAAACGACATGCAGCTGGACGCCCCTGTTGTCAATCCACGCTGAAAGACAACTCCGCCCCATCCTGCGGGCTGACGATTCACATCTTCGTCAGTCCGCCAGGAAGAACAGTCAAGGGAGCGAAGAAGACAGGCTTGCCAGTCGCGGCTGCAAAAGCTCCCTTAACGCGATGGTTGCCGGCGACAGCATCAGACGATGCGCGCACACCAGATTCAGTGGTGCCGGCTCGCCTTCGTAATCGTTCATGACGGCAACCAGTCGACCGCTTTTCAGATCGTCGGCCACATCGAGTCCCGATTTATACGCCAGCCCGCGACCTGCGATTGCCCAACGTCGCACCAGGTCTGCATCGTCGCTGATGCGATCGCCCTGCACAACCACACTTTCCGCCTTCTTTTTACCGCAGAACACCCAGCGATCGTGAACGTTGTCACCCAGCACGAAGCGCAGACAATTGTGTTTCTGCAAGTCCGGCAGCGTCCGCGGCGAACCGTGCCGCTTGATGTAGTCGCGCGATGCACACAGGACGCGCCGATTATCTGCTGCCAGCGGCAGCGCGACCATTGTCGAATCCTCCGGCGCACCGTAACGAATCGCGATATCGACCGGCTGACGGTACAGATCCGCCAATCGATCACTGATGCGAATGCGAAAACGGATGGCCGGATGCTTCTCCTGAAATTCGTCCAGCCACGGCAATAACAGGTTACGCCCGATATCCGATGGAATCGACAGGTTCAGGTCGCCGCCGATCACCTCCGAGGCCTGCGCCAGTGTGGCGGCACCCTCTTCCAGTTCCTGCAACACATTGCGTGCATGCGCCAGATAGCGCTCCCCGGCCATCGTCAGTCGCAGGCTGCGCGTCGAACGCACGAACAGCCGCACAGCCAGCACCGCCTCCAGCCGCTTCAGCGCTGCACTGGCTGCAGCCGGCGCCATATCCAGCTCACGCGCCGCCGCCGACAACCCGCCGCAATCGGCTGCGTGGACAAACAGCACCAGATCCTCAATTCGCGGTATTTTCATTTTATTTTTGAAAGTGATAGTTGATTAAACGTATTTTTCATAAAGCGAATATAGCGGAAACTGTGTCTCAACGTACTGCAGCGGCGACAAAAAACCCCGGAATGCAGACGGCCCACAACAATACGCACGAAAGGAATCATCATGAAAGCCATCGCCTACAAGAAAGCCCAGCCGATCACCCATCCGGAAGCATTGACCGATGTGACGCTGCCCGATCCGGTTGCCAGCGGTCGCGATCTGCTGGTCGAGGTCAAGGCGATTTCCGTCAACCCGGTGGACATCAAGGTGCGTTCCGGCGTCAATCCGCCGGATGGAGAAATGAAGGTAATCGGCTGGGACGCGGCCGGCATCGTGCGTGCGGTCGGCAGCGACGTCAGCCTGTTCAAGCCGGGCGACAAGGTGTTCTACGCCGGCTCGATCACCCGTGCCGGCAGCAATAGCGAACTGCATCTGGTCGATGAACGCATCGTCGGTCACATGCCCGGCTCGCTTGAGTTCGGCAAAGCCGCCGCGTTGCCGCTGACCTCCATCACGGCGTGGGAATTGCTGTTCGAACGACTTGGCGTCACCAAAGGCAGCGGCACCAACGATGCCATCCTGATCATCGGCGCGTCGGGCGGCGTCGGTTCCATTCTCGTGCAGCTTGCCCGCAAACTGACCGGCCTGACCGTGATCGGTACGGCCTCGCGTGAAGAAACCCGGCAATGGGTACGCAACCTGGGTGCACATCACGTGATCGATCATTCAAAACCATTGAGCGATGAACTGAAAGCGATCGGCATCGACAATGTGAAGTACATCGCGAGCCTGAACCAGACGGAGCATCACTATGCAGAAATCGTCAAGGCGGTTGCGCCGCAGGGAAAGATCGCCATCGTCGACGATCCATCGACACTGGACGTCGTGCCGCTCAAGCGCAAGAGCGCTTCGGTACACTGGGAATTCATGTTTGCCCGCTCGATGCATGAAACGGACGATATGCAGAAGCAACACGAATTGCTGGATGAAGTTGCCCGCCTGATCGACGCCGGCACCATCAAGACCACGGCGGCAGAGAACTTCGGCACGATCAACGCAACCAACTTGCGTCGTGCGCACGCATTGATCGAAAGCAACCGCAGTATCGGCAAGATCGTCCTCGAAGGTTTCTGAGCAATCTTTGATCTAACCGCTTCAAGTTAAGGAGAACAGCATGAACAGGAAACTCATTGCAGCCGGCGCCATGTTCGCTACCGCGCTCTGGTTGCAGACAACCGCATTCGCGGCGCAAACGACGCCAACCATCGGCACCATCGAGACTGTCGCCACGTTCCACGACGCCATGCCGACCGGTGTTACCGTCGCACCGAACGGCCGCATTTTCGTCAACTATCCGCGCTGGGGCGACGATGTGCCGTTCACCGTGGCCGAGATTGTCGATGGCAAGGCCGTCGCTTATCCAAGTGCACAATTCAACCGTGCCGATCCGGCGCGTCCTGCCGACAGTCTGATCAGCGTACAAAGCGTGGTAGCCGATGCAAGGAATCGCCTGTGGATTCTGGATACGGCAGCACCCGGCTTTCAGACACCGATCGATGGCGGCGCCAAACTGGTCGCGGTTGATCTGGCGACCAACACGATTGTGAAAACCATCGTGTTCGACGTGCAGACCATATTGCCGACAACGTATATCAACGATGTTCGCTTTGACCTGCGTCAAGGTGCGGAAGGCGTCGCCTACATTACCGACTCGTCGACACGCGGCCCCGGCGGCATCATCGTCGTCGACCTCGCGACCGGCAAATCGATGCGTCGTTTGACCAACCATCCTTCGACTGCTGCCGAGAAAGACTTCGTGCCGGTCATCGACGGCCAGAAGTTGATGAACCGTCCTGCCGGCGGGCAAACGTCGAATCTGCAGGTTGCGTCCGACGGCATTGCCCTGTCAGCCGACGGCAAGACCTTGTATTACTGCGCACTGTCGAGTCGCCGCATGTATTCCGTACCGACTGCGGCGTTGCGCGATGCATCAGTCACCGACTCCGATGTCGCAAAGCAGGTGAAAGACCTGGGATTGAAAGGCGCGTCAGATGGAATGGAAGCGGATGATGCTGGTCGCATCTATGCCGGCGACTACGAACATCACAGCATCCGTCGATACGACGGCAAGCAATGGACCACCATCGCACAATCGCCGGAAATCCTGTGGCCTGACACATTATCGATCGGCACCGACGGCTATCTGTATTTCACCGCCAACCAGCTTGATCGCCAGGCCGGCTTTCATCAAGGCAAGGACATGCGGCAAAAACCGTACAAGCTGATGCGCATCAAGATCGATGCCGGACCGGTTCTGCTGAAGTAAGACGACCATAAAAAAACGGCGCCCTTTCTCGCAGGGCGCCGTTTTTTTTAACGAAGGATCGACTGCGTTGAAAATCAACCGTGCGTCAATTGCGGCGCGCGTTGTGCAGGCAACAGCGTCATATCACCCGTCGCGTTCAAACGAAACACGCTAACCGCCTGCACAAGTTGTCCCGCCTGGTCCTGCAATGCTTCCGCGGCGGCAGCGGCCTGCTCCACCAACGCCGCATTCTGCTGCGTGACCTGATCCATCTGCGTAATCGCACGATTGACCTCCTCAATGCCGCTGCGCTGTTCATTGGTCGCTGCGGTGATTTCGCTCATGATGTCGGTCACGCGCTGCACTGACGTCATGATTTCCTGCATTGTCGCCCCTGCATCGTCCACCAGTTGGCTGCCTGCATCGACACGCTGCACGGAATCGTCGATCAGCTCCTTGATCTCCTTCGCCGCACTGGCGGAACGCTGCGCCAGGCTACGCACCTCTGCCGCCACCACGGCAAAACCACGGCCCTGTTCACCTGCGCGTGCCGCTTCGACGGCCGCATTCAACGCGAGAATGTTGGTCTGGAACGCAATGCCGTCGATGACGGTAATGATGTCTACCACCTTGCGTGAACTGTCGCGAATCGATCCCATCGTCTCGACAACCTGGTTCACCACTTTTCCGCCGCGCGTTGCTGCTTCGGAAGCCGAACCGGCCAGCTGGTTCGCCTGCTGCGCGTTGTCGGCGTTCTGCCGTACGGTGGAGGTCAATTCCTCCATGGAAGATGCGGTTTCTTCCAGCGAGCTGGCCTGTTCTTCGGTACGTGAAGACAGGTCGAGATTACCGGTGGCGATTTCGCGCGCCGCCACATTGATCGCTTCCGATGAACGGCGCACGTTGCCAACCACCGCCGCCAATCCGCCGCCGACGCTATCGATGCCGTGCAGCAGTTTGCCGATATCATCAACGCGATGCGTGTTCGAACTGACGGTCAGATCGCCCGCTTCCAGCCGCGCCGCGATCGCGATGGTCTGCTGCAGCGGCAGGCTGACCATGCGACGGATCGTCCAGTACAGCAACGCCGCAATCAGCAACAGGATGACGGCGCCGGCGATGGCGTAATTGTTGCGCATCGCGACAATCTCGCCCTCGGTTTCATCTGCATAGACGCGACCCATTACTTCCCAGCCCCAGTTCGGATATTGCTTGAATGCCAGCAGCACTTCACGCGCCGGCTGATTCGCCGTGGCACCGTCGGCCAGGTTGACGCGAATCAGACCGTCTTTCTGTTCCAGCACATCCTTGATGTAGGCGTGTCCGTCCGCATCCTTCGCATCCAGAAGATTCTGCCCTTCCAGTTCCGGATGCAGCAGCACCTTGCCCTGATCCTTGCCCGGCTTGGCATCGACCACATAGAAATAACCCGACTTGCCGAGCTTGATGGCGCGGATGCGATCCTTCAACTGCTTGAGGTCGTTCGTGATGTTGACACCGACGAACAATGCCCCGATGACGTGTCCCTGCGCATCGTGAATCGGATCATATTGCGTCATGTACTGCTTGCCGAACAACGTCGCGATGCCGACGAATGATTGGCCGGCCTGCAGTCGTGCATAACTTGGATGCGAATGATCGAGCACGGTGCCAAGCGCGCGCTGGCCATCTTCCTTCTTCAGCGATGTCGTGATGCGCACGTAGTCTTCGCCGGTCTTGGCAAAGATCGTCGCGACACCCTGACTCTGCACGGTGAAGCGATCGACCGGTGCGAAATCCAGATTGAGTTCTGTTGACCCGTTCATCAGCACCGGCGCCTTGCGTTCGCCAAGCGTCGTGCTGCGAGTTGTGTCGAGTGAAAAAGGCGCATTGAAATAACTGGCGAACAAACCGGCAAAACGCCCTGTTTCCGCGCGCTTGGCCTGATCGAATACATCAATCAGATCGACGGCAACACGCGACTGTCCTTGCACCTCATCTGCAACCCGCGTATCCATCATCGACATCGTCGAGCGGCCGAAAGCCCAGCCATACAATGCAAACATGATCCCGACCAGCAAAAACACCATCAGGCACAGTTTGCCACCCACACTCCACTCACGAAATTTCGTCATCGCGCACCTTTTTGTTGCCTTCTGCATCAATTGTTTAAGGAAATATATGTTTTCTAAAACATATTTCCAGCAAGCAATATGACGAGAATCAGGCGGGCTGACAATTGAATTTTATGCACGCGTTGGCAGGATGCTACGTTTGCGGTTCGGCGTTTAAAAAACCTTCATGTGTGACCGAAATTACCGCTGCCGGTCATAACCGCGTCATTTTTTCAGTGCACATTCGGCGCTGAACAGGCAGCGGACTGGTTTATCCGGTGCCACAGGATGCGAGAACCTCGCCTCGGCCTTCAACCGGTCGATCGTTCTGGCGATCGACCAGCCTTGATGCGCTCTTGTCAGGGCGACAGGACACCGTCTACTTCAGTGCGCCGAACACCTTGCCCAGAATCGCACTGCCGGTGCCGACCGGATCGGCACGAATGGCTTTTTCCTCTTCGCCGATGATCGTGTACAGACCATCGAGCGCGCGCTGCGTCACGTAGCTTTCAACCGTGGAATTTTCCTTCGTCAGTCCCGATGCGCTTGCCTTGCTCATCAGCGTGTTGTACTGCGCGGACAAACCGTTGCCGTCGGTGATCTTCTTCACGATCGGGAGGAATTTCGTCGTCAATTGCGTTGCAGTTTTCTGCCGAAAGAATTCGGTGACTGAGTTATCGCCGCCGGTCAGAATGTTCTTGGCATCGGTGATCGACATGTTTTTCACTGCATTCAACAGAAGCGGCTTCGCTTCTGCAACAGCCGCCTCCGCTGCATGATTCATGGATACTTCAAGCTCGTCGACCCTTTTGCCCTGGCCCAGCATCTTCAGGATCGGCCTGGCTTTTTCAACAGGGCCAGGTAATCCGATCTTTACCTTGTCGTTGTTCAGAAAACCGTTCTGCACGCCCAGCCTGGAAACGGCCACCGTCGCCCCTTTTTCAAGAGCCGTCTTCACACCGGCAGTTGCATCCTTGCTGCTGAGATCGGACAGCGACACGGCAGCAGCCAGCGATGCCGTGCAAACCAGCGCGACCGCGGCCAGCGTTCTAGGGAAATTGAGCGTCGACATGGTGTCTCCTTTGGCAAATGAACAAACGTTGAGCGCCGCTGCATGTCACTTCAGCGGCGTATTGAAATCCGAATCAAAATCTTCCCGCGCACGAACGAAACTGGCAAAGCGTGGAATGCCGCTGTCGTTGAATCCGCGATAACGGTACGTGACCCAGCTGCCGACCGACGGCGGCATTACGCGTTCCGCGTCGGTGAAGCCGCTGCCCAGCTTGAAGCGTACGCCATTCGGCATTTCGACCAGCAAGGCGCCCATTCGACCTTCATGCCGTCCCTTGCCCGCCAAATGGGCGACGACACGTGCTTCGGCATCATCGTGCAACTTGACCTTCAACAGGTCGTCGCTGCGTTCAGCCCGATAAAGCGACCCGCCGCGATGCAGCATCAATCCTTCGCCACCGGCTTTGACGACGGCCTGCAATCGTTTCTGCAATGACTGATGATCGCGCACCTTTTCCTGCGCCACAACCTGCACCCAGCCTTGACCGATTCCGGCGATCGTTTCGCGCAATGCCGGCAGACGCCGATCGAAAATACCGCCGTGCGCCGGCAGGTCGAACACCATGAAGTGCATCCTGCGCCACGCCGCGTCGTCCGGCTGCAGTGTGCGCGCTGTTGAGACCGCTTCGCCGAAACGTCCGCGACCGACCCACAACTCACCGTCCATCGGCGTCTTCGGCCAGCCCGCAATGAACCAGGCAGGTGGATTGATCGTCTCGCCGCCGCGCGTCAGCAATCGTTCGCCATCCCAGTATGCGCGCAGTCCATCATATTTTTCGCTGACCCAGTAGTCGGTGAGATCGATGCCGCGGTGATAGCTGTTCGCCAGCATGACCGGTGCACGCGCCGTCTGCACGGACTCCGCCCATGCGATCGTTGCCATGCAATGAAGCAACAGAATCGGCAGCAGAGGCTTCCACAGAAAAAACGACATCGTCCTGAATGGGCGCATCAAGGCCTTTCATGTTTTCGAAAATATCATTGCATGATAGCGGTTCCCGCCTGCAACATATCAACTGTTCTTTACAGGTCTTTTCATGCGAGCTTTTCCCATAACGCAGACACTTCCGACAGCGCTTTCCGGCCTTGTCCTACAGACGATTGTCGTCCCGGCATTGCATGATGAATACTCTCCGTTAGACGACATCCAATCATGGCAACGACCAGCAAACGCGTGTTGTGGAAAGGCGCCATCTCCTTCGGCCTGGTGCACATTCCGATTGCGCTGTATTCAGCGACTGAAGAGCACAGCCTCAACTTCGACTGGCTCGACAAGCGCACGATGGACCCTGTCGGTTACAAACGCGTCAACAAGAAAACCGGCAAGGAAATCTCCAAGGAAAACATCGTCAAGGGCATCGAGGTCGAAGACGGCCATTACGTCATTCTCACGCCGGAAGAAATCGAAGCGGCCTACCCGAAGACCACGCAAACCATCGAGATCGAATCCTTCGTCCCGGCCAATTCGATTCCCTTCCTTTATCTGGAACGCCCCTATTACATCGCGCCGATCAACAAGGGAGCGAAGGTCTATGCGTTGCTGCGGGAAATTCTCAATCGCAGCGGCAAGGTCGGCATTGCCAAGGTCGTGATCCAGACACGCCAGCATCTCGCCGTGCTGATTCCGGCCGGACCGGCACTCGTGCTGAATCTGCTGCGCTGGGGCGACGAGATTCGCACATGGGAAGAACTCGATCTGCCGAAAGAAGGCGTCAAGGCCGCAGGCCTGAGCGACAAGGAAATCAAGATGGGCGAACAACTGGTCGACGACATGAGCGATGAATGGAATCCCGGTGCGTTCACCGATTCTTTCAAGGAGCAAATCCTCCATCTGGTCGAGGAGAAGATCAAGGCCGGCGATACCGAATCCGTCACACAGATCGAACCGCAGGAAAGCGGCGAGTCGGCAAAGATCTACGACCTGACGGAAATGCTGCAACGCAGCCTCAAGGGCGGCAAAAACAAGGGCAAGGCAACCGAGGCTGAAGACGACGAAAAGCCCGCCCGCAAGTTCGCTCCGGTAAAAAAAACGACCGTTCGCAAAGCGACGGCAAAGGCTTCAGCCAAAACCCCCGCGCATGCAGCTAAAAAAGCGGCGCCCAAACGCAAGTCGGCTTGACGATGGCAACTTCCGATTCGCTGAAAACCTACAAGGCCAAACGCAACTTCGGCATCACGTCCGAACCTGCGGAAGGCGGCATGCCGAATACCGAGGCATTGTCTTTCGTCATTCAAAAACACTGGGCATCCCGGCTGCATTACGACTTTCGTCTTGAACTGGATGGCGCGATGAAAAGCTGGGCGGTGCCGAAAGGCCCGAGCTTCGACACGCACGACAAGCGCATGGCCGTTCATGTCGAGGATCATCCGATCGCGTACAACAAATTCGAGGGCACGATTCCCGAAAAACAGTATGGCGCAGGCAAGGTCATCATCTGGGACAAGGGTGTGTGGACACCGCTGACCGATCCGCACGAGGGCTATCGTAAAGGCAATCTGAAGTTCGAGCTGCACGGCCATAAGTTGCGTGGCAAATGGGTATTGGTGCGCATGAAAGCCGGCAAATACGGGAACGAGAAACAGGAACCGTGGTTGCTGATCAAGGAAAAGGATGAATACGCACGCCCCGCCGCCGAATACAGCGTCGTCGATGAAATGCCGGACAGTGTCGCCAAACTGAAAGACAAACCGAACGGTGCGGCCGGTTCTGCAGCGCAGAGTACGCAAAAAATCACAAAAAAAGCGGCCGCAGAAAAAACTGAAAAACCGACTACCGGAAAAACAGTGGCAAAGAAAGCAGCCGCAAAGAAAGCCACCGGCAAGAGCGCGACCTCCAGACGCAAAAACGCCCTGCCAGCCGGCGCCATTGCCGCCGACTTGCCTGCAACGCTCTCTCCGCAACTCGCCACGCTGGTCAACGGCCCGCCAAATGATAGTGAGGAATGGCTGTACGAAATCAAGTTCGACGGGTATCGCATCGTCGCGCGCATTGATGGCAGCGACATCCGGCTCGTCACGCGCAATGGCAATGACTGGACCGCCAAGCTGCCGACGCTGGTTGCCGCGTTGCGCAAGATGAAACTCAAGCCCTGCTGGCTGGACGGCGAAATTGTTGTGGCGGACGAAAACGGCGTGCCCGATTTTCAGATGCTGCAAAACGCATTCGATGCGTCGAAGACGCAGCAGATTGCCTATTACGTTTTCGATCTGCCGTTTTACGATGGGTACGATCTGCGCAAGACAACGCTTGAAGAGCGGCGCAGATTGTTGCAGACACTGATGACCAAAACGCCATCCGATCTTGTTCGGTACAGCGACACATTCGATGTTCCTGCCGCAGACATCGTCGCCTCAGCCTGCCGGATGGGACTGGAAGGCGTGATCGGCAAGCGCCGGAATTCCCATTACGCCGCGCGCCGTTCGCCCGACTGGATCAAGCTTAAATGCGGTCAGCGTCAGGAGTTCGTCATCGGCGGCTATACCGATCCGCAAGGCGCCCGCACTGGCTTCGGTTCGTTACTACTTGGCGTACATGACGACAAAGGTAAATTGCATTACGCCGGCAACGTCGGCACCGGCTTCAGCGAAAAATCATTGCAGGACCTGAAGAAAAAACTGGACGCGCTGGCAACAGACAAGAGA
Source organism: Oxalicibacterium sp. (assembly GCF_035565035.1). Lineage (GTDB taxonomy): Bacteria > Pseudomonadota > Gammaproteobacteria > Burkholderiales > Burkholderiaceae_D > Oxalicibacterium. Next base: position 42,561 of record NZ_DATMTD010000017.1, on the reverse strand, counting down.
CCCTTCACGCCGGACTCAACCATCGCTCGAAAGGCACATTGGGTCAAACCGCAACTCGTGGCGGAAATTGCGTTCAGCGAATGGACGAATGGCGGCCACGTGCGCCAGGCAGTTTTCCACGGTTTGCGAACGGACAAGAAAGCCACCGCGATCATTCATGAAAAAGCGGTTGCCGTCTCTAAAACCACGGCGACATCTGCGAAGAAGAGCGCGAAGACCGCGGCCGGATCCGTATCGAAAGCCGGTTCGGACACTGATGACGAGACAGCCGGACTGCACGGGACGCTGCCTTCCGGTCTGAAGATCAGCCATCCCGAGCGCGTCGTCGATGAATCGACCGGGCTGACAAAAATCGACCTGATCCGTTACTACGCGCTGGTCGCCCCGCTGATGATGCCGCATCTGAAAGGTCGTCCGACGTCCCTCGTACGCGCACCGGACGGCATCGGTGGCCAACTGTTTTTCCAGAAGCATATGGATGATCGCCTGCCGGGTGTCACCCTGCTCGACCCGGCGCTGGATCCCGATCACGCCTCGCTGATCGAAATCGCCAATCCGACCGGCCTGCTTTCGGCCGCGCAAATGAACGTGATCGAGTTCCATACCTGGAACGGTGTAAAAACCGCCATCGACAAACCGGATCGCATGACGTTCGACCTCGATCCCGGCGAAGGCGTCGAGTGGCCGATCATGCAGGAATCGACGCTGCTGATGCGTTCGTTCCTCGAACAACTTGGTCTCGTCTCGTTCGCAAAAACCAGCGGCGGCAAAGGCATGCACGTCGTCGTACCGCTGAAGAAACGCTACGACTGGGACACGGTCAAGGATTTTTCGCACGCCATCGTCGATCACATGGCACAAGCGCTGCCGATGCGCTTTGTCGCCAAGAGCGGCCCGAAGAATCGTGTCGGCAAGATTTTCATCGATTATCTGCGCAACGGCTTCGGTGCCACCACGGTTGCCGCATGGTCGGTTCGCTCGCGTCCCGGACTCGGCGTCTCCGTTCCCGTTGCATGGGAAGAAGTGGAAAAACTGCATGGCAGCGCGCAATGGCATGTCGCCAACATCCACACGCGGCTCGACAAGGGAAACACCCCGTGGGACGACTATGACGCGTCGGCGCAGAACATCACCGCCGCAATGAAGATGCTCGGCTTCACGCCGTCGAAGAAGAAAAAATAAGCATGCCAGAAGGCCCATCGCTCCTCCTGCTGAAGGAAGAAGCCGCAGCGTTTGCCGGCAAAACCATCATTCAGGCCGATGGCCTGGCGAAAATCGACATGGCGCGCCTTACGGGACAACGCATCGTCGCACTGCGCACGTGGGGCAAGCATTTCCTGATCCAGTTGCCGCACCTGACGGTACGCATTCACCTGCTGATGTTCGGCAGCTACCGCATCAACGAGCGCAAGGAAAGCAACCCCAGCCTGCACCTGCAATTCGACGATGGCGAGCTGAACTTCTATACCAGTTCGGTACGCATCATCGAAGGCGTGCTGGACGAACAGTACGACTGGACGGCGGATGTACTGTCTGATCTATGGAACCCCGCCGCTGCGCGTAAAAAGCTGCGTGCCAATCCGGATATGCTGGTTTGCGACGCCTTGCTCGATCAAACCATTTTCTCGGGTGTCGGCAATATCATCAAGAACGAAGTCCTGTTCCGTATTCGCCTGCATCCCCTCTCCACGGTCGGTGCGCTGTCGGATCGCAAGCTGCGCGAACTGGTCGAACAGGCGCGTGAATACAGTTTCGATTTCTTGCGATGGAAACGGACATTCGAACTGAAAAAGCACTGGCTGGCCCACACGCGACAGACCTGTCCGCGCTGTCATATCCGATTCAGCAAGGGCAAACTGGGCAAGACGAACAGGCGCAGTTTTTATTGCGAACGCTGTCAGAAACGGTACGGAGATCAGTCCGAACTGGATTTCAGCAACGATTCCGGTGACAGACAACCCGTTCGCGAGCGAAGTCGCAAGGGTAAGACGCTATAATCGCCCACTCTTCTGCCATTCCCGTTCACTATCCGCCACATGAAAGTCATCTTCGTCCTGCATAGTCACAAGGCCGGCGGTGCCGAGCGTCACCTGCTGCAATTGATGCAAGGCCTGGCGACGAACGGTGTCGAATGCATTTACGCCGGCCCGCTCGAAGGATGGCTGGGCGAGCAGTTGCAGGCGGCAGGATTCCGCTGCGAGCAGATTTCCTTTACCGGCTTCTTCGATCTGCGTTCGCTGATTAGCCTGATTCGATTGATCCGCCGCGAAAAAGCCGATCTCGTGCACGGTCACCTGACACGTGGTGCTTATTACACGGGATGGGCGGCGAAGCTGGCCGGTGTGCCGAACGTCGCCACTGCCCATTCAACCAACGCCGGCAAATGGTTTGGCCGCGCCACACGCATCATTGCGGTTTCCAACGCTGTTGCGCGCTTTCTCGTGACATGCGGCTATCCGCAAAACAGAATTCGCACCGTCCATCATGGCGTTCCGGATTACGCGGCGCTGCCGCGTACGCCACGCGAAACGATGCGCGCCGAACTCGAGGTTGACGATGCACCGGCACTGGTGATGGTTGCACGCTTCATGCCGGCGAAGGGACACGATGTGGCACTGCGCGGGCTGGCGCTTGTCGCGGACAAACGCTGGACGCTGGTCCTGGCCGGTTCGCTCGATACGGCCGTTGCCAGAGAAATGCAACTGCTCGCGGAACAACTCGGCATTGCCGACCGCGTGCGCTTCATCGGCCATCGTGACGACGTCAACAACATCTACGGCTGTGCCGACATTCTGCTCGCACCATCGCGACGCGAGGCGCTGTCGCTGACATTGCTGGAAGCCGCTGCATTCGCCTTGCCGATCGTCGCCACCGACGTCGGCGGCATTGGCGAAGCGGTCGATAACGGCGTGACCGGCCTGCTGGTTCCGACCGAAGATCCGCCGGCGCTGGCACAAGCCATCGCCGCTTTGCTGGATAATACGAACTTGCGCAATCGCATGGGCCGCGCCGGTCGTCAACGTTACGAACAACTGTTCGCACTGCAAAGCATGGCGCGCGGCACCATCGCCGTGTATGAAGAAGCCGTCGGCAGGAGAATGCCTTGAACCGTATCCAGATATTGATGTATCACCAGGTTGGCGATTTTCCTGCCATGGAGTCGCATCGCGCCACGTATTGCGATCATCGCCGATTCGGCACGCAAATGGCCTATCTGAAGATGTTCGGCTACAAGGTGCTGAGCATGGACGAAGTACTGCAATGCGTACGCGGTGACAAACCGATTCCGCCACGCGCCGTTGCCATCACCTTCGACGATGCCTACGAAAATTTTTACGAATACGCGCTGCCGATTCTGCACCGCCACAATTTCCCGGCGACCGTCTACGCGATTGCCGGCATGCTCGGCGGCTCGGCCGACTGGCTGATTGCCGACGGCCACCAGGCACCGCCGTTGATGACCGGCGCACGATTGCGTGAATTGCTGTCCGCCAATATCGCCATCGGATCGCACTCGTTCAACCACATTCGGCTCGGCGAACAAACGTCCGAGCTTGCGCTCAACGAAGCGTTGAAATCGAAGGCTGCGCTGGAAGACGTCCTTGGCCAGGCCGTCGATCACTTCTGCTATCCGTACGGCAGTCACAACCTGCAAACCGTGGAAGCCATTGCCGAAGCCGGATACAAGACCGCGGTCACCTGCGAACGTGCGCCGGCCACTATCGGCGATGATCCGTTGACACTGCCGCGCAAGGCGGTTGCATGGGGCGATTCGCTGGTCGGCGTCTGGTGGAAAATGCACATGAAGAACACGCCGAAGCGACCACTGATCCGTCGTTGATTTTCGGCCAGATCGGCCAGAATAGCGTTGACGTGTCGCGATGACACAACTGTAACAAGAGCCCTCTTTAACCGTTTCTTTACCTGCCCTCTCTTCCTTCGTTCTATGATTGGCAACGCACGGCATTCATGATGTAATGCCTCGCATGGCTTCTTCCACTGTTGTCTGTCCCGTCGTTCAACCATCGATCAAGGAGACCGTAATGAAGAAACTGTCCTGCGCCATTCTGCTGATGCTGCCACTAGCCTTCCACATGGCTCACGCAGAAACCGATCAGCAAAACAAGATGAAAACCTGCAACGCTGAAGCAAGCGGCAAAAAAGGCGACGAACGCAAGGCGTTCATGAAAGAGTGCCTGAGCAAGCACGATGAAAAAGGCAGCGCTGCACAACAGGCTCAACGCGAAAAAATGAAGAACTGCAACGCGGCTGCGGTCGACAAGACAGGCGACGCGCGCAAGGCGTTCATGAAGGAATGTCTGTCGAAACACTGAGCTCACGCGCAGCAAAAAAAAGCAGCCTCAATGGCTGCTTTTTTTTATTTCGCGGCGACTACCTGGCTTACTGTTTCGCTATCGGAGGCACATCCTTATCCTTCTCCACCGGCGAATCCCATCCGCCGCCCAGCGCACGAATCAATCCAACCGACGCCACCGCACGTTGCCCCTGACTACGGATCAAAGAGCGCTGCGTCGCCAGGCTTGAGCGTTGTGCATCGATGACTTCAAAGTAGCTGGCCGAACCATAGCGATAGCGTGAATCTGCAAGCCTGGTGGCGAGCTGCGACGACTTGGTCGCCTGATCCTCGAACACCATCTGGCGATCCAGTGTGCGCAAGGCACTCAGATTGTCTTCGACATCGCGAAAACCGACCAGCACCTGCTGACGATAATTCGCGACCAGCGCTTCGTAATCGGCATCGGCTCGTGCGAGGTTCGAACGATTGCGACCGCCGTCGAAGATCGGCAGGTTCAGCAGCGTGCCGCTCAACGGACCGAGTATCCAGCTGCGACTCGACCATTTGAACAGGTCGCGCAATTCATTCGACGCGTAACCGCCCGAACCAGTCAGCACCAGCGACGGGAAGAACGCGGCTTTCGCTGCGCCGATGCGCGAACTGGCGGCAGCCATTTGACGCTGCGCCTGTGCGATGTCCGGACGACGTTCCAGCAGATCGGATGGCAAGCCTGCGGGCACCGTCACAATCGACGCTTGCAGCGGTGCAACCGGCAGACTGAACTGGGCCGGGGCCTGACCCAGCAACACTGCCAGTGCATGATCACGTTGCGCACGTTCGCGCCGGACACCTTCCAGTTCGGCGCTGGTCGTGGCCCATTCGGTCTTTGCCTGCGCTACATCGAGTTCGCTGGTATCGCCGGCATCGAAACGATGCTTGGCGAGGTCAAGTGCTTCCTGACGCAGGTTGACGGTTTTTTCCAGTACGTCGATTTCTGAGTCGAGTGCGCGAATCGTGAAGTATTGCTGGGCGACGTCAGCCTGCAATGTCAGCAGCACTGAGTGATACGCCGCTTCCTGTGCATCGGCGTCGAGTTGCGCCGCACGGCTGGCGTCGGACAGGCGACCGAACAGATCGACTTCATAGGAGAAGTTGGCGCCGGCACGCCATTGTGTCGATGGCGGCGGACTGACGCCATCCGGCGTCGGAACGTTCGGCTGTACACCACCGACACGCGTCGGGCCGAAGCCCGCGCCCAGCTGGAAACCGCGATCCGCATCCACCACGCCGGCAATCGCACGCGACTCTTTGACTCGTGCAAATGCTGCAGTCAGATTCGGATTCGATTCGGTCGCCTCGACAATCAGCTTGCTCAGATTATCGTCGCCATACACTTTCCACCATTGACCACGATCGGTGTTATCGGCCGGCTTCGCAACTTTCCATTCGCCTTGCAACGGTTCTGCCTTCTCGCGATAAGCGGCCGGCGTATCGAGCTTCAGTGTTTCCGGCGGTTTCGCCGTCGAGCAACCTGCGAGAACCAGCGCGGCAGTCAGCGCGGTAAGAGTGAGATTGAATTTTTTCATTTTTATACCTCGTAATTATGCGGAGCGTCCGACGTGATCGCTGGCGCATGATGCACATAGGCTTCCGCTTCAGGCTCGCGCTTCGGCGTGAGCCTGTTTTCCAGCGTACGCAGCAGGACGTAGAAGATCGGTGTCAGGAACAGGCCGAAGGCAGTCACGCCGATCATGCCGGAGAACACCGCCACACCCATTGCGTGACGCATCTCTGCACCCGCACCGCTCGACAGAATCAGCGGTACCACGCCGGCGATGAAAGCGATCGACGTCATCAGGATCGGACGCAGACGCAGACGTGCTGCCTCGATCGCTGCTTCGTAGACGCCCCTGCCGTGATCTTCCAGTTCCCTTGCAAATTCCACGATCAGAATCGCGTTCTTACAGGCAAGCCCCACCAGCACAATCAGACTGATCTGCGTGAAGATGTTGTTGTCGCCACCAGTCAGGAACACACCGAAAATCGCGGACAGCAACCCCATCGGTACGATCAGCAGCACGGCGAGCGGCAACGTCAGACTTTCATACTGCGCAGCGAGCACCAGGAACACCAGCAGCATCGATAACGGCAGGATGATGAACAATGTATCGCCGGCGATCTTGTCCTGATACGTGATCTCGGTCCATTCGTAACCGATACCGCGCGGCAGCGTTTCGGCTGCAATGCGTTCGATCGCATCCTGCGCCTGGCCGGTGCTGAAGCCCGGTGCCGGACCGCCGTTGATGTCGGCCGACGGGAACGCGTTGTAACGCACTGCCTGATCGGGGCCGTGACTTTGCGTCATCTTCAACACGGACGACAACGGCACCATTTCACCGGCGGTATTGCGTACCTTCAGCAAGCCGATATCTTCGGCATGCGCACGGAACGGTGCATCAGCCTGCACCCGCACCTGGAAGGTCCGGCCGAACTTGGTGAAATCGTTGACGTACAGCGAGCCCAGATAGATCTGCAGCGTGTCGAACACCGATGTCACCGATACGCCCAATTGCTGTGCACGGGTGCGGTCGAGATCGGCATACAACTGCGGCACGTTGATCTGGAAACTGGAGAACATGCCCTGCAGTTCCGGAGCGGCATACGCCTTCGTCATGAATGCCTTGACCGCATCGTTCAACGCCTCGTTACCCAATGCGCCACGATCCTGAATCTGCAGTTTGAAGCCGCCGATCGTGCCGAGCCCCTGTACCGGTGGTGGCGGGAACATTGCAATGAACGCGCCCTGAATCACCGAGAACTTCTGGTTCAGCTGTTGTGCAATCGCATTGCCGCTCAACTCCTTGCTCTTGCGTTCGTCGAACGGTTTCAACGTAACGAACACGATGCCGGAATTCGGACTGTTGACGAAGCCGTTGATCGACAGACCCGGGAACGCGACAGCGGATTCCACACCCGGCGTTTTCATCGCGATATCGGACATCTGACGGATCACGTCTTCGGTACGATCGAGCGACGACGCATCAGGCAACTGTGCGAAACCGACCAGATATTGCTTGTCCTGGCCTGGAACGAAACCGGCCGGTACGTGATGGAACAGGAACATCGTCGCGCCGATCAGCACGGCATAGACAGCCAGCGATACCGATTTGCGTTTCAATATGCTGGTTACGCCACCGCCGTAATTTTCCGAACCGCGATGAAATACCTTGTTGAAGCGAACGAAGAACCAGCCGAAGAGTCGATCAATCAGCAACTGGAATCTGTCTTTTGGCGCGCCATGATTTTTCAACAGCAACGCAGCCAGTGCCGGCGACAACGTCAGCGAGTTGAATGCCGAGATCACGGTCGAGATCGCAATCGTCAGTGCAAACTGCTTGAAGAACTGACCGGTCAGGCCGGACACGAATGCCAGCGGCACGAACACCGCGCACAGTGTCAGTGCGATCGCCACGATCGGACCGGACACTTCACGCATTGCCTTGTACGTCGCCTCTCGCGCCGTCAGGCCCGCCTCGATATTCCGCTCGACGTTCTCCACCACCACGATCGCATCGTCGACGACGATACCGATCGCCAGCACCAGACCAAACAGACTCAGTGCATTGATCGAAAAGCCGAAGCCCAGCATCACCGCAAACGTACCGATCACCGATACCGGCACCGCCAGCAACGGAATGATCGATGCGCGCCATGTCTGCAGGAAGATGATCACGACAATCACAACCAGCAGAATTGCTTCCAGCAGCGTATGAATGACCGCTTCGATCGACGAACGGACGAATTGCGTTGGGTCATAGACGATGCTGTAATCGACACCCTCCGGCATGTCTTTCTTCAGATCGGCCATCGTCTTGCGCACGTTCTCGGAAATTTCAAGCGCATTGGAACCCGGCGACTGGAAGATCGGGATGGCGACGGCCTGCTTGTTGTTCAACAGCGAACGCAATGCATATTCGCTCGCACCGAGTTCGATACGTGCCACATCTTTCAGTCGCGTGATGACACCATCCGGCGAGGTGCGAATGACGATGTTGCCGAACTCTTCCTCGTTCTGCAGACGACCGCGTGCATTGACCGATATCTGGTAATCGACACCCGGCACCGACGGCGATGCACCGATCACACCGGCCGCGACGTTGACGTTCTGTTCGCGAATCGCCTGCACGACGTCATCAGCCGACAGACCGCGCTCCGCAACCTTGCGCGGATCGAGCCAGATACGCATCGAGTAATCGCCGGAACCGAACAGCTGTACCGCGCCGATGCCCGGCAGACGCGCAAGGCGATCCTTGACGTTCAGCACTGCATAGTTGCGCAGATAGGCCATGTCGTAACGGTCGTTCGGCGACAGCAAGTGAACGACCATCGTCAGGTCAGGCGAACTTTTGGTCGTCGTCACGCCAAGACGCTGGACGACGTCAGGCAGACGCGGCAGCGCCTGGTTGACGCGGTTCTGCACCAGTTGCTGTGCCTGATCCGGCGAGACGCCAAGCTTGAAGGTCACGGTCAATGTCATCAGACCGTCGGAAGTCGCCTGCGATTGCATGTAAAGCATGCCTTCAACGCCGTTGATTTGTTCCTCGATCGGCGTGGCGACCGTTTCCGCGATGGTTTGCGGATTGGCACCAGGGAAATTGGCCTTGACCACGACCGATGGCGGCACGACTTCCGGATATTCGGAAATCGGCAGGTTGAACATCGCGATCAAGCCTCCCAACAGGATGATCGACGACAGCACACCCGCAAAGATCGGGCGGTCGATAAAAAATCTGGATATGTTCATGTGGTTTTCTTCTTAAATTTCAGATGCGTGTCAGATGCGGCAAAAATGGTTTGCGGTTGAACCCGATCAATTCGCTGCAACGACATTGGCATTTGTCTTGGCGTCTGCACCGGCAACGCGTGCATCCATCGCCACAACTTCCGGCGTAACCGTGTCGTTCGGGCGAATGCGCTGCAGGCCGTTGACGACGATGCGTTCATCCTTCTTCAGGCCGGAACGCACAACCCGCAAACCATCGACGATCGGACCGAGTACGACCGGGCGATAGACCGCCTTGTTGTCGGCGCCGACCACCATCACGTATTTCTTGTCTTGATCGGTGCCGACTGCCTTGTCATCGATCAGCAATGCATTTTTCGCATTGGCGTCGCCGGTACGTACGCGAGCGAACATGCCTGGCGTCAGCGTGCCGTTTTCGTTATCGAACACGGCGCGTACGCGGATCGTGCCGGAGCCGTTATCCAGGCGATTGTCGAACGATTTGACGTGACCCTGACGCGGGTAGCCTTCTTCGCTGGTCAGACCCATTGCCACCGGGATGCGATTGACACCGCTGTTGCCAACGGCACCGGTTGCTGCATAGCGGATATAAGTCGGCTCATCCACTTCGAAGCTGACATACATCGGCGACACGGATACGACAGTCGTCAGGGTTGGTGCCGTCGGACCGGTCGTAACCAGATTGCCGACGGTGATTTCCGCACGCGAGACGCGTCCGGCCACCGGCGCGGTAATTTCCGTGTATTGCAGATTCAGGCGTGCGGTTTGCACGGCAGCGTCGGTTGCCTTCAGGTTGGCATCGGCTTCCTGGAAGGCGTTTTCGCGCGTATCGAGCTCGCGTTGCGCGACTGCGCGTTCTTCCAGCAATTTGCGCGTGCGTTCCAGTTCCGTCTTCGCAAGCGACAGGCGGGCAACCGCACCGGCGCGTGCCGCTTCGGCGCGTGCCAGCTCGGCCTTGTAGGGACGAGGATCGATCGTAAACAGAGGATCGCCCTTCTTCACCAGTTGACCGTCCTGAAAATGCACGGCGTCGATCGTGCCGGAAATACGCGGCCGCACCTCCACGCGTTCAACTGCTTCGACGCGACCTGAAAAATCGTCCCATTCAGTGACCGAACGCTCGAGTACATTCGCCACGGTGACGGTTGCGGCAGACGGCGCAGCCGAAGGCGTTTTCTCGGCGTGACCGGAAAGCGAAATGGTCGCGGCACCGGCGATGACAAGCGCACCAATCGCGATGGCGATCGTGCTGCGAGAAAAACGAGGCTTGGTCGAGATTTTCATATTATTCCCTGTTGATAAATTGAATTGATGAAATGGTTAAAACTGAATGGGGACGATGCTGCGTTATACGGATGCATGCCAAATGTGTCTGGCCGTTTTCAGAAGGCATTTCGTCAGCCGGGATCGTTGATGAACTGCGTCACCGCCGAAACGACCGATGAAAAATCCGGATGATGCGGTTGTACCAGCGCATGCGATGAACCTTCGAGACGACGCGTGTGCACCGGCACGCCGGCTGCAATCAGTCGCGCTGCATACTGTTCCGCTTCGTCGCGCATTGCATCGCTGTCGGCGCTGATGATCAGCGCAGGCGCCAGATCCGCCAGTCGGCGCGATTGCGCGGGCGCCGCATACGGATGCATTGCAGCGCTGACCGCCGGAAGATACGCCGCCCAACCGTCACGGCAAATGCATTCGGAAGACGACTGCATCGACGTCGACGTCTGGTTCGGGTCCAGCATTGGCGTAATCAGAATCTGACCTTTCAGCCAGATACCGCGGCTGGTCGCGGCAATCCGGTCGCGAGCAATCATCGCAACCGATGCCGCAAGATTACCGCCTGCCTGGTCACCTGCGACAAATACGCGCTTGCCGTCGGCCCCCAATTCCGTCGCTTTCGCCTGCGCCCATTGCAGCGCTGCAAAAGCGATTTCCGCTGTATCGGGAAACTGCACAATCGGCGCAAGCGGGTAATCGACACTGACAACCACGGCACTTTCCGCCAGCACGGCAGCAATACCGTCGGCGGCGTCTGCCGAACCGCAATCGAAGAAGCCGCCGTGGAAATACACGATCAGCGGCAATCCGGCACCGGCATCGCGTTTGTCCTGTTTATCCTGGTTATCGCCCGTGCCGAAAACGCGCAGCACAACCTCGTGCTCGGCGTAACGAAACGACGCCCTCACGGATAATTGCTGTGCGGTCAGATCCATGTTCATTAGTGCTGAACTGCGGGCTGACCAAGATTGCCAACCGCCATCGTGGCATTGGCCCAGACAGCACCGCCAGTCAACGCGCTGTCGTAAACCAGATTCTGGAATGCGTCGTTGTGCATCGCAGCAGACAAGGCGAGTGTCCCTGCAGCAACAGCGGTGAAATGATAGAAGCGTGTTTTCATGATGATGCTCCCTTGCAAACAGTTTCGATGGGAAGAAGTATATAAATCCAAAGTCTGAAGATAAACACTCGATTCAATGAAGGACTGTCATATAAAATTAGACAGTAACTCGTTTCCAGCCTTGACAAAGGCGGGTCAGAGCCTTTTAATACGTACATCCGTGAACGAAACGGTCATACGCCAGTCATATTCACTAGTGATCACTACAGAATACAGTTGCTACTGTAGCCAGCCTGCTTTACGCTGTCAAGAGATTTAATATCGATCGCTATGGAAATAGAAAACACAATCGAAAAACCACGCAAAAAGGCCGGTCGCCCGCTCTCCTTCGATAGAGAGGCGGCACTGGACCGTGCGATGCTGGTTTTTTGGCGCTTCGGATACGAGGCCGCGTCGCTGCAGGAATTGACGTCGGCCATGGGCATCACGCCGCCGAGCCTGTACGCAGCTTTCGGCGACAAGGAAAAACTGTTCCTTGAAGCCGTCGAGCGCTACTCGACAAAGAATTGCAACGCGGTGCAATGCCTGTTCGAACAGGCACCGACCGCACGCGATGCGATTGAACGTCTGCTGCAAAGCAATGCCGTCGAGTTCACCTGCCCGAGTCATCCGCCGGGTTGTCTGGTCGTTACGGCGGCCACCAACTGCTCAGCGTCATCCGAACATGTTCAACACAAAATGGTTGAACGGCGTGACAACGTCGAAGGCATGATCAGGGAGCGCATCGAACAGGGTATTGCCGATGGTGAATTGCCAGCGGATACCGACGCCGCAGCGCTGGCCAATTTCTACATCACCGTATCGCAAGGCATGACAACGCAGGCACGCGACACCGGCGGCAATCGCGACAAGCTGCTGGCGATTGCAGCGACGGCAATGCGTGCCTGGCCGGTCCCAAAGTAACCATCGGAAAAACAGTCAGGAAGTTTGCCTCGCTATCGAACGCCGAGTCATCGCAAAGAAAAAGCGCCCTTCTGCGGGCGCTTTTTTTATTGATGAATATTGAAGAATACGGCGTGCCGGTTCGGCGTGCTCAGGTTTTCAGCACATCCATGCCGCGCTGCACTGCCGGTCTTCGGCCCACGCTTTCCAGCCAGCGGCGCACCGCCGGTTTGTCTTTCATGCTGTCGGCCAGTACCTCCTGAAGATACGTCGTCGCACTCAATGTCCACGGATAGTTCGCCATATCCGCAATCGTGTAATGTTCGCCGGCCAGATAGGTATTTTTTGCCAGATGCCCATCCATTACGCCCAGCAGACGATCGGCTTCCTCGGTGAAATGATCGATCGCCAGCGGCAGCTTTTCCTTTGCGCGCATCGCAAAAAAACCGAGCTGTCCGAACATCGGCCCTGTGCCGCCAATCTGCCAGTACAGCCAGGCCAGCGCACGATAACGCTCCGGCCCCGTTGCGTCGAGAAAACGACCGTGTTTTTCTGCCAGATAGGTCAGGATCGCACCGCTTTCGAACAACGTCAGTGGGCCGCCTTCTGCTTCGTCATCGACCAGTGCAGGGATCTTGTTGTTCGGAGAAATCGTCAGAAAATCCGGCTCGAACTGCTCATCCTTGCCGATATCGACCGGCTGCACGCGATAAGGCACGCCAAGTTCTTCCAGCATGATGGCCGGCTTGCGCCCATTCGGCGTGGTCCATGTGTAAAGCGTGATCATTTTTTCTCCTGATGAAACTCGTTCGAAAATTTTCTGCGCGTTCATGCGTGCCTGCCGATAGTGAGTGCATGTAATCGCATAGGTTCCCGGCATGTTTCGTTCAGTCACTATAGAATCATGCGACTGTATTCAACGATCGGACAATCGCACATGGATCGCTTTGACACGATGCTCGCCTTCACCCGCGTGGTGGAACTGAAGAGTTTCACGAAGGCGGCAACTTCATTGAACCTGCCGAAGGCAACGGTCTCCGCACAAGTCATCGCGCTGGAAAAACGACTGCGCGTCAAATTACTGAACCGGACCACGCGTCACGTCAGCGTGACGCCGGATGGCGCCGGCTACTACGAACGCGCGGTGCGACTGCTGGGAGAACTTGAAGAAACCGAAGCGTCGGTCAGTCATGCAGCGATGTCGCCGAAAGGACGTTTGCGCGTTGACGTGCCCGGCTCGGTCGGTCGCCGCATCATTGCACCGGCGCTCGATGATTTTTTTGCGCGTTATCCGGAAATCGATCTGGAGCTCGGCTGCACCGATCGTCCTGTCGATCTCGTGCATGAAGGCATCGACTGCGTGATTCGCGGCGGCGATATTCATGACGAATCGCTGGTCGCGCGCCGACTTGGCGACTTTCGCATGCTGACGTATGCGGCTCCGTCCTATCTCGCGAAGCATGGGGAACCACAAAATCTGGAAGATCTGGAACGCCACCAGATGATTGCCTTCGCATCGCCGAAAACCGGCAAGGTTTTTCCGCTGATTTACGAGAAAAACGATGTGCAGACCGTCGTGCAAGGCATCCAACGCATCTCCATCAACGATGCAGACAGCTGCGCGGCAGCGGCATGTTCCGGCATCGGACTGGTGCAACTGCCGGCCTTTATTGCGCGGGAATATGTCGATTCAGGCCACTTGGTCGCCATCATGAAAGACTATCCGTCAGAGTTGGTGCCAGTGTGGATTCTGTATCCGCCTAATCGCCATCTGTCGACCAAAGTACGTGCATTTGCCGAATGGGCGGCAGAACTGTTTGCAAAGACCGGATTCGGTTGAGTTGATGAACTGATGCAGGACTTGCTGCGATTGCAGCATAACGCGACTTAAAACGACGAGCCGGCGGTTTTAAGAAAAGCGATTTCCTCTTGGGTCGAAGCACGACCGAGGATGGCATTGCGGTGGGGGAAACGTCCGAAGCGGGCGATGACATCCCGATGACGCACGGCGAAATTGACGAAGCCGCTGAACACCGATTGCTGCTCTGTCGGCACATTGCTTAGCAGCTTTTCATACAACTGCACTGCACGCTGCTGCAACATCAATGATTCGGCATGTTCCAGAGGAAGATAGATGAAGATGCGTTCGATCGGGCGCAGCGATGCATCGAAACCATGCTCGAGTGCGTGCAGCGTCCAGTGCAGCGCAATCGGATCGAAGGAAAACGACTCCGGACGACCCCGATACATGTTGCGTGGAAATTGATCCGTCAACAGGATCAATGCCAGTGTGCCCGAAGGCGTCGCTGCCCACGTGTCGAGCGCGCCCTTCGCCGCAGCTAGTGTGGATGTCTGGAAGCGAGTACGAATCTCGATATCCGCAGCGTCATTCTTGGCCCACCACAGTTTGCTTTGTTGAGCGGCAACTGCGGCGTCATCTGCATCGTCGCCAAACCAGAACGTGCGTATCGTTTCTGCAGTTTCAGTCAATGCCGGCTCCTGTCCGTTTGCTGTCACCGCGATAGCCGACTGATTCCGGCTGCATACCGGAACACCAATCGGAACTCCCAGTTATCAAGCCTTGGTATTGATATTGTTTCCCAAATGCGGTGGCAGATTCTGCTGTACCTGACCGACGGCATCGATGAGTGCCATTGCCATCGCGCCCTGTATATCCATGGATTTCTTGAAAACAGTGATCGCTACCGCGTTAGCCGTGCGTTCCTGCGCCATGCTGGTGGCGAGTGCGGGGATATTGCCAACGTCCATGCTGTCTCCAATGACGCCAATATGGCGCTTCATCTTTTCTTAACGGCCGCCATTTCATTTTCTTTAGTTCCTTAATGCGGCTATTACAGTTTGGAGCACGAATTCACGAACAAGTTTTACCGCACTGCCAACTTTTTCGAAAATTTGTTGTCTGATTGCATAACGCAGCACGCGATCCGCTTTTATTGAGGGAATGCGTCGTCGCCATCGAATGTAATAAAACAATGGCAATTAGGGGACAAGACAACATGACGGACACATTTTTGCGCCACCCTTTCAAGCGGTCCGAACCATCGCGACATCGGCTCGCCATTCCTCGCCTGCTCGTGCTGGTCTGCCTGTCCCTCACCGCGTGCGCCTCGCTTCCCGATGTGCGTTACCTGAACGCATCGCTGACGCCGGAATCCTCACCGACCATCAAGACGGCGCAAGGCGACCTGTCGCCGCAAAAATCGGAATCATTGCTGACACAACGTCTGCGCAATTCCAAAGTCGATCTGCCGGAAATGGCCGCGCTCGAAGAAGCGGCGACCGGCAGTCCACTCATTGCCGGCAACAAGCTGACGCTGCTCAACGACGGGCCGGCGACGATGAAGGCAATGATCGCCGCGATCAAGACGGCAAAAGATCACGTCAATCTGGAAACCTATATTTTTGGCCAGGATTCCATGGGAGACGAATTCGCCGATCTGCTGATTCAGAAGCAGCGCGAAGGCGTGCAGGTCAATGTGATTTACGACAGTGTCGGTTCTCTCGGTACGCACCCTGATTTCTTCAAACGCTTGCGCGACGCCGGGATCGCCGTCGTCGAGTTCCATCCGGTCAATCCGTTCAAGCGCTTCGGTTCGTCATGGCGATTGAATAACCGCGATCATCGCAAGATCCTTGTAGTCGACGGCAGGATCGCCTTCACCGGCGGCATCAATATTACCGACGATTATTCTTCCGGCTCCCTCTTCCGTTCCAAATCGAAAAACAAGAGTCATCTGGGATGGCGCGACACACACATTCAGGTTGAAGGTCCCGCCGTCGCGTCGTTCCAGTGGCTGTTCCTGCAGACATGGGTCAGCCAGCGGGAAGACGATCTGGCATCGCGAAAATATTTCCCGAAGCTGGAGCCGGTCGGCAACAAGATCGTGCGTGTCATTGCCAGCAAACCGGGTGGTGATTATGAAGTCTACAAGGCCTATGTACTGGCAATGCAGCAGGCGAAAACCTCGATTCACATTACGAACTCCTACTTTGTACCCGACAAGCAGATGATCGATGCACTGACAGACGCCGCGAAACGCGGCATCGACGTGAAGCTCGTCTTCCCCGCCGTATCCGATGCCAGTCTGGTCATGCACGCCGGTCGTTCGTTCTATACCGAACTGCTGGCCAGCGGTGTGCGCATTTTCGAATTGCAGGCATCCGTGCTGCACGCCAAAACCGCCGTGATCGACGGTTACTGGTCAACGGTTGGATCGACCAATCTGGACATGCGCAGCTTCCTGCATAACAGCGAGGTCAACCTGATCGCACTGGATCAGGAATTCGGCTCGACGATGGAAAGCGCATTCAATGAAGACCTGAAGAACTCCATTGAAGTCACCCCGGAAAAATGGGCGGAACGTCCGATGTCGGACCGGATGCAAGAATGGTTTGCACGACAATTCGAATACTGGTTGTAGAAAAAGCCTGCGCAAGGCCAACAACGTCTATCGCCGCATCGCCCTCCAGCGGCGATGTGGCCTTTTCCCTTCTCTGTCAAAATACATCTTTTATTGTCGATGGCGTCGCAGCGCATGCCGGCCAGACGCCTCGTCATGCCATTGAAAGTATTCATGAATGAAACTGCGCCTCGTTCCGGCCATCGTCTCGATGAACTGACGTTTTCCAATTCGTTTGCCACGCTGCCGCCTGCGCATTACACGACGTTGATGCCGACACCGTTGCCAAAGCCGTATCTGGTTGCGGCAAGTGCATCGGCTGCGGCGTTGATCGGTCTCGATTTTTCTGAAACGCAGACGGAAAATTTTGTCGAAACATTGACCGGCAATCGTGTCCCCGCCGGTGCCAAACCGTTGTCCGCGGTTTATTCCGGCCACCAGTTCGGTGTGTGGGCCGGACAGCTCGGTGACGGCCGTGCGATCCTGCTCGGCGACGTTCCGGCGGCGAACGCACCGACCTGTCGGTTCGAACTGCAATTAAAAGGTTCCGGCCTGACGCCATACTCCCGCATGGGCGACGGCCGAGCCGTCCTGCGTTCGTCGATCCGCGAATTTCTTTGCTCGGAAGCGATGGCCGCACTCGGCATTCCGACCACGCGCGCATTGTGTGTGACCGGCTCCGATCAGCTAGTCATGCGCGAACAACCGGAAACCTCCGCCGTCGCCACACGCATGGCGCCGAGCTTCGTTCGCTTCGGTTCGTTCGAGCACTGGTTCTACAACGAGAAGCACGACGAGCTCAAGACGCTGGCCGATTACGTCATCGATCATTTCTACCCGCAGTTGCGCGACACCGAAAATCCATACAAGGCCATGCTGACCGAAGTCACGCTGCGCACCGCGCAACTGATGGCACAGTGGCAGTCGGTAGGATTCATGCATGGCGTGATGAACACCGACAACATGTCGATTCTCGGCCTGACGCTGGATTACGGTCCGTTCGGTTTCATGGAAGCATTCAATGCGCATCACATCTGCAATCACACCGACCAGCAAGGCCGCTATTCATACGCGCGCCAGCCGCAAATCGGAGAGTGGAACTGTTATGCATTGGGACAGGCGCTGTTGCCGCTGATCGGCAGCGTGGAAGAAACGCAGGCTGCATTGCGTATCTACAAACCGGCATTTTCCGAAAAGTTCATGGCGCTGATGCGTGCCAAACTTGGCCTGACGACCGACTTGACGGAAGACGGCAAGCTGCTGGACGACCTGTTCGGCATCCTGCAGGAAAGCCACGTCGATTTCACGACGTTCTTCCGTCGACTCGCCGACCTGCAACCGGGCAACACGGCCAGCTCGGAGCCGTTACGCGACCTCTTCATCGATCGCGCCGCTTTTGACGGTTGGGCGCTACAATATGGCGCACGCCTGCAGCAGGAAAACAGCGATGATGCAACGCGCAAGCTTGCAATGAACGCGGTCAACCCCAAATATGTGCTGCGCAATTATCTGGCCCAGATCGCCATCGAAAAAGCGCAGAACAAGGATTTTTCCGAAATTGCCAGGCTGCTGCAGATTCTGGAAAGGCCGTTCGACGAACAGCCCGTAAATGAACATTACGCCGCCCTGCCCCCTGACTGGGCCAACGAACTGGAAGTGAGCTGCTCATCATGATCGACAAAGTAGTCAAGACCGATGCCGAATGGCGCGCGCAACTCGACGACGAGCAATACGACGTCACGCGCCACGCCGCCACCGAAGCGCCGTTTACCGGCCGTTACTGGGACCACCACGAACCGGGCATTTATACCTGTGTGTGCTGCAACACACCACTGTTTGCGTCCGATGCCAAGTTCGAATCCGGTTGCGGCTGGCCAAGCTACTTCAAGGCGCTGAACCCGGCGATGGTCAAGGAGAAGGTCGATCACAGCTACGGCATGGTACGTACCGAAATCATCTGCAACGTCTGCGATGCACATCTGGGACACGTTTTCAACGACGGCCCTCCGCCGACCGGCCTGCGTTATTGCATCAACTCGGCATCACTGAGTTTTTCGCCGATGCCGGAACTGAAATAATCGTTCGAGACAAAGACACGCCATGAAATTTCTGTTCGATCTGTTTCCCGTTATCCTTTTCTTCGGCGTATTCAAATGGGGCGAAGGCAATGCACAGGCGGCACAAAGTATCGGCCAGCAGTATCTGGCCGGTCTGGTTTCGGGCGGTGACGTCACGCTTGCCCAGGCACCGATTCTGCTCGCAACCGCCATCGCGATCGTCGCCACCATCGTGCAAATCGGCTGGTTGCTGATGCGTGGCAAGAAGGTCGATACGACATTGTGGTTGTCGCTCGCAATCATCGTGGTATTTGGCGGCGCAACAATCTACTTCCACAACGAAACCTTCATCAAGTGGAAACCGACCGTCCTGTACTGGTGCTTTGCCGCCGCACTGCTGTTCAGCCAGATGTTCCTGAAAAAGAATCTGATCCGCACCATGATGGAAAAACAGATGTCACTGCCGGAAGGCATCTGGCGTCGCGTCAATCTGTCGTGGGTCGCCTTCTTCATCACGATGGGAATGCTGAATCTTTACGTTGCGTTCAACTTCTCTACTGCCAGCTGGGTCAATTTCAAGTTGTTCGGCAGCATGGGATTGATGTTCGCTTTCATCATCGTGCAAAGCCTGATGCTGTCCAAACACATCAAGGAACCGCAATAAAGGCTGTATGACTACTCGCATTGACCAAATCCGCGCCCGTCTTGTTGAAACTTTTGCACCAGAGGCCTGTCAACTTGAAGACGAATCGGCGTTGCATGCCGGCCACGCCGGTGCAGCCTCTGGTGTCGGCCATTTCCGGCTTTTTATCGTTGCCGAACAGTTCGAAAAGCAGAGCCGCATCAATCGTCATCGGCTGGTGTATGATTGCCTGAGTGACATGATGCACAAGGATATTCATGCTCTGGCCATAACCGCCCTTGCACCGTCGGAAATCTGACAAATCTTTACGTCAGCAAATAATTATTAGCCTCACCCTTCTAAATCACTTCCATCAGGAAACAACATGACCTTAAAACCTGCTCATTTGCTGGTCGCATTACTCGTATCCGCAACCTTGCCTGCCATGGCGCAAAACCTGGCCGTCGTGAACGGCAAGCCGGTGCCATCTTCCCGTGCGGACATCATGGTCAAGCAAATGACTGCGCAAGGCCAGCAGGACACGCCGGAATTGCGCGCGATGATCAAGGATGAACTGATCAACCGCGAAATCCTGATCCAGGAAGCAGACAAGCTGGGCCTCGGCACGCATGGCGACGTCAAGGCGCAAATCGAAATCGCCCGTCAGTCGATCCTTATCCGTGCGCTGGTTGCCGACTATCTGAAAAAGAATCCGGTCAAGGACGCCGACATCAAGGCTGAATACGACAAGTTCAAGACACAAGCCAGCGACAAGGAATACCACGCTCGTCACATCCTGGTGGAAACCGAAGATGAAGCCAAAGCCATCATCACCAAGCTGAAAGGCGGCGCCAAATTTGAAGATCTGGCCAAGCAATCGAAAGATCCGGGCTCCGCAAACAACGGTGGTGATCTGGACTGGGCAGCGCCTTCCGCTTTCGTGAAGCCGTTCTCCGATGCGATGGTTTCGCTGAAAAAAGGTCAATTGCTGGAAACGCCGGTGCACACGCAATTCGGTTGGCACGTGATCCGTCTGGACGACGTACGCGCTGCGAAGATCCCGACACTGGAAGAAGTGAAACCACAAATCGTGGAATCGCTGCAGCAACGCAAACTGCAGGCGTACCAACAGCAATTGCGTTCGAAGGCAACGATCAAGTAATCAATCATTACCTGATGAAAAAAGGCGCTCCGAGGAGCGCCTTTTTTATTTATCGAACTGCTTGAAGCAGAACGGTGGATATCAACTCATGAATATCCGATTTACGGCCAGATACTTCATTTAGCCTGAACGAATCCATCTCTGCGCATGCGCATGCCCGTGAATGCGCTCCGCAGCGTTCTATTCTTCGACATTTCCCAGCGTCAGCCGCGCTTCCAGACCGCCCTCCGGTCGATTGCGCAGCGACAACGTGGCATTCATCGCCTGCGTTAGCTGCTTGGCGATGGCAAGTCCGAGTCCGGTGCCGCCGGTATCGCGATTGCGCGATGCCTCGACGCGATAAAACGGCTGGAAGACCGCATCCAGTTCTTCTTCCGGAATGCCCGGCCCGCTGTCCTGCACCAGGATCGTGACCGTGCCCTTTTCATCTGCCGATACAAAAATGCGCGCATCGCCCGAATATTTCAGCGCGTTGTCGATCAGGTTGCCAAGAACGCGACGCACGGCATGCGGACGCGTCATCAGCGATTGCCCGGCCTTGCCATGCAACTCCACCTTCGCTCCTGAATCGATGTAATCGAACACCATGCTTTCAAACAGGGCATCGGAATCGATACGGCACGGTGCTTCCGCGGTGCCGTGCAAGGTACGCGCATAGGTGACGCCCTCCTTCACCAGCATCTGCATTTCCTTCAGGTCATGATTCAGTTTGTCCCGCTGCTCACAGTCTTCCATCATGTCGGCACGCATGCGCATGCGCGTGATCGGTGTTTGCAGGTCATGCGAAATTGCCGCCAGAATCTGCATCCGCTCCGTCATGTAGACGCCGATGCGTTCCTGCATCGCATTGAAGGCGCGTGCTGCACGCGATACTTCGAGCGGGCCGTCTTCGGACAGGCGCGATGCGCGCAGGTCAGGCCCCAATGTATCGGCCGCATTCGCCAGTTGCGCCAGCGGTCTGGTCGCCAGTCGCACACCGACCCAGGTCACGCACGCGAGCAGCACCAATTGCAGCAACAGCACGACCGGCAGCCATGGCGAAATCGGCAGACCGGCCGGCCGCATATCGATCGTCAACGGGCTGCCGTCGCTCAGCTCAAGCTGCGCCTGCACGCGATCTTTTTGGCCCGGCACGACATTGGCCGTCACGTGATAACGACTGCCGATGGAATCGAGAAACGATTCGGCGATCATGCTGGACAGTTTGGTATCCGGTGCATGCCCCTGCAATCCCGGTTCCAGTGAAAAACTGTACGTCCGGCGCTCCAGGCGCGGTAGCCACATCGGACGCTCGGCAGCCGGCAAGCGGTCAAGCAGTGCCACCGAACTGGCGACGTCCTGTTCCAGATAGCCGAGCATCAGGCCGGTCGTCGCCGTCTTCCGTTCGTGCATGATCATCCAGTAAGACAGCGCGTGCGCCACTGCCAGGCCGATGAACAGGATCAATGTTAGCCGCGTGAACAAGGTACGCGGCCAGAATTTCCACGTGTTCATGCCTGTCCGTCCATATCGACCGACGACGAAAACACATAGCCTTCGCTCCGCAACGTCTTGATGTAACGCGGTTCGCGCGCATCGTCCAGCAGGCGCTGGCGCAAGCGGCTGACCAGCAAATCGATCGAGCGATCGAACTGGTCGGCATCGCGTCCCTGCGTCAGATTCAATAACTGATCACGCGTCAGCACGCGTTGCGGATGATCGAGGAACACGCGCAGCAGGCGATATTCTGCACCGCTCAACGCAACCATCGTGCCTTGGGCATCGAGCAAATGACGTGCGGTGGTATCCAGCTTCCAGTCGCCGAACGTGATGAACTGTCCCGGCTCCTCGACTTGCAGGTTTGGCGGCAGCATGCGCGCGCGACGCAATACCGATCGGATACGTGCAAACAATTCACGTACTGCAAACGGCTTGGCAAGATAATCGTCGGCGCCCATCTCCAGCCCGATGATGCGATCCGTCTCTTCGCTGCGTGCGGTCAGCATCACGATCGGAATCGCGCGCCATTTTCCGGCACGTAGTTCGCGACACAGCGTCAGGCCGTCTTCTCCCGGCATCATCAGATCGAGAACAATCAGGTCGTACGTTCCCTGCTCCAGCATCGTGCGCATCTGTCGCCCATTGGCCGCAACAGATGCGCGCATGCCGTTCTTTTCCAGGTACGTTGCGAGCAGTTCGCGAATTTCGCGATCGTCGTCGACGATCAGAATGTGGTCATTATTTTCCATCTTCGAATCTTAACTTACTGCGCCTTCCGCGCGGTTGACTGGTGGCGATTAACAGACAGTTGACCGGCGTCGCCAATTCGACACTGATGCCGCCAACCAGAAAAGCCGTGATTGCAAAAAAGCGTTTGATGAGCGCGTTCATGCATCCTCCATCACGGACAGGCTGGCGCCGTCGGCCACGTTGTTCTCCAGGGCATATGCGTCGATGCCGTCCAGGCAGCCGAGATTGACGCGCCATGCATCGGGATCCTTGCGCGTCTGATGGAACGGGTAAATACCACACACCTTGCAGAAATAATGTCTCGCGACGCGGGTATTGAACTGATACATGGACAATTGTTCGCGTCCCTGCACGATGTGCAATGCATCGGCAGCAAATGTCGGCGACATCAACGCGCCTTTACGGCGGCACAGACTGCAATTGCAGCGCGTCGCCGGCTCCAATGCCGTACGCACTTCGAATTTGACCGCGCCGCAATGGCATGAGCCGGCGTGAATTGAGTGGGTCATCGATTCTCCTGATGAATGACGGGTTTTGACGGATGTTTAATACGTCCCGAGCGTGCATCCAGATGGAATTCCGTTCGGGAATGTTGGCTTTATACCCTGCCAACATCATCCTTTTGTATCGCAATGTATCTGCACTTGTACACGATACAAAACATTGCACTCAGGGCTGTTTTCGACACATCCCGGATACGCCCGGACGATTAAATACGGTCATCCCAACAGGAGAACCGTATGAACAATCTGATCGAAGCACCACTCGCGTTACTTGCCGGCGTACTTACCATCGCCTCGCCATGTGTCCTGCCCATCCTGCCCATTGTTCTGGGCAGCACGCTGCAACGCGTGAATCGGGTGCGTCCCCTTTTTATCGTCGCCGGATTCGTGTTGACCTTCGCCACGCTCGGCATGTTGCTGGCCAGCGCATCGCAACACGTCGTCGTTGCGCACGAAACGCTACGGCTCGCCGGCATCGTCATGTTGATGCTGACCGGCTTGCTGATGTTGTGGCGTCATCCTTACGAATGGCTGATGGCACATGCCGGCGGCGCATTGAACCGTATCGGTCCGAGCGCCGGCGGTGACAACTCCGGCAATCTCGGCGGCTTTCTGCTCGGCATGTCGCTCGGCGCTGTATGGACGCCATGCGCCGGTCCGGTACTGGCATCGATTCTGGTTCTGGTCGCCAAGGCACAGGACATCGGCTGGTCCGCCACCTTGCTGATCCTGTACGCGATCGGCGCCGGTATCCCGATGTTGATCATCGCCTACGGCGGCCAGTTCATTGCGACGCGAGTACGTGTCATCGCCCGTCACACCCATCGTCTGCAGCAGGTTTTCGGCGTGCTGATTCTGCTGACCGGTTTCGCTATTTACCTGCAATACGACGTACTGATCTACGCCTGGATCGCCGACTTTTACCCAACCCTGAAAGGATTCTGAAAATGAAATCGATATTGAAAACCATGCTCGCCGTCACCGCTCTTTATGCCGCCACTGCCCATGCAGCATCGTTCGGCGGAGCGACGCAGGCGCCTGAATTTACCGGCATTGAAAAATGGCTGAATTCGGAGCCGCTGACCATGCAGCAGTTGCGCGGCAAGGTCGTGCTGGTGGATTTCTGGACCCACACCTGCATCAACTGCATCCGCACGCTGCCTTACGTGAAGAGCTGGAATGAAAAGTACAAGGATCAGGGACTGACGGTCATCGGCGTGCATACACCGGAATATCCGTTCGAACGATCCACCGATAACGTGAAGACCGCGATCAAGCGCTTCGGCATCACGTATCCCGTTGCGCAGGATAACCAGTATGCAACCTGGAAGGCATACAGCAACCAGTACTGGCCTGCGGTTTACCTGATCAACAAAAAGGGACAAGTCGTCTACACGCATTTCGGCGAAGGTGCGTATCAGGAAACGGAAGCGAAAATCCGCGCCCTGCTTGCGGAACCTCAATAACCACGCTTCTGTAATCGCGCTCTTATTGAAAGGAGTCAATCATGTCCGATGACCATCGCGGCGGCGAATGCCAGCAGGTCACGAGAGTCCTGGCCCGCGTCGGCGACAAATGGAGCATCTTGATCGTCCGCCTGCTCGGGGATGGTTCCAGACGTTTCAACGAGATGCGCCGCACGCTCGACGGCATCTCGCAACGGATGCTGACGTTGACGGTGCGTGGCCTGGAACGCGACGGTCTGGTGAAGCGAACTGTCTACCCAACCGTGCCGCCGCGTGTGGACTATGAACTGACCGAGCTCGGTCGCTCGCTCTGGCAACCGGTGCTCGGTCTCGTCACATGGGCACAGGTGCATCAAGTCGAGATTGAGACAGCCAACAAGGCCTTCGATCAACGGTACAAATCTACATGTCAGGAGAAGCATTCTTCCACGGTATAAAAAATGTGCCTTCTTGTAGACGATTTGTCAGTTACGTAAGATGGCCCGCGATTGTCAGACCAGATCTTCTGCCCCATGCGTTGAACGAACGGTTGAGCGCAACAAGCAATAACCTAATCATCCAACGATACAAAGGAAAACCATCATGAAAAGAATCTACCAACATGCACTGAACGGCGCATTCATCCTCGCCATCGGCGCGGCATCCGCATTGCCGACTTTGAGCACGGCGAAGGATGTCGCGACAACTTCGAACGCGAAACCGACCATCGTGCTGGTGCACGGCGCGTTTGCCGAATCGTCGAGCTGGGATGGCGTTGCCGCCAAACTGATTGCCGACGGCTATCACGTCATCGGCGCCGCCAATCCGCTGCGCAGCGTCAAGGGCGATGCCGCGTATGTTTCCGGCATCGTGAAAAACGTCTCGGGCCCGGTCATTCTGGTCGGTCACTCCTACGGCGGTTCGGTCATCACGACCGCGGCCAACGGCAACGACAACGTCAAGGGGCTGGTGTATGTCTCGGCATTCGCACCGGAAGCCGGCGAAAGCGCAGGCGCACTGACAAACAAATTCCCCGGCGGAACGCTCGGCTCGGCCCTCGCCCAGCCTGTCGCTCTAGCGGACGGCGGCAAGGACCTGTATATCGATCAGGCCAAGTTCCGCGATCAGTTCGCCGCTGACGTTCCTGCAGCCAAGGCGAAACTGATGGCCGAAGCACAACGTCCGATCACTGAGGCCGCGATCACCGAAGCATCGGGCGAGCCGGCTTGGAAAAACATTCCGTCCTGGTTCATCTACGGCAAGGCCGACAAGAACATTCCGGAAGCCGCGCTGTCCTTCATGGCGGAGCGCGCACATTCCAAAAAGACGGTTGTCATCCCAGGTGCATCCCACGTCGTGATGACGTCGCATCCTGCCGAAGTGACCAAGCTGATCGAAGAAGCTGCCAGGGCGTCGGCTCGATAAAGTCGGCCTGATAAACCGAACTCACTGATTTTTACACTCGCTGATTGCGTCGTCGATGCGTGCAGGCCATGCCTGCTGCATCGTACCCCACTGCTACCGTTCATTTTTCAAGAACGCCAATAACGCGTGCGCACGCATATGCGACGCTACGCTTACCTTAAAGGAATCACCATGTCCGACATCAACCTTTCCCTCACACGCCGCAACTTCCTTGCTACCGCTGCCGCGGCCGGTGCAGCCGGCATGCTGCCTGGCTCGCTGCTCGCCGCAACAGAAGACAGTTCGATCCGCCCGTTTCGCATTCACGTTCCGGAAGAAGCGATCGTCGATCTGCGCCGCCGTCTTGCAGGCACACGCTGGCCTGCTCGCGAAACAGTCAACGATCTGTCGCAGGGCGTACCACTGTCTCGCATGCAGGATCTGGTCCGTTACTGGCGAAAAGACTACGACTGGCGCAAGGTTGAAAAACGGTTGAACGCGCTGCCGCAGTTCATCACGAATATCGACGGCCTCGACATTCAGTTCGCACATATTCGCTCACGTCACGAAAATGCCCTGCCGCTGATCATCACGCACGGCTGGCCGGGCTCCATCATGGAAATGCTGAAAATCATCGATCCGCTGACCAATCCGACCGCGCACGGTGGACGTGCCGAAGACGCTTTCCATCTGGTTCTGCCGTCGATGCCGGGCTACGGTTTTTCCGGCAAGCCGCAAAGCGCCGGCTGGGGACCAGAACGTATCGGTCGCGCCTGGGACGTGTTGATGAAACGCCTCGGGTACAAGCAATACGTATCGCAGGGCGGTGACTGGGGCTCGGTGATTTCGGATGCAATGGGACGTCAGGCACCGACAGGATTACTCGGTATCCACGTCAACATGCCGGCAACCGTACCAGCCGATGTCGCCAGGGCGCTCAACAATGGCGAACCGGCACCCGCCGGTCTGTCTGCCGTGGAAAAAACCGCATTCGATTCTCTGAACTTCCTGTACAAAAAAGGCGGCGGTTACGCAGCCATGATGGTGACCCGTCCGCAAACGCTGGGCTACGCATTGGAAGATTCACCGGTCGGTCTCGCCGCCTTCTTCTACGACAAGTTTACGGAGTGGAGTTACAGCGGCCACAACGCCGACAAGGCGTTCACCAAGGATGAAATGCTCGACGACATCTCACTTTACTGGTTCACGAAAACGGCAACCTCCGGCGCGCAGCTCTACTGGGAGAACAACAACAATAACTTCAACGTCGTGGAACAGAAGACCACCGAAATCTCGGTTCCGGTTGCGGTAACGGTATTTCCGGGAGAAATTTATCGCGCACCGCGCAGCTGGACCGAGCAGGCCTATCGCCATCTGATCTACTTCAATGAAGTGGACAAAGGCGGTCACTTTGCGTCTTGGGAACAGCCGCAACTCTTCGCAGTCGAGATGCGGGCGGCGTTCAAGTCGCTGCGTTAACAACGATCGGCATGACATGACAAGACCGGGCTTCACAGAAGCCCGGTCCGTCATCGACCGTTTGCTTCCGTCGTACTGCAAGACTTGTAACCGAAACTTATGTATCCCAATGTATCCGCTCTGTAAAGCGATACAAAACATTGCACTCAGCCTTGTTTCAGACACACGCCGGATACGTCGCGGCGGTCTAATACAGTCATGGCAACGCGATGACGAAGCCAGACAAAATCCAACGCAAAAGCTTCATTTCAATGCATAGACCGCAACGATTTAAAGCGTGGATTCAGGCAACAAACATTTAAACCATTATTGAAGGAAATATCATGACCCAGGCAACGAAAGTACTCTACACCGGCAAAACCCGCACCACTTCCGGCGGACGCGACGGCGAATCGCGCAGCTCCGACGGCCGTCTGGACATCAAGCTTTCATCGCCAGGTTCTGCCGGCACCGGCACCAATCCTGAACAACTGTTCGCAGCCGGCTGGTCCGCATGCTTCATCGGAGCAATGGGCCTTGCCGCCGGCAAGATGAAAGTCAAGCTGCCAACAGATCTGTCGGTCGATGCCGAAGTCGACCTGTGCAACACCGACGGTGCGTACTTCCTGCAGGCTCGCCTCAACGTCAATGTGCCGGGACTGGAACGCGACGTGGTGCAGGCACTCGTCGATGCCGCACATCAAACATGCCCGTACTCCAAAATGTCGCGTGGCAATATCGACGTGCAAATCAATCTCGTCTGATCCCGTCGGACATCCCCTAACTCACACCGCCGCAGCACGGCGTGCTGCTGGCGAAACAGGCGCCGATTAACCAAAGACGGATCAATGCCAACCCGCGAGGTAATACCAATGCATCGGAACATCAACGTAGAAACTGCAAACGGCATATTCCACGCTTATGTCGCTCTGCCGCAGGTCGTACCTGCTCCTGTCGTTATCGTGATCCAGGAAATTTTTGGCGTGACGACCGGCATCCGGCAGATTGCACAAGGATTAGCGAAACAAGGTTTTGTTGCGATCTGTCCCGATTTATTCTGGCGCATGCAACCTGGTCTTCAGTTGTCCGAACACAGCGAATCCGACTGGAAAAAGGCGCTGGATTTCTATACCCGTTTTGACGTCGACGCAGGTGTACGGGACATTTCAGCCACGATCGCGGCGACACGGCATTTACCCGAAGCGACAAACAAGATCGGCGTCATGGGCTTCTGTCTCGGCGGACTGATGAGCTTCCTGACCGCGGCGCGCGTCGGCGTCGATGCCGCGGTTGAATACTATGGCGGACGTACCGAGGAATTTATCC
The DNA here is from genome assembly GCF_035565035.1 of Oxalicibacterium sp. Classification (GTDB taxonomy): domain Bacteria; phylum Pseudomonadota; class Gammaproteobacteria; order Burkholderiales; family Burkholderiaceae_D; genus Oxalicibacterium. The sequence continues at coordinate 13,550 of NZ_DATMTD010000017.1, read as the reverse complement.
AGGAAGCGGACAACGTCGGCAGCCCATTGCTGATACATCTGGCGGGCGAGGACGAATTCATGAGCAAGCAGGCGCAAGAGACCATTCGCAAGACAGCGGCATCCAATTCCAGGATTGAAATTCATACCTACCCTGGTCGCAATCACGCTTTTGCACGGCCCGCCGGACACCATTATCATCATGACGACGCAACGACAGCCAATGCACGTACGCTGGCTTTCTTCAGAAAACATCTTTCCTGAAATCGCGGTACGTTTCTGTCAAAAAAAAAGCGAAGCGCCTTTCGGTCGCTTCGCTTTTCATCTGTAAAACCGGTGTCACGCGTTGGGTGCCATCAGCCGACCCACTTGCGCGCATTGCGGAACATGCGCATCCATGGCGAATCCTCACCCCAGGATTCCGGATGCCACGATTGCTGCACGCTGCGGAAGACGCGTTCAGCATGCGGCATCAGCACGGTAAAGCGTCCGTCCGGCGTCGTCACCGAGGTGATGCCTTGCGGTGAACCGTTCGGATTGTACGGATAGGTTTCGGTCGCGTGCCCCTTGTTGTCGATAAAGCGCATTGCAACGACCGCCTTGTCGATGTCGCCGGTCAGCGAAAAATCGGCAAAACCTTCACCGTGTGCAATTGCGATCGGCGTCTGCGTACCCGCCATGCCGTCGAAGAAAATCGACGGCGACGATGCCACTTCGACCATCGAAAAACGCGCCTGGAACTGTTCCGCCTTGTTGCGTGTGAACTTCGGCCATGCCTGCGCGCCCGGAATGATGGACTTCAGATTACTCATCATCTGGCAACCATTGCAGATACCCAATGCAAACGTATCGGCACGATCAAAGAAGGTCGCAAATTCCTCGGCCAGCTGCACATTGAACAGAATGGTTTTTGCCCAGCCTTCACCTGCACCGAGAACGTCACCGTACGAAAAACCGCCGACGGCAATCGCGCCCTTGAAGTCGCTCAGGAATGCACGGCCGGCGATCAAATCGCTCATGTGCACGTCCACTGCCTCAAAGCCCGCCTTGTGCATGACGTAAGCGGTTTCGATCTGCGAATTGACGCCCTGCTCACGCAGGATTGCCACTTTCGGACGACTGCCTTTTGCGATGAACGATGCGGCGATATCTTCCTGTGGATCGAACGTCAGCAGTGGCGTGATGCCCGGATCCAGCTTGTCGAGAATGCGATCGTATTCGGCATCGGCACAATCCGGATTGTCGCGCAGACGCGCGATGCGCCAGCTGGTTTCGCTCCAGAAGCGATGCAGGTCGATGCGCGACTGGCTGTAGATCGTCTTCGCGTCACGCGTGAATTCGATCATGTCGTGATCGTTCAGCTTGCCGATGATATGGCTGCAACCGCCGAGGTTGTGTTCGCGCAGCACGTTCATGACGTCGGATTTCTGTTCCGCACGAACCTGGATCACCGCGCCGAGTTCTTCGTTGAAGAGTGCGCGTAGTGTCATTTCGTTGCGACGTTCGGCAACCTGCCCCGCCCAGTTTTTCGCATCGCCGGCGTCGCTCGCATGTTCGCCTTCCAGCGTCAGAATGTCGAGATTGACCGACAGGCCGACGTGCCCCGCAAAAGCCATTTCGCACAAGGTCGTAAACAGGCCGCCGTCCGAGCGATCATGGTAAGCCAGCAGCTTTTCTTCCTTGTTCAGGCGCTGGATCGCAGTGAAGAAACCTTTCAGGTCTTCGGCGCTATCCACATCCGGCGCATCGTTGCCGATCTGTTGCATGACTTGCGCAAAGGCGGAGGCTCCCATGCGATTCTTGCCGCGTCCCAAATCGATCGCGATCAATACGGTGTCGCCAGTGTCGGTACGCAGTTGCGGCGTCAGCGACTTGCGCACGTCGTAGACCGGCGAAAATGCAGAAACAATCAACGATACCGGCGAGACAACTGCCTTGTTCACGCCATCGTCATTCCACGTCGTGCGCATCGACAGCGAATCCTTGCCGACCGGGATGCTGATGCCGAGTGCCGGACACAATTCCATGCCGACCGCCTTCACGGTATCGAACAATGCAGCGTCCTGCCCCGGCTGACCGCACGCCGCCATCCAGTTGGCGGAGAGCTTGATATCGGAAATATCGGCAATCGGTGCCGCCGCGATATTGGTCAACGATTCGCCGACGGCCATGCGGCCGGAAGCAGCAGCGTCGATGACAGCCAGCGGCGTGCGCTCACCCATCGACATTGCTTCGCCGAGATAACCTTCGAAACTCATCGAGGTAACTGCGCAATCGGCGACGGGAACCTGCCACGGACCGACCATCTGGTCGCGCACCGAGGTACCGCCAACCGTGCGATCACCGATCGTGATCAGGAAGGATTTGTCCGCGACCGTCGGCAGGCGCAACACGCGCACCGACGCTTCAAGCAGATCGATACCGGTCAGGTCGATCGCCGGCAATGTCTGTGCGACGTGGGTGACATCGCGATGCATCTTCGGCGGTTTGCCGAGCAGCACGTCCATTGGCATGTCGACCGGGTTGTTGTTGTGCTCCGGATCGACAACTTTCAACTGACGTTCTTCGGTTGCAGTACCGACGACGGCAAACAGGCAACGCTCGCGTTCACACAGATACGTGAACTGCGGCAGGCTTTCCGGCGCGATGGCCAGCACGTAACGTTCCTGCGATTCGTTGCTCCAAATTTCCTTCGGCGCCATGCCGCTTTCTTCCAGATGAATCTTGCGCAGATCGAAAATCGCGCCGCGTTTTGCATCGTTCGTGATTTCCGGGAATGCGTTCGACAGGCCGCCCGCACCGACGTCATGAATCGACAGAATCGGATTCTGATCGCCCATCGCCCAGCAGGCGTTGATGACTTCCTGTGCGCGACGTTCCATTTCCGGATTGCCACGCTGCACGGAATCGAAATCCAGATCGGCCGTGTTGGTGCCGGTTGCCATCGACGATGCGGCGCTGCCGCCCATGCCGATACGCATGCCCGGACCGCCAAGCTGGATCAGCAGGCTGCCGACGGGCAGATCGTTTTTCTTCGTGTGGTTGGCAGCAATGCTGCCAATGCCGCCGGCAATCATGATCGGCTTGTGATAGCCCTGCACGATGCCGTTGACGTTCTGTTCGTAGGTGCGGAAATAGCCGCCTAGGTTGGGACGTCCGAATTCATTATTGAAGGCTGCGGCGCCGATCGGACCGTCGATCATGATCTGCAACGGCGAAGCAATGCGCTCGGGTTTGCCATATACATTCACATCGCCGGCATCGTCCTTCGACGAAGGCACAGTGACGTCGCGGTCGTTTTCCCACGGCTGCACGGCATCCGGCAGCATCAGGTTCGAAACGGTAAAACCGCACAGGCCGGCCTTGGGCTTGGCACCGCGACCGGTCGAACCCTCGTCGCGGATTTCGCCGCCGGCTCCGGTCGATGCGCCCGGGAACGGCGAAATCGCCGTCGGGTGATTGTGCGTCTCGACCTTCATCAGGATGTGCGTCAGTTCTTCCGATGGCTGATAGACGTTGCCCTGCGCTGCACCACGCGGATAGAAACGCATGACGCTTGCGCCTTCGATCACGGACGAGTTGTCGCTGTACGCAACCACGGTGCCACGCGGCGCCAGCTGGTGCGTATTCTTGATCATCGAAAACAGCGAACGATCCTGCTTCTCGCCGTCGATGGTCCAGTCGGCATTGAAAATCTTGTGACGGCAATGTTCACTGTTGGCTTGCGCGAACATCATCAATTCGACATCGGTCGGGTTGCGCTTGGCGGCAGTAAAGGCGTCCAGCAGATAATCGATTTCGTCGTCCGACAATGCAAGACCGAGTTCGCTGTTGGCATTGACCAGCGCGGCCTTTCCGCCTTTCAGCAAATCGATGGAAGCCAATGGCTTGCCTTCCAGTTCGCGAAACAGGCCGATGGCATCGTCCGCATTGCGCAAGACCATTTCCGTCATGCGGTCATGCAGCAATGCCTGTACGGCATTGGTTGCTTCTGCAGTCAGTTTTTTTGCACCGCCGAGCAAACCGCTTTTCAGATGCACCACGTAACTGATGCCGCGTTCGATGCGATGAATATCGGCCATGCCGCAGTTGTGCGCAATATCGGTCGCTTTGCTGGCCCATGGCGAAATCGTGCCGAAACGCGGAATCACGACGAACTCCTCACCTTCCGTCTTCGCGGTATACGGTTCGCCGTAAGTCAGCATCGCATCGAGGCGCTTGACGTCGTCCGGCGCAATCGGTGCGGCGGAATCGACGAAATGCAGGAATCGCCCCGTCACCCCGGTGATGGCGGAATCGATCTGGTGAAGTTGCTGTAAAAGACGTTCGGTACGGAAGGCAGACAGGGCGTTGGAACCTGGCAGAATCAGCATGGCGAGATGGTAGTTGAGGCGGGATGGCAGAGAATATCGGTAGCCGGCCCGCGCGTGGATCAGAAAGCGTGATTATACCGCGACGCGCCGTCTTGACGGCTGGAACCGCAGCGAAATTGCTGCCCAAAATGCAAGAAAGGGACGCCGAAGCGCCCCTTTTTCTCCTGTCCACCCGGTCAGGCCGGAGTCCGGTCGGTCCGGGTCGATTCCATCAATTCCACTTTCCGCCGCGACCGCCGATACTGAAGCGCCCTGCCCCCAGCAATACCAGCGCCAATGCCGAAAACAGGAACATACCCTGCAACTCCAGTGCCCAGCCGCCGCTGCTCGACAACGACGTCAACTGCTTCATGTGGACCAGGAAGATCGCGAATGCCATGTTGCCGGCAATGATCAGCGCAGCCAACCGCGACCAGACGCCAATGATCAGCAGAATTGGCGCAAGCACTTCGCCGATATAAACCAGATAACCGACGGCGGCCGGCATGCCTGCACTGGTCGCCGCGCTGATGACGAACGCGGGGCCGCCCATGATTTTCGCTACGCCATGCAGCAGAATCAATACACCCAGCACCACGCGCAACAGTAATTTCCCCAAGTCGTCCGTATTGCCCATTATTTTTCTCCCCGATTGGTTGAATGATTGCGCGGGACAAGAATCGTGGCGATCGCGACCATCGCATCCTGCGCACGGCTCACGGCTGGTGCATCGCGAATTTTGCTGAAATCATACGCCTGTGCGGCGTAATCGCAAGCCCGGCGCGTCCTGTCGTCCTGTTATTCGCCGAGCAGTTCCGAAACGGCGTGCAAGCCTTCCACATGTTCGGAAATCACCTTGACGATCACCGTGATCGGAATGCCGAGAAGCATTCCCCACGCGCCCCACAACCACGTCCAGAACAACAGCGAGACGAAGACGGCAGCCGCATTCATGCGGGCGATACGGCCGGTCATCCAGGTGGTGACGAACGTACCTACCACCGTCGAAATGACCAGCGTCGCCATCGACACCGCCAGCACCGGTCCGAGCGCTTCGAACTGCATGAAGGCGCTGACGCTGGTTGCTGCAATGATCAGCACCGTTCCGAAATACGGGATGACGTGCAGGAAGGCCGCACCGATCGCCCACGCTCCGGCGTTTGCCATTCCGATCCATTGCAAGGCAACCCACAAGAGCACACCGAATAATGCATTCGTCACCAGCAGCATCAGCATGTAATGCTGGATCGATGTATTGATCGCATCAAGGATATGCACGGTGATCTTGCGCGTGGACAGAGAGCGCCCACTGATCTTGACCAGCTTGCGCTTGAACATGTCACCGGACAGCAAAAAGAAAAACACCAGAAAAATCACCATCACCACCTGACTTAAAAAAGTCATCACCCCGACTGATCCGGCACGAAGCCAGTCGCTCAGATTGAATAACGATTGATCGGCACTTTTCCGCGCCGGTGCCGCACGCACGCCGGCTGCCTGATTGGTCGCCTTTTCGATTTCCGTTGCAGCTGCCTGCATTTGTTGAATGGTGCTTGGCTGACCGCGATGCAGATTCTTCAATGTGCGCGACATCTTTTGTGTGGCAACAGGCAGATCGCTGAGAATGGAGTTGAATTCATCGCGCAGGTTATAGACCGTCAACAGTGCACTGCTCAGAATCGCCGCGATAATGATCGACGTCCCGAGCAGACGCGGGATATGAATACGTTCCAGCCAGACGACCAGCGGATTCAATGTATAGGCGATGAAAATGCCGAATACCAGCGGGATGAAAAACTTGTGCGCTACCGATAACGCGAATACCAGCGCAATCGATGCAATCAACAACAACGCAATGCCACGTGCGTCGACTGGAATTGGCAACAGGACGGCAGGATTATCCTGCCCGTTCTTGGATGTATCCATCTTCCCGTGACGAACGACGCCGGTTCCGGCAACCTTCTGCTCGTTGGTAATGTCTGTCATTTTCCGCCACGCCTCCACAATGTTCCTGATTTGGCAATATTTTTACCGGATCGTTCCGTACGGCATCGCCTCTATTCGACTGGCGTTACGGTATGCCCGCGTGATGTTGCCTATGTGCGATAACGTACAGATTCCTTCAGGGCATCGGCCTAGACTGCAATGGAATCTGAACAGATGTACCCGCATGCCGTCGTCGTCGAGTGACGCCGTGGCGAGCATTCAACAAATAACCAATCCGGAGAAGAAAGGGAAATGCCATGCTCTATACCATCGCTGTCGTACTCGTCATCCTGTGGCTGATCGGTCTTGTCAGTTCCTACACCATCGGCGGTTTCATTCACGTCCTGCTGGTCATTGCAATCGTGATCGTTTTGCTGCGCATCATCAGCGGCCGTCGCCCCATGTAAGGACAATCTGTCCACACTGAAAACCGCCTGCGGGCGGTTTTTTCTTGCCAGCTTCCCGGCGTAATGCCGTGCCCCGATGTAAGCATAAGCATCCTGAGCGACGAAAAAATTTATGCGAACTTTTGTCCTGCGCTCACATATTGACGCGCCGACTTGGTAACATGGCGGGTTGATTTTAGAAGGATGGAAGTAATGCAAGTAGCGGTCATTGGTGCGGGTGTCGTCGGCGTTTGTACCGCCTATTTTCTGGCCGAAGCGGGACACGAAGTCGTCGTCATGGAACGCCGTAACAATATTGCGGAAGAAGCCAGCTTCGGTGACGCCGGTATTCTGGCGGCCGATGCCGTTGCACCATGGGCTGCTCCCGGCATGCCGAAATCCCTGTTCTCTCTGTTGATGAAGCCGGAATCGCCGCTCTTCCTCAATCGCACCTGGGATCCTGCGTTATGGAGCTGGATGCGCCGCTGGGTAAAGGAATGCGATATCGAGCGCTATCGCCACAATCGCCGTCTCATGCATCGCGTTGCCGCATACAGTCAGGAAGTGATGCAGTATCTGCGCGACCGGCATCAACTCGATTACGAACAGACAACCGGCTACTTGCAGGTTTATCGTACCGAGCGCGAATTGCAACAGGCAAAAGCGGCATTCGACTTTCTGACAGAAAGCGGCATCCGCCACGACATTCTCGCGATGGAAGACGTGCGCCTGCTCGAACCTGCCCTCAACTCATCGGCAAGGCTCGCCGGCGGCTTGCATCTGCCACAAGCGGAATCCGGCAACTGCCCCTTGTTCGCACGCCAGATTCGTCAGTTGGCCCAGGCAATGGGTGTGGAATTCCACTTCGGCTGCGACGTCAAGGCCATCCATCAATCGTATCGTGGTGTCCTGATGCAGGTCGATGATCTGAATCTGTCCGCCGACGCCGTCGTGCTGGCGACCGGTGCCGACAGCGCCGCCCTGCTTGCGCCGTTGGGAATGCGACTGCCGACACAACCTGTCAGGTATTACGCTGCGACAGCGACGATCCGCAATTTCGAATCGGTGCCGTTGAATGCATTGATGGACGAAACCTACAAGACCTCCATCGCGCGCATGGGTAACCGCATTCGCATTGCCGGCACCGCCGAGCTTGGTGCACGCACTGCGACACAACGCGAGGCCGCGCTGAATACCTTGTTGAAGGTTGCCTACGACTGGTTTCCCGACGCCTGCCATTACAACGCGGCGACCTTCTGGTCCGGTAACAGCCTGATGCTGCCAGACGGTGTACCGCTGATCGGTTCAACGTCGATCAGAAATGTCTTCCTCAATATTGGCCACGGCACTGCCGGATGGGCGATGGCGGCCGGCGCCGGCAAACTCGCGGCGGATATCGTTTCCGAACGTGCAACGGATATTGCCGTCGATGGTCTGAGTTCGCTACGCTATCAACATTAATCTGATGTACGTGGTGCCGGCAGGAGTCAGCTAGAATCGAGCGGGCATTCTCCTCTTCTCGAAGGTGTCCGCCATCATGACCGACTCGCATCAGCTCTACTCCGTCGAATCCATTCGTGAAATCGAGCAGACTGCCTTACGGACTCTTCCTGCATTCACGTTGATGCAGCGCGCCGGCAAAGCCGCCGCCATGCTTGCGCTCGAAATGCAGCGCGAAAACGACAAGACGAAACCGATTCTCGTGCTATCCGGTCCGGGCAACAACGGCGGCGATGCACTGGAGGCCGCTGCGTTGTTGGCAGAAAGCGGCTGCGAAGTGATTTGCCTGCTCACCGCAGACCCTGCGACCTTGCCGCCCGATGCGCAACAAGCTTATGCGCATGCCGCAAACAAGGGAATCGCATTCATCAACCTGCAGCATATCGACAGCATTGCACAAACCGAATGGTCATTGATTATCGACGGCCTGTTCGGCATTGGATTGGCAAGAACGATCACTGGCGACATCGGACAACTGATCGCAACCGTCAATGCCATGCACGCCCCCGTTCTTGCACTTGACGTTCCGAGCGGATTGAATGCGGATACCGGCGTCGTCATCGGCGGCGTATCCGGTATTGCCGTCCGCGCCACGAGTACCCTTACTTTTATCGGCAACAAACCGGGACTGCATACCTGCGATGGTCGCGATCATGCCGGCAAAGTCAGCGTCGCCTTTCTCGACATTTCTCCCGAATCATTCATTCCATCTGCGATGGTATTAAACGGAATTGATACGTTCTCGCATGCACTCCACGCCAGACAACACAATTCACACAAGGGAAGTTACGGCGATGTCGCGGTGCTCGGAGGCGCGCATGGCATGACCGGCGCAGTCATTCTCTCGGCAAGAACTGCAGCGAAATGCGGAGCCGGTCGTGTATTCGTTGCCTCCATTGCCGGCAATCCGACCTGGGACACCCTGCAGCCTGAACTGATGTGTCGCATGGCGTCGGAAATCGATTTCGCAAGTAAAACGATCGTCGCCGGCCCCGGTATGGGAAATTCGCGTGAATCGCATGACCTGCTCGCCAAAGCCCTGGCTGCCAAAGAATTATTGGTACTGGATGCCGATGCGCTGAATCTTGTTGCGGAAGAACCCGCGTTCCGGCAAAAAATATCGGCATGCCGAACTTCCGTCCTGCTGACGCCGCATCCGCTCGAAGCTGCCCGCCTGCTCGGAATCACGACGGCAGAAGTTCAGGCAGATCGCATCGCTGCAGCACGCAAGCTCGCGATAATGTTCAATGCCATCGTCATTCTGAAAGGTTCCGGCTCCATCATCGCTGCGCCCGACGGCAACATCGTTATCAATCCGACCGGCAATCCCGCATTGGCGACGGCAGGTTCCGGCGATGTGCTATCGGGTGTTTGCGGCGCATTGCTGGCTCAGCGATGGCCCGTCTGGGAAGCTGCTCTTGCAGCGGTCTGGCTGCATGGCGCAGCAGCCGACGAATTGGTGACGCGCGGAATCGGTCCCGTCGGGCTGGTCGCAAGTGAACTGATTCCGGAAACCCGAACGTTGCTGAATCGTCTGATCAACGATCACGCATTCAAGTCGCGGCCAATCTGAACAATCAGACCAGCCGGCCTGCGGAAATCGTGATCGTTCTTTTGCACATCGCCGCAATTGACGGATCGTGCGTGACCAGCACCAGTGTGGATTTGCGCTCGTGATTCAACTCGAACATCAGCTTGATCACCGACTCGCCGGTTGCTGCATCAAGACTGCCTGTCGGCTCGTCGGCAAACAATAGCGGCGGTTCACTAACAAACGCGCGTGCCAGTGCGACACGTTGCTGCTCTCCACCCGACAGATATTTTGGATAATGTCTGAGACGGCTGGAAAGTCCGACACGTGCCAGCATCGCTTCCGCTTTCTCTTTTGCCTTGGTATCGCTGCGCAATTCCAGCGGCAGCATGACATTTTCAAGAGCATTCAAATGGCCGAGTAACTGAAAGGACTGGAATACGAAACCGAGCCGTTCCTTGCGTAATCCTGCCCGACCATCCTCATCCAGCGCGAAGATATCCTTACCGCCCAGCTTGACCGTTCCCGCCGAAGGCGTATCCAGTCCCGCCAGCAAACCGAGTAACGTCGACTTGCCTGAACCGGACGCACCGACAATCGCCAGCGTATCTCCAGCCTGCACGGTAAAATCAACACCATGCAGAATGGTCAGTTCGCCGGTTGCATCGGCCACGCGTTTTGTCAGATTGATTGCTTCGACTGCAGGATACGAAAGAGAGGATTCAGGCATGCCGTTTGATTTCAGGTTGTCTCATCAGGTGGGAACACTATTTCGGATGACGTTGCAAATGATGCTGACGCTCATGCTGGCCTCGTTGGCAACGACCGCCTATTCTGCATCAAAAACCATCGTAGTGCTCGGCGACAGCCTGTCTGCAGAGTATGGACTCGAACGCGGCCGCGGCTGGGTCAACCTGCTACAGCAGAAGCTCGCCACGGAAAAAATCGACGCGCATATCGTCAATGCCAGCATCAGCGGTGAAACGACAAGCGGGGGACGTTCCCGCCTGCCAACACTGCTGACAAAACACAAACCGGATGTTGTCATCATAGAGCTGGGTGCCAACGATGCGTTGCGTGGCCTCTCGCTATCGGCTACGCAAGACAACCTGCAGGCGATGATCAAAAACGCCAAAGATGCAAAAGCCAAGGTTCTGATTATCGGCATGCAGATCCCGCCAAATTACGGAGGCGATTACACGCGACAGTTTTCCGCGCTCTTTCCCAAAGTGGCGAAAGATAGCGGCTCGGCGCTGGTACCCTTCATGCTGAAAGGCGTGGCGGAAAAATCGGAGCTTTTCCAGGCTGATCGCATTCATCCGAACGAAAATGCTCACCCGATCATTCTGAACAATATCTGGCCAGCCCTTGAACCGCTAATTGCGAAATGAATCGCCCGATAGATTGATCTGTCGTCACTGATTGCTTCAATAAAAAAAGCCGCTGAATCAGCGGCTTTTTTATTGATTGCCCGTACGCGCCGGACAAATCATTATTCAGTAGCGTGAGTCGCTGCCGACGGTTTCAATATCTTGACCTTGGCTTTCTGCTTCAGTGCCTCGATATAGGCTTGCGTTTCTTCCTCTGCCAGAGCATTCGCGATCTGCTGTTTTTCTGCCTGGCGTTTCGCATTGTCTACATTGGTCGGTTGTACAACACGTACGATACGCAGCACGTTATATCCCTGCGCACCGAGATCGACGCCTGCGAATGCCGGCAACTTGCTGGTATCCGCCTTCATCGCAGCCAGAAACACCTGTGGATTCACGTCCTGACTTTTCGCACGTGACATCGTCTGTGCAGTTGCAAAGCCGGACGCATCATCCTTGGTCTTCAATTCAGCCAGCTTTGCTTCGCCAGCTTTCTTTGCCAATGCCGCCGCTTCTACCTGAACGACGTGATCATGTATTTGCGTCTTCACTTCGTCGAAAGGACGTTTCGATGCCGGTTTGTATTCGACTACACGACCCGCGATCAGCGTATTTGGCGCAATTTCGACAGCCTCCGTATTGCGCTTGTTTTTCAACGCATCATCCGAGAACAACGCTGTCAGGAATTTTGCGTTATTGAAAGGTGCCGTCGCCGCAACAGCAGGATTCGGTTGACGTGACAGGTTATCAGCGGTTTCGATTTTCAATTTCAGTTTGTCTGCCACTGCCTTCAGGCTGTCAGCCTGCTCGTACACTGTGTTGTTGAACACGTCGGCAGTTTCGGCAAATTTCTTCGTCAACAACTGTTTTTTGATATCGCCTGCAATTTCGTTTTTGACTTCATCCAGCGGCTTGACGGAAGACGGCTTGATCGCCGTTACCTTGATGATGTGGTAACCGTAATCGGATTGCACCAGATCGCTCAGTTCCCCCTGCTTCAACTTGAATGCAGCATCCTCAAACTGTTTGACCATCATGCCTTTGCCAAAGAAATCCAGATCGCCACCACGTTCTGCAGAGCCCGGATCATCTGAATTCTTTTTGGCCAGTTCTGCAAACTGCTGGGGATTCTTGCGCAACGCTTCCAGCAATTTCTCTGCCTTTTCCTTTGCTGCTTTTTTCTCTTCGTCAGATGCGTCTTTCTTTACCGCGATCAGAATATGGCTCGCACGACGCTGTTCCGGCGTGCTGTAGTGCGCAGCATTCTGGTCATAATAAGCCTTGATATCGGCATCGCTGACATTGATTTGGGATGCGACGGCATCCGCAGTCAGGACGACGTACTCCGCTTTCACACGCTCAGGCACGTCGAACTGCGTGCTTTTCTCGTAATACGATTTGAGCATATCGTCCGTCACCTTGACTTGCGTCTTGTAGTCGGCAGCCTTGAACGAATATTGCTGCACTTCCCGCTCCTGCTCGCCCAGTTCGGACAAACGCTTTGCCAGCGAATCCGGCGCAAACGCTGTGGTCTGGATCGCTGCATTGACCTGCTGCAGAACCATATCCTGACGCAAACGAGCTTCGTACATTTCAGGCGTCATGCCCTGCGCTGCCAGCAATGTCTTGTAACGTTCAAAATCAAACTTGCCGTCCGCGCCCTTCAAGGCAGCCATATTGCCGATCGTCTGCTGCAGCATCTGGTCGGAAACAGCGAGTTGGTTGTGCTTGGCTTCCGCAGCCAGCACACGCTGCGAAATCAGATTGTTCAACACTTCCTGCTTGGCTTCCGGCGTATCGAACATTTTCGGATCGAACTGATCGCCGAACATTTGACGGAAACGTTCCATCTGTTCGCGCTGTGCCGCATCCCATTCCGGCTGCGTGATTTCCTGACCATTGACCTTTGCCACCGCACTCGATGAGTCGCTCATGCTGGTGTAACTTTCCAGTCCGAAAAAAGCGAATGACGGAAAGATGATCAGCAGCAGCAGGAACTGCATCAAACGTTGGTGGGTGCGAATAAATTCAAACATGGCTAACCAATCACAGGCAGAACACGATCAGGACGTCGAATATGAAAAAAGGCGAACTCTCGTTCGCCTTTTTGATTTTGGCGGAGTGGACGGGACTCGAACCCGCGACCCCCGGCGTGACAGGCCGGTATTCTAACCAGCTGAACTACCACTCCTGACTACTTGATGTTTCTTTGCGAGTTTGACTGAATTGGTGGGTGCTGAGAGGCTCGAACTCCCGACCTACGCCTTGTAAGGGCGCCGCTCTACCAACTGAGCTAAGCACCCAACGAGCCTTGCTTTACCCAGTCAAACATACAGCGTTGTCACCACGCCGCAAAGAAAATTATTTTACAGCATCTTGCCGTAAAAAGCACTACGCAATTATTAATTAACTGCGTCTTTCAGAGCTTTACCTGGTTTGAACTTAGG
>NZ_DATMTD010000016.1:0-2053 GCF_035565035.1 Oxalicibacterium sp. | reverse complement strand
CCACGGAAAGCGTTTTCGACTGCCCAATAAAGTCCTGCCACACGTCCTGTCCCGATGAGAACCTTGTCCAGCGACGGGACTTTTCCTCCACCGTCCGCCCTGTATTCGACATCCGCCGATAGAAGTTCCTTCATTGCATCGCGATTGGCATTGGCTGCCGCTTGCATGAAATTTTCGAGCACGACGCGATGCGTATTCTTCGAGACCGTGAAACGCGGGTTTTCCTCACGTATCCGTTCTTGGGCCCGATGGACAAGTTGTCTGCAGGCGGCTTCGCTTTTGCCAAGCATAGCCGCAACGTCAACATAATCTTGGTCGAATACTTTTCGCATCAGGAACGCAGCACGCTCCTCCGGCGTCAGCCGTTCCATGACCCACAACATTGCGACGGAAACCTCGCTTGCCAATTCCGCAGCTGTTTCAGGTGTGTCTTCGACCATCTCGACAACAGGTTCTGGAAGCCACCAACCGGTGTAGCTTTCGCGCTCGTTTTTTCGGTTTCGCAAGCGATCTATCGACAGCCGTGTCGTGATAGTTACTAGCCATGCTTCAGCCGACTTGATTTCATCATGCGCGCTGGTGGAAAAGCGCAGCCAAGCATCCTGTACGACATCTTCGGCGTCGGCACGCATGCCAAGCATGCGATAGGCAATCAGGAAAAGACGTGGGCGTAAGGCCTCGAACACGAGCAGGTCGGCGGACTTCATAGTTACTTTAGTCTTAAACAATACTTTCTAGACGGTTCAGCGCCGACCGTTGTGACAGATCCATGCGGTGTTGTCACAGCCGCACAAGGTCGCGCGTCTTGTAGATAGCGGCCGGATTTTGTCAGCCGCATGACTAATCACCTCACGAAAGGAAGTACGAACGATGAATCGCGCAAACTGGTTTCAAGTTTCGCAGGAAGGCGCCAAGGCGCTGGGAGCACTCCATCATTACGCAACGACGGACACTGGTCTGGAACCCGAACTCATTCATCTTGTTTTTCTCAGGGTTTCTCAATTGAATACCTGTGCTCACTGTATCGATGTCCACACCCGCGATCTTGTCAAACACGGGATGTCCGTCGAAAAGATTGTACTGGTGCCGGTATGGGCCGAGGTCGAATATTTGTTTTCGGACCAGGAACGCGCGGCCCTTGCATGGGCGGAAGAGGTGACGCGCGTGAGCGAAACCCATGCGTCAGACGAGGCATACTCGGCAGCACTGGCCGCGTTTGGAGAAAAGGCCTTAGTCGAACTGACGATCGTGATCGCCACCATGAATGCGATCAATCGCATGGGAGTCAGCTTCCGGTTGAAGCCGCGTGCAAGGGCTTAGAACGGAGGTACTCTAAGGCGAAAGTATCAAGAAAGTCGATGTTCAAGCCAGCAGGTGCACGGTGAATTCGGTACCTTGGCCTTCTTCGCTCTTCACCAATATCGTGCCGCCGTAGCGCGCCACCAGCGTGTAGCTGATCGATAGTCCGAGGCCGGTGCCACCTTGACGCTTGGTCGTGAAGAAGGCGTCGAACACGCGCGGCAAGTCTTCGCGACGGATGCCGGCGCCGGTATCGGCAACACGAATGTCGACGCCACTGGCATCGTTCTCGCCATGCCAGTCTGCCGTCGTGATCGTCAGGCTGCCGCCGTTCTTCATCGCGTGGATGGCGTTAGTAAACAGATTGATCAGCACCTGCTGCAATTCACCGCGATTGATCGGTACCGCAATCGTTGCACCCTTGTGATGTTCGACGCGAATATCGCACTGGTTCAGCAGGTGGCGCACCAGCACCAGTGAATCGGTGACCACATCGTCCACCATGATCGCTTCAACATAACCGGCAAACTCGCCCGGATTGGCGAACTGCAGCAGCTTGGTGACAATCGTGTTGATACGCTGGATCTGCTGATCCATCAGTTTTAGCTCGTCCTGCACCGGCGCGGCAGCCTGGCCCAGCGTATCGCGCAGGACGTCGAGATTGCCTTGCAATACCGCGACCGGATTGTTGATCTCGTGCGCAACGCCGGCGGTGATCTCGCCGATGGCGGCCAGCTTCTCTGCCAACACGAGT
>NZ_DATMTD010000015.1:0-4098 GCF_035565035.1 Oxalicibacterium sp. | reverse complement strand
TTTCCATCTCACAGATTTCGAAAAACACATTTAGATACAGGAGACAAAAATGGCATTCGGTAAAAAATTCGACAAGAACAAACTGAAAGAAAAACGCAAACAGCAGAACCCGCTGTTCAAACGCAAGAAGTTCTGCCGCTTCACCGCTGCAGGCGTCGAGCAGGTCGATTACAAAGACATCGACACGCTGAAAGACTTCGTTCAGGAAAACGGCAAGATCATGCCGGCCCGTCTGACCGGCACCAAGGCAATCTATCAACGTCAGGTTGATACCGCGATCAAGCGCGCACGTTTCCTCGCGCTGCTGCCGTACACCGATCTGCACAACGCGTAATCAACGACTGAATCAGGAGAAAAAACATGCAAGTCATTCTGTTGGAAAAAGTCGTTAACCTCGGCAATCTCGGCGAAGTCGTCAAAGTCAAGGACGGTTACGCACGTAACTTTCTGATTCCTCAGCGCAAGGCTCGCCGTGCAACGGCAACCGCGCTGGCTGAATTCGAAGTCAAACGCGCAGAACTGGAAAAAGTCGCTGCAGAAAAACTGGCAGCAGCACAAGCCCAAGGCGAAAAACTGACGGGTCAATCGATCCAGATCACGCAAAAATCGGGTGTGGACGGCCGTCTGTTCGGTTCCGTTACCAACTCCGATATCGCTGAAGCGCTGACCAAGCAAGGTTTCGCTGTTGAAAAAGCGCAAATCCGCATGCCTACCGGCCCGCTGAAAACCACTGGCGACCATGCTGTTGCCGTTGCGTTGCATACCGACGTCGTTATCGATGTGACGATCACCGTGGTTGGCGATCAGGCGTAAGCCAAACTGCAGTTGATACAATAAAAAAGCCGGGTTTTCCCGGCTTTTTTATTGTCCGTTTTCTCGAAGCGTTCGCTCGTAAAAGGTATAATGCGCGCCATGAATACGCCAGCCGATCCGCAACTCGACTCCCTCCGTGTTCCGCCACATTCCATCGAATCCGAACAATCCGTTCTGGGTGGTTTGTTGCTGGACAACGCTGCATGGGATCGCATTGCGGATTTCGTCAGCCAGGACGATTTTTACCGCTACGACCATCGCATCATCTTCCAGCACATCGTCAAGCTGATCAACGGCTCGCGACCCGCCGACGTTATCACCGTATTCGAGGCGTTGTCCAATAGTGGCAAGGCAGAGGAGGTAGGCGGTCTTTCCTACCTGAATGCGCTTGCGCAGAATACGCCGTCCGCCGCCAATATTCGCCGTTATGCAGAGATCGTGCGCGACCGCGGCGTGTTGCGCAAACTGATCACCGTCTCCGACGAAATTTCCGGCAACGCGTTCAATCCGCAGGGCAAGGAAGTCAAGCAGATGCTTGACGAAGCCGAATCCAAGATTTTTTCGATCGCGGAAGAGGGCGCGCGCGGTGCGCAAGGCTTCCAGGAAATCCAGCCGCTGTTGACGCAAGTCGTCGAACGCATCGATGAACTCTACAACCGCGACAGCACCAGCGACATCACCGGTGTGCCGACCGGATTTGCCGATTTGGACCGGATGACCTCTGGTCTGCAACCCGGTGATCTGATCATCGTCGCCGGTCGTCCATCGATGGGTAAAACGGCGTTCTCGATCAACATCGGTGAAACGGTTGCGATCGAAAGCGGCTTGCCGGTCGCCGTTTTCTCGATGGAGATGGGCGGTACACAGCTTGCAATGCGTATGCTCGGTTCGGTCGGTCGTCTCGATCAACATCGTTTGCGTACCGGTCGTCTGAACGACGAGGACTGGCCGCGTCTGACCCATGCGATCCAGAAGATGAACGACGCGCAATTGTTCATCGATGAAACGCCGGCACTGAATTCGATCGAATTGCGCGCGCGTGCGCGTCGCCTGTCGCGTCAATGCGGCAAGCTCGGCCTGATCATCATCGACTACCTGCAACTGATGGCGGCGAATTCCGCCGGCGAAAACCGTGCGACCGAAATTTCCGAAATTTCGCGTAACTTGAAGGGCCTCGCAAAAGAACTGAATTGCCCGGTAATCGCGTTGTCGCAGTTGAACCGTTCGCTGGAACAGCGCCCGAACAAGCGTCCCGTCATGTCCGATCTGCGCGAATCGGGCGCAATCGAGCAGGATGCCGACGTCATCCTGTTCATCTATCGCGACGAAGTTTACAACCCCGACTCGCCGGACAAGGGTACGGCCGAAATCATCATCGGCAAACAGCGTAACGGCCCGATCGGCGCGGTGCGCCTGACCTTCCTCGGGCAGTACACCAAATTCGAGAATTACACCGGCTCGGCCGCGCTGTACCAGGGCGACTGACATGGCATTCCACGCATTCGCTTCACTTGTTCTGCGCCGTCATTTATTGACGACATTGCACCCTGTTCCCACGTTTTAATTTATTCAAAGAGAGTAATCATGTTTGGACGACTTCTGCCGAAAGAAGGCAAATTTTTCGATCTCTTTAACGAGCATGCCGAACTGTGCGTCAAGGGTGCAAAGGAAATGGTTGCCCTGATGACCAATTTCGACGATCTGGAAATCCGTGTGCACGCGATCGAAGGCATTGAAAAACAGGCCGACAAGGTGACGCACGCAACGCTCGACGCATTGCACAAAACCTTCATCACGCCACTCGATCGTGACGATATTCATCAGTTGATCACGCGCATGGATGACATCCTCGATCTGCTCGAAGATGCCGCGCAAACGATTTCGCTGTATGACATCAAGGCCATCACGCCGGAAGCAAAGCGTCTGGCGGAGTTGTGCCTGGCTTGTACCGAGAAGGTCAAGTCGGCTGTGGCCCTCCTGCACAACATGGATAATTCGCGCGAGATTCTGGCAATCTGCCAGGAAATCGACCGTCTCGAATCCGATGCCGATCACGTGATGCGCGCTGCCATGTCGAAACTGTTCCGCGAGGAGCCGGACGTTCGCAACCTGATCAAGCTGAAAGCGATTTACGAGTTGCTGGAAACCGTCACCGATCGTTGCGAAGACGTTTCCAACATTATCGAAGGCATCATTGTCGAAAACGCCTGATGTACGAGCAAGAACATCAGCATTGCGTCTCTTTCGGTTTGCAGTCGCCATCGGCGAATGCGATCCGACCGCATTGAACCAAGACTAGATTACCCATGCAAACTCTTCACATGAGCCTTTACCTGCTCGCCTTACTGATCTTTCTGGCACTGGTATTCGATTTCATGAACGGCTTCCACGACGCCGCCAATGCCATCGCAACAGTGGTTTCCACCGGGGTGTTGAAACCGCAAACGGCAGTCGCCATGGCAGCCTTCTTCAATTTCGTTGCGATCGGCGTATTTCACCTGAAAGTGGCGTCGATGATCGGCAAGGGCACCATCGATCCGCACGTCATCGATCATTACGTCGTGTTCGGTGCATTGATCGGCGCGATTACATGGAACGTGGTGACCTGGTATTTCGGCCTGCCGTCGTCGTCATCGCACGCATTGATTGGCGGTCTGGTCGGCGCTGCGGTCGCCAAGGCGGGAACGGACGCACTGATCGCATCGGGCTTGATCAAGATCATCCTGTTTATCGTGCTGTCGCCGTTGCTTGGTTTCCTGTTCGGCGCGCTGATGATGGTGGTTGTGTCGTGGCTGTTCGTGCGTTCCTCTCAGCGAAATGTCGATCGATTGTTCCGGCGTCTGCAACTGGTATCCGCAGCAATGTACAGTCTGGGTCACGGCGGTAACGATGCGCAGAAAACGATGGGCATCATCTGGATGCTGTTGATTGCAGCCGGTGTCTCGACGACAGAAGATCCGTTGCCGATGTGGGTGGTGATCAGCTGTTACAGCGCAATCAGTCTGGGCACCCTGTTCGGCGGCTGGCGCATCGTCAAGACGATGGGGCAGAAGATCACGAAATTGAAACCGGTTGGCGGCTTTTGTGCGGAAACCGGCGGTGCGATTACGTTGTTTCTGGCGACGGCGCTCGGCGTGCCGGTTTCGACCACGCATACGATTACGGGTGCCATCGTGGGTGTCGGTGCGTCACGCAAGATGTCGGCTGTGCGCTGGGGCGTGGCAGGCAATATCGTCTGGGCCTGGATTTTCACGATTCCTGCCTCGGCTTTCATCGCCGCGATTG
>NZ_DATMTD010000014.1:0-70326 GCF_035565035.1 Oxalicibacterium sp. | reverse complement strand
GAGCATATTGGTCATAATTTGAGCTCGTCTTACGATTAATTAGCAAAAAATATACAGACAATCATGCAGTTTTAATATGCTTCGTCGTTTTTGATCCGGTAATTTTTATCGAATGATTAAGTAAGTGAAACACCGACATGATGCAAAAAAGCCATAAAAATCCGATATATAGCTTTCTAATTTGTGAAATATTGTCACATCGCAACGGTTGAAGGTTCAGCGTGGAAATAGTTTGTTAAATTAGTCCCCACGAATTCAACCCGCTACTCCAGCGTCAAAAATATGCGAATTGCCGTACTTGATGATGACCGCAGCCAGACAGATTTAGTCTGTCAAGTGCTCAGTGCAGCCGGTCATTTCTGCCACCCGTTCCAAAGCGGAAAGGAACTGCTGAACCAGTTGCGCCGCGAAAGCTTCGATATGCTGATCATCGACTGGCAGGTGCCTGATTTGAGCGGTGCGGATGTGTTGCGCTGGGCGCGTGAGAAGTTGCCGGCCAATCTGCCTGTGCTGTTCATGACCAGTCGCTCCGGCGAAGACGATATCGTTGCCGGGCTGGCAGCGGGTGCTGACGATTACATGATCAAGCCGATCCGCCGCGGCGAATTGCTGGCTCGCGTACAGGCGCTGTTGCGTCGGGCCTATCCAAGCCAGAATCCGATCGAGCAGATCCAGTTCGGTAATTTTGTTTTTGAAGCACGCACAGGACGTCTGACGGTTTCCGGTACGCCGATTGAAGTGACACAGAAGGAATTCGATCTCGCTCTGTTATTCTTCCGCAATCTGGGGCGCCCGCTGTCACGTGCCTATATCCTGGAAGCGGTATGGGCACGCGATGTCGAGATTCCGTCCAGGACGATGGATACGCACGTTTCGCGTGTACGGAGCAAGTTACAATTGCGTCCAGAGCATGGCTTTCGATTGGCTCCGGTTTACAGTTACGGCTACCGCCTGGAGCAGATGACCGGGTAGAAAGACGCGCCAAGGGTTGCGCGGAGAGGAAACATGCGCATCGCCCTCCACAAACTGATTTTCGTTGCAGCACTGGCGATCGTCATGCAGATGGCCTGGTCGGGCCCCGTCACGCCGGCACCCGGCAGCATTGTCGTCAATCCATCAGGCATTGTTTATTACGCGCAAGCCGGCGATACGCTGATGTCGATCGCCTCTCGTTTCACGACCAAGACTGCCAACTGGACAGCACTTGGTGAAGCCAATCGGATCTCCAAAGACAACAATATTCCGATCGGCACCGGCATCATCATTCCCGCCGACCTGCTGGCAGACGAACCGAGCGATGCAACCGTCATTGCCCGCAATGGCGCCATTAGCGCGACCTATCCGGACGGCAGCACAGGTGTGCTCAGCGTCGGCAGCAAAATCGTCGAAGGGACGAAAATCCACACGGGGATCAACAGCTTCCTGACACTTTCCCTGGCAGATGAATCGCGCGTCTCGTTGCCATCGAACAGTAGCGTCCAGCTGACCAGAGTACGCAAATCCCTCTATACCGGAAGTCCTCGCGTGGAAGTCACCCTGCTGCGCGGTCGCGTCGTTTCGCGTGTTTCTCCGCTCGACGTCAACAAGGGACGTTTCGAAGTCCGTACCCCGCTTTCCGTTGCCGGTGTGCGCGGCACCAATTTCCGCGTCGGCTATGACGGCAATCAAGTCGCCACCGAAGTGCTGGACGGTCACGTCGCCGCCAGCTCGACACGCACGCAGGATGTCCGCATGCTTCCGCCGGCAAAGGGCAACATCATTCAGCGTACCACCGTGGGCCCGGCTATCGACCTGCTGCCGCCACCCCAATTGAACGGCATGCCGTACCGTCAGGACGGCGCGGCCCAATTCTCGCTGGTGCCTGTCGTCGGCGCACGTCTTTACCATGTTCAACTGGCACAGGATGCAGACATGCTCCATCTGCTTGCAGAAGCGACCGGCAAGGCAAACGGCCTGAGCATCGACAACATCGCGGAAGGAAAATACTTCGCGCGCCTGTCGGCGATTGACGGCCTCGGTCTGGAGGGTATGCCGCGCACGATTGCCGTCTCCATTCAAAACCGCACCGCGGCCAACAGCGATCCGACGCAACCCGCTCCGTCCGTTGCATCCAGTGATCCACGCGAACTCGTGCTGCAATGGCCCGGCACATCGACCAGCACCTACAACATCCAGGTTGCGCGCGATCCGGAGTTCAGCTGGCTGGTATATTCGAATACGGTCACCGGCAACGAAGCCCGTTTTTCACGCCCGTCGTTCGGCACCTACTTTGCGCGCGTGCAAAGCGTCAATACCGACGGCAGCACGAATCCCTTTTCATTTTCGCAAACATTGATCGTCACCGACCAGTGGATCATCAACGACGGTCATCCGCTGCGCCCCAAGCAGGATGCGCGTAACGCTTCCCGATAAGCGACTCGCGTATTCATGGATACCCGATGGCTTTCTCCCTTCGTGCGACGTCTGGCTCTACGCGAATGGATGGTGCTGTTCGTCGGCCTGTTACTCATGGCAGCGACGCTGGGCTGGCAAAATGGTTTGGGCCGCCTCGATCAATCGATCTACGATTTCTTCCTCTCCTTCAATGACGAACAGGCGCGTGACGACATCATCATTGTCGCCATCGACGATTACAGCCTGTCTCAACTCGGTCGCTGGCCCTGGCGGCGCAACATCCATGCCGATCTGCTCAAGCGACTGAATCACGCAAATCCACGTGCGATCGGCCTCGACGTCATCCTTTCCGAGGCCGAATCATCAAACCGCGCAAATCACAATGAAGGCGACGACGCCAAGCTGAGTACAGCGTTGAAACAGAACGATCGCACCGTGCTGCCGGTCGTGATGTCGAGCGTCGGTCACGGCTTGACGGCCAACATGCCGATTCCCGAACTGGCGCAAGCTGCGCATGCACTCGGCCACATCGATCTCGAGCATGACAGCGACGGCGTGGTACGCAGCGTCTTTTTGCGAGAGGGACAGGACAATCGATGGTGGCCGCATTTCGCGGCGGCATTGCTGGCGACCGGCAATCGCGAAGACATGAGCGCAACGAAGTTTCCGCAGATAGAACACCCTGATGGGCCGGACGACTGGCAACGCGGCGACCAAATTCATATCCCGTTCCAGGGCGGCATCGGCCATTTCCAGTCGGTGCCGTATGTCTCCGTTCTGCGCGGCGAAGTCCCCGACGAATTCTTCACCGATAAATATGTTCTGGTCGGTGCCACGGCACTCGGCATGGCGGACTCCTATCCCACCCCTGTCTCCGGTTCTTCCGGTGCGATGCCCGGTATCGAAATCAATGCGCACGTGCTGGCCAGCCTGTTGAATGGCAAACGCATCATGATTGCGCCGCAATGGAAAAACGCGCTCTTCAACATCATGCCGGTGTTGATGGTGCTGCTCGGTTATCTGCTACTGTCGCCCCGCATGTCACTGCTAGCAACGGGCGGCTGGCTGGTGATGACGCTGATCGGCAGTTATATCGGTCTGAGTATGGGTGTGTGGCTGGCGCCGTCTGCCGCCATCATCGTCTTGATACTTTCCTATCCGCTATGGAGCTGGCGTCGACTGGAAGCCGCGATCACCTATCTCGGTCAGGAGTTCATCCGTCTCGATCAGGAACCGCACCTGCTCCCGGAAGAAACCTCGACGGTCCGTTTCGATGACATGGCCGACGTGTTGGAGCAGCGCATCACCGCAATGGAAAGAGCGGCGCGTCGCGTGCGTGATCTGCGGCAATTCGTCTCCGACAGCCTGGACAGTTTGCCGGATGCGACCCTGATCACAACCGTTGAAGGTCGGGTGCTGCTCGTCAACAAACATGCCGCCGATTATTACCGGACGGTCGGCTTCGATGATGTTTCCGGCATGTGCATCTATCATCTGCTCCTGCATTTGAATACGCCGCAGCCATTGAGACAAACCATCAACACGCCTTTCGAATGGGCCGAGTTGCTGGATATCAAATACACCGAAACATTTGCCGACGGCATTTCCATACAAGATCACAAGGGCCGCGATCTGCTGGTCAAGAGCGGGCCTTGCTATTCGGCCGCCAATCAATTGATCGGCTGGATCGTCAACATCATCGATATCTCCACGATTCGCGCCGCCGAACGCAGCCGAGACGAAACGTTGCGCTTTCTGTCGCATGACATGCGCGCGCCGCAGGCGTCGATCCTTGCCTTGCTCGAATTGCAAAGCGAAGAATCGTCGGCGCTGCCGCTACAGGAACTCTTTGCGCGCATCGAGAAGGCGTCGCGCAAAACGCTTGGGCTGGCCGACAATTTCGTGCAACTGGCACGCGCGGAATCGCATGAATATCGCCTGGAGGAAGTCGATTTTCACGATCTGCTGTTCGATGCCGCGGATGAAATCTGGTCGCTGGCAAAGAGCAAGCATATCGTGGTGCAGGTCGAAGGAGCAGACGGCGATTATCCGGTCCATGTCGATCGCACCTTGATGACCCGCGCACTGACCAATCTGCTCTCCAACGCCATCAATTACAGCCCGGAACACACAAACATCGTCTGCACCGTCTGGGCCGAAATCCGGAACGATCATCTGCATGTCGTCTGCAGTATCCGCGACCATGGCTACGGTATTTCCCCGGCGGATCAGGTCAAGCTGTTCCGCCGCTTCCAGCATGTGGAAACCCCTGGCCGCACACGTCACGACGGCGTGGGACTTGGGCTGGTTTTCGTGAAGACCGTCGTCGAGCGCCATCAGGGAGCCATCGAATGCACCAGCCAGATCGGCGAAGGTACGACCTTCACGCTGGCATTGCCTTGTTGCCAACCCGACTGATTCGCCGCCACGCCTTGGCAAATGGGCGTCAGGCTATAATAATGAGCTATTCATCTGCTGAATATTTGGCCATCAATGCAACTTGTCGCCGTTGGCATCAACCACACCACCGCGCCGGTTTCACTGCGCGAAAAGGTAGCCTTCCCTGCCGACCAGCTTGGTCAGGCGGTGGCTTCCGCGCGGTCGTGGTACGGACGCAGCACAAGCAACACATACAGCGACGAAACGGCGATTCTGTCGACCTGCAATCGCACCGAACTGTATGCAGCAAGCCATCTTCCCGGCGGCATCGATGAAGCGATCGATCTGACTGCGCACTTTCTCGCCGATTATCACAAACTTCCGTACACCGATCTGCGCCCCTATCTGTATGCGCTGCCGCAGGACAATGCTGTGCGACACGCCTTCCGCGTGGCATCGGGACTCGATTCGATGGTGCTGGGCGAACCGCAGATTCTCGGCCAGATGAAAGACGCCGTGCGCCAGGCAGATGCCGCCGGCGGACTCGGTACTTATCTTCACCAGATGTTCCAGCGCACTTTTGCCGTCGCCAAGGAAGTCCGCAGCACGACGGAAATCGGTGCGCACAGCGTCTCGATGGCGGCCGCCTCCGTGCGTCTGTCGCAACGCATTTTCGACAAGCTGTCGGAACAGAATGTCCTGTTCATCGGTGCCGGCGAAATGATCGAACTGTGCGCGACGCACTTCGCAGCACAGAATCCGAAATCGCTGACGATCGCCAATCGCACGCTGGAACGCGGCGAAGCGCTTGCCCATCGTTTCAATGGTCGCGCCATCCGTCTCGCGGAATTGCCCGACCAGCTCGCGCATTACGACATCGTCATTTCGTCGACGGCATCATCGCTACCCATCATCGGACTTGGCATGGTCGAACGTGCCATCAAGACGCGCCGCCACAAGCCGATGTTCATGGTCGATCTTGCCGTTCCGCGCGACATCGAGGAAGAAGTCGGGCGACTGAACGACGCCTATCTGTACACCGTCGACGATCTCGGCGCCTTTGTGCAGACCGGCGTCGAAAATCGCCAGGCAGCCGTCGCGCAAGCCGAGGCCATCATCGAAACGCGCGTGCAATCCTTTATGCACTGGATCGACGCACGTTCTGTGGTGCCGCTGATCCAGGATCTGCATGAATCCAGCGAGCTGATGCGCACCGCGGAACTGGAGCGTGCACGCAAGCTGTTGTCGCGCGGCGAAGATATCGATGTGGTTCTGGAGGCGTTGTCGAAGGGCTTGACCGCCAAATTCCTGCATGGCCCGCAACAGGCATTGAACAATGCGCAGGGCGACGAGCGTGCACGTCTGGCCGCCCTCCTGCCGCAACTGTTCCGCACCAAACGCTAGCGACGCTCGTCGCTTTTTCCTGCGCTTCTGCGGTTCTCGCAGCGCAGGAATACCCGCTCATGGCATGTCTGCATGCCTTCATATCATTCCGGAATATTTGTCACGATGAAACCATCCATGCTCGCCAAACTCGACCAGCTCACCGAAAGGCTGGCCGAACTGAATCTTCTACTGACTCAGGAAAATGCGACGTCCAACATGGACACCTATCGCAAGCTGACGCGCGAACACGCCGAACTCGGTCCATTGGTCGCGCTGTATCAGGAATACACACAGGCTGGCAGCGACATTCTTTCTGCGCAAGAAATGCTGTCTGATCCGGAAATGAAGGAATTCGCCCAGGAAGAAATTGCCGCAGCAAAAACACGGATTGAACAGCTGGAAATCGATCTGCAGAAAATGCTGCTGCCGAAAGATCCGAATGACGATCGCAACATCTTCCTCGAGATCCGCGCCGGTACCGGCGGCGATGAATCGGCGCTGTTCGCTGCCGACCTGCTGCGCATGTATACGCGCTTCGCCGAACGCAACCGCTGGCAGGTGGAAATCGTTTCCGCGTCGGAGTCTGAACTCGGCGGGTATCGCGAAGTCATTGCGCGCATCATCGGCAACGGCGCGTACTCCAAACTGAAATTCGAATCCGGCGGCCATCGTGTGCAACGCGTGCCCGTTACCGAAACACAAGGCCGTATTCACACATCGGCCTGCACGGTTGCCGTCATGCCGGAAGCCGATGAAGTCGAAGATGTCGATATCAATCCTGCCGATCTGCGTATCGATACCTTCCGTGCCTCGGGTGCCGGTGGTCAGCACATCAACAAGACCGACTCCGCCGTACGATTAACGCACTTGCCAACCGGCATCGTGGTCGAATGCCAGGACGATCGCAGTCAGCACAAGAACAAGGCCTCCGCACTGAAAGTGCTGGCCGCGCGCATCAAGGATGTGCAACTGCGCGAACAGCAATCGAAGGAAGCGGCCACGCGCAAATCGCTGATCGGCTCCGGCGATCGCAGCGAACGCATTCGCACCTACAATTTTCCGCAGGGTCGCATGACCGATCACCGCATCAACCTGACACTGTACAAACTGGACTTCATCATGGATGGTGACCTGACCGACCTGACCAATGCACTGGCGACCGAACATCAGGCGGAATTGCTGGCCGCATTGGCCGATGCAGTCGGATAAAAATCAGGGTAGGCTTCTGCTGCCACTTCTTTTGAACGTTGAATTTGAAAGCCGAAACATGAAAAATTCCCGATTCGTCCTGATTGCCGTTGCCGTGATTTGCATCGCTCTTCTGGGCGTTGCGCTTTATCTGCAGCATGTCGAAAACATGCTGCCCTGCCCACTGTGCGTGATTCAGCGTTATGCCTTCGCGGGTGTTGCCTTGATTTGCCTGATTACCGCGTTCCTGCCGCGCATCACCAAACCCGGTGCGATTCTCGCCGCACTTGCCTCGCTGGCTGGTGCCGGCGTCGCCGGCTGGCATATTTACATCAAGGCACATCCGACTGTTTCCTGCGGCATCGATCCGCTTGAAACTTCGCTGAACACGATTCCGACCGCCAAGTTGATGCCTTTCCTGTTCCAGGCTGACGGTTTGTGCACGACAGAATACGCGCCGATTTTCGGTCTCTCACTGCCGCAATGGGCGCTGGTCTGGTTCATCATCCTTGCCGTCGTGCTGCTGCGCACCGGCTTGCGCCGCAATCGTTAATCCGGCACCGGATAACATCGCGATGTTTTTTCATGACGGAGAAACGGTCGCCGCCATTCTGGCCGGCGGACGTATCGCCTTGCCGCAACTCGAACTGCGCATGCTGCTCGGTCACGCGACAAAACTGTCGCGGGTGCAAATGATCACGCAATCGGGACGTTCGCTGAAGAACGACGAAATCCAGAGACTGAATGATCTCTGCGCGCGCCGTATGGCTGGCGAACCGATCGCCTATCTGATCGGCGAACGCGAATTCTTCGGCTTGTCGCTGCACGTCGACCCCGCCGTCCTGATCCCGCGTCCGGAAACCGAATTGCTGGTGGAACTGGCCATGCGGTATTTGCCGAAAGGCGGTCGTGTTCTCGACATGGGAACAGGCTCCGGTGCGATTGCTGTCGCGATTGCACATACACGCCCCGATGCCGTCGTCACCGCACTTGATGTGAGTGAAGCCGCGCTGGCAGTTGCACGTTCCAATGCCCGCGACAACAACGTCACCATGCGTCTGTTGCGCAGCGACTGGTTTTCCGCACTGAATGGGGACGACCGCTTCGACCTGATCGTCTCCAATCCACCTTATATCGTCGCCGGAGACGCGCATTTGTCCGAAGGCGATCTGCGTTTCGAGCCGGTCGATGCACTCACCGATCATGCAGACGGCTTGTCGGCATTGCGCACGATCTGCCGTCACGCGCCGGCACATCTGGAACGACACGGCTGGCTTTTGATGGAGCACGGCTACGACCAGGCTGCAGCGGTACGCCAGTTACTGATCGATCAGGGATTCGAGGAAGTACAAAGCTGGAAGGATCTTGCGGGCATCGAACGCGTCAGCGGTGGAAAACGTCCGGCGACATGACTATTCACCCTCAGGCGGCCAGTTCCTTTTCAAGCAAGCGATGCAACGCCGCGAAATCAGGCTCGCCGACATAGCGTTTGATGACATGTCCGTTTTTATCGACTACCAGTGTGGTCGGCGTCAATTGAACATCGCCAAATGATTTGGCCAGCGTACCCTGCGTGTCGAGCGTCACGGTAAAGGGTAATTTGCGCGTCTCGGCAAAATTCAGCACATAGTTCGGTGGATCGTAGGCCATCGCAACGGCAATGTATTCCAGCCCGTCCGTCTTGTACTTGTTATAGGTTTCCACCATCTGCGGCATTTCCTTCACGCACGTCGTGCACGACGTCGCCCAGAAATTGATCATCACGACCTTGCCGCGCAAATCCTGCGAGGTGATTTTTTTCCCCTGCAAATCGACGAATGTCACATCCGGAATCGTTTCGCGTTTTGACAGCGAGAAATAGGCAATGCCAATCAGCGAAACGACGACCAGCAGCGCCAGCACTTTCAGCCAGGTACGCTTGGGAACGGGAACAGCGGCAGAGGTAGATGTTTGCATGATGGGAAACAGACCGGAAAGCGCCAGAGTGCGGCCATTATAGACAGATCGGGAAAAGTGCGTTGCACGCATTCCGTCGCCAAGGATTGACACCGTCAGGCAGCTTCCGGCCAGCCTGATTCCGTATAAATTGCGGCGACCTTTGCCGGCATCGGCGCATCGATCGCAGCACAAATTGCACGCAGCAAATCCGCGATTTCCAGCGGCATATTGCGGTCTGCATCGACGATTGCCACCAGCGACTTGATGAGCATCGGCGTTGCCAGCGGGGCCAGCAGGTTCGCACGATCGAGTGCCAGCTTCACCTTGGCAAAACCCAGCGCCTGCGCTCCAATC
Source organism: Oxalicibacterium sp. (assembly GCF_035565035.1). GTDB lineage: Bacteria > Pseudomonadota > Gammaproteobacteria > Burkholderiales > Burkholderiaceae_D > Oxalicibacterium. Next base: position 60,687 of record NZ_DATMTD010000014.1, on the reverse strand, counting down.
AAATCCTGCTCGGCCAGTCCCAGTTGCGGATAAGCACGTACGGCACGCATGAACAGTACGACAGCCGATTGCTGCAACAGCGGAGCGGCAACATGCGCGGCAAGCGAAAACAGAATCGCACATTCGGCCTTCAATTCTGTCAACGCAGAAAAACGGAAAGGCGTGGCGCGACCGGCCCTTGCATCGAGTCGTCGCGTCAGCACGGTTTGCAATACGAACTCGTACAAGGTTACGCGCTGGTCAGCGGCGATCATTCGATCAACGTTTTTCAACAACACCGCACGATCGGCAATACTCAACTGACGCAATGCCGGCATCGATAAATCAAGGAGTGGCAAACGTGCATTGCTCGGCAACTGGCAGATAAGCTGTGCCAGACGCTCAGCGCGCGCCGATTGCGCTGGCGCATGTTCACGCAATGACAACAATTGCTGATGCCGGCCGCCTTCCAGCAGCAGTGCATAGACAATCGCACTGGCACCGCCGGGTTCATGCATGGCCTGGTCGATCTCCGGCGCCAGACGGATTTTTTGCAACGGATTGCCAGTCTCATGCGTGTTTCCGTATGCGCTGGCCGCTGTTGCGGCAATTGCTTCAGCCGCCGCCTGCATATGCGCTTCACCGCTGACAAAGCCAGGAGCGAGAAAAGGAATATCCGGCAACCTGTTGTCCGGCCGGTCTCTTTCAACCGGTTCCGCGACGACCAGTTCCGGACCGTCAAGCATGCCGATATCGCGCCCATATATACGGCGCAGTCGTTCGCGAATCGGTGGATGCGTTGCAAAAAAACCTGCCATCAGGCCTGGCCGCACGGCGCTCAAAAACAGATGAGAGAGCCGCTCGGCACTGTGATGCTCGATATTGGACTGTGCAAAACCTTTGCGAGCCAACCCGCCGATCTTGCGGAGTGCGCATCCGAGGCCATCCGGATTACGCGTAAATTGCACTGCACTGGCATCGGCAAGAAACTCGCGTTGTCGCGACACCGCCGACTTGATCAGTCTCCCGAAGAAAAGTCCGATGTACCCAATCAGGAAGAAAGTGGTTCCAAAAGCCAAAATGCCGATATGGAAAATAGTCAGTCTTCTTTCGCCAATACCTTCTCCATATCTGTAGCCGGCAAAATCAATCACCCTGAGCCCGAAATCGGCAAGCATTTCTATCCCGAACAGGACGCCGATCAACTTGATATTCAAGCGCATATCGCCGTTCAGGATATGGCTGAATTCATGGGCAATCACGCCTTGTAACTCGTCGCGGGTTAAGCGAACCAGTGTGCCTCTTGTCACGACGATGACAGCTTCATTCGGGCTATACCCGGCCGCAAAGGCATTAATGGACTCTTCCTTCTCCATTAAATATGTCTTGGGGCAGGCCACGCCTGACGCCAATGCCATTTCTTCCACAATATTTAGCAGGCGACGTTCGTGCCGTTCCCCCGTATTCGGCATTACCAGCCTGCCACCCGCCATGCGCGCCACGGTATCGCCCCCACCGCGCAGATTGAACATTTCGATCAATGTGCCGCCGCAGATCAGCACGACAGTGATCAACGTATTGGTGACAAAGAAGCCATGCGGATACGAATGTGTGCCCGCCAGCGGCTGGCCCTGCAGCAGTATCCAGCACATCGCCATGACAACATTGACGGCCAGCACGATCGCCGCCACCGCGAGCACGAACAGAATCACCAGCGTCCTGGTCTGACGCCGGGCGTGATCCTGCTGCTGAAAGAAATTCATTCGGGAAGAGTGAGGGATATCAACGCACAGACTTCACTTGCGCGAAGCTGCGTTGATGTCAAATTCAGAATGCGACCTTGATCGCCTTGCGTTCTTCCGGCGACTCGGTCGATTCCAGCAACGTCCCGGCTTTGAAACCGAACATGTTGGCGATTACCGAGCCCGGAAACTGTTCAATCGCGATGTTGTACGACATTACGTTGTCGTTATAACCCTGGCGCGCGAATGCGATGCGGTTTTCGGTGCTCGACAACTCTTCGTTCAGTTGCATCATGTTTTCGTTCGCCTTCAAGTCCGGATACGATTCGGACAAGGCGAACAAACGCCCAAGCGATGCATTCAACACGCCGTCGGCCGCTACCATCTGCTTGAATGCCGCTGCATCGGCAGGATCGCCGGCAGCCTGCCTGTTGGCGCTGACGGCCTGATTGCGTGCAGCGATCACGGCTTCCAGCGTCTCGCGTTCGTGTGCCATGTAGGCTTTAGCGGTTTCCACCAGATTCGGGATCAGATCATAGCGACGTTTCAATTGCACATCGATTTGCGAGAACGCATTCTTGAACTGATTGCGCAACGCGACGAGGCCGTTGTATGCGCTGATCGCCCAGATCACGACGACAACAATAATTGCCAGCAAAACGAGTACCGCAGTCATGTTCTCTCCCAATGAAAAAGGCCGCACGACAGAATGCGTGCGGCCTCAATATATCATCGGGAACAGCCAATTGTTAATTGGCGGCAATAATAATCTGACTTATTTTTGCTGGGTTTTGTCCGGTGTCGTCGTCAGCGACTTGTATTCTTCGTCGCTGATGTACTCAAAGACCTTGACGACTTTCACTACGCCGCTGACGCCACGCGTGATTTCTGCAGCGCGCTCGCCTTCGCTCTGCGTGACACGCCCCATCAGATAAACGATGCCGCGCTCCGTCGTGATCTTGAATGCGTTCGAATACAACACCTTGTCGTCGACCAGCGAAGCCTTGACCTTGCCGGTGATCAGCGCGTCATTGGAACGTGAGCCGAAACCGGAAGCACCGAGAATCGCCAGTTCGTTGACGACCGATTGCACGCCTTCGATGCCTGCCGCTTCACGTTCCGCTGCCGCCTTCGCCGCTTCGTCGCGCACTTCACCGGTCAACAGAACCTTGCGGTTGAAACTGGTCACGTTGACATGATCGTTCGGACCGACCACTTTCGGAATCCGCGCTTCGCCCTTTACCGCGATCGCCTTGTCCTCGGTCTGCGCGCCCAGCGTGCGTCGATCGGTCGCCGCCAGCGTACCGACCACGGCACCGCCCATCATCACACCGACGCAACCCTGCAAGGCAAACGCGGTGGCGCCAACTGCCAGCACCAACGCAAGCGGACGGCGTGCCGCTGCCAGGTAACGATTCAGGTCAATCATTTTCATCTCCTCCAAATAGTGCGACGTCAATGCCGTCGCACAAACAATGCAATGTCAATAAATGCACTTCCTTGATACGGGAAGTACGATCATGCGGAACGCAAATGTGAACATCTGCGTCGGTAAGCAGTTTTTCGATTGCACCACCACCTTTGCCGGTCAGCGCCACGACGTGCATATCGCGCTCCCGTGCTGCTTCGATCGCCGCAATGATGTTGGCGGAATTGCCGGACGTCGACAATGCCAGCAGGATATCGCCGGGCTGGCCGAAGGCCTGCACCTGCTTGCTGAAAATTTCCTGATAGCTGTAGTCATTGCCGATGGCCGTCAGTATCGAGGTATCCGTCGTCAGCGCCATCACCGGAAGCGGCAACCGTTCGCGTTCGAAACGTCCGACCAGCTGCGCCGAGAAATGCTGACAATCGGCCGCTGATCCGCCGTTGCCGCACGCGAGAATCCTGCTCCCGTTAGACAGGGCGGTGAACATTAGTTCCACTGCCTGCGCAATCGGATGGGATAGCTGCGAGGCCGCCTGTATTTTCAGTTCGGCACTTTCGTGGAAATGACTGAGGATGCGTTGCGTATTCATGGTGTACGGATTATAGAGTAGTACGATGCCGCGGACTGCAACATGGATGAGCTCAGGCGACGATGGCGTTCCTGATCCAGGATGTTTCATCGCCGTCGATCGCGACCACGTCGAACCGACAGGCGGGCGGCATGCGATAGCGTTGCAGATAATGATGGGCGGCAGTCGTCAGTCGCTTCTGCTTGGCCGGTGTAACGCTGGCAGCGGCACCGCCGTGACTGCGATCGGCACGCTTGCGGACCTCGACGAAAACCAGTACGTCGCCTTCCTGCATGACCAGATCGAGCTCGCCGCCCTTGCACAAAAAATTACGCTCGACCAGCACCAGCCCGCGTTGCTGAAGATAGGACAGCGCAGCATCTTCGCCGAGTTGACCGGCAATCTGTTTCTCGGTACGTGGCCGCCGAAAATCGGGAACGCGCATCGGATGAGCGGAAACGCTCAGGGTGCCTGCAATGGCTGCACCATGCCGTCGCGATAAATCGCCGTCTGCATGATGCGATCGAAAGAGGCAGGGCCATTGCCGAAACGGACAATCAGCTTTCCGGTCACGCCATCCAGTTGAAAATCCGTCTGCTTCAGCGCGATGTTGTGCGCAACGCGATAGGCATCGATACCAAGCGCATACAGTCGCTCGATATCCGGGCTGCGGCGCTGGTCGGCATTCGGCGGCAAGTGCGGATACGCCATGACCGCCGCATGATCCGCCTGCAATTGCCACGGCACGTCCAGCAGCATCATTCCTTCCAGTTCGTTCAGACGATTCGCGGTCGGCCAATCGTCCAGCGCCACCGGATTCAGCTGCGACGTACCGACCATCGGCACGGTATTGCCGATTGCCATGCGCAACTGGATTGCCTGTGTCGCATCGAGTGCCAGAAACAGTAACGCCGGCTTTTCTTCCTGAATCCGTTTGCGTAATTGCAGCATGCCGTTCGCATTGATGAACCCGCTACCAGTCGATAACTCTACCGTCTCCGGCTGCATCCCGAGTGAACGCCATTTCGTGACAAAAGCACTCGCCGCACGGCGTTGCCATGAAACGCCGGTCGAAATCGCAAATGCCTTGGACCCGGATTTTCCCGCAGCAGCCCACGTAGCAGCCTGACGCGCTTCATCTTCCACGGACAAACCCATCAACAGCATGTTGGAAGGAATCGTGCCGGCCTCATCCGTATCCGGCTGCGTCAATGCAATGGTCGGTTTGGTAACCGCATGGTTCACAATGATTTCGGTTGCACCACTGCGTGTCAGCGGACCGACCACGATATCGTTATTGGCCGCAGCGCTCTGATAACCGGAGAGTACGTCCACCGCCGCATCACCGGTTTCCACCAGATTGATGACGATATTGCCCGGTTCATACTGGTAGGCCGCCATGAATCCGGCATGCACGGCATTGGCAACCTGATTCAGCGAATCGGAACGGCTTGGCAACAGCAAGGCAATGCGTGTCGGCGGAAAGCTGGCTGTCACCACCGGCAACTCGACTGCTTCCGCGATCGGTTCGTCGAGTACCTCACCCGCATCACGCACCAGGGAAAGATCGGTTTGTGCAAGCTGCAAGCCGTCAACGCCCTGTTGCGCCTGAATGCCGGTTACACTGACGCCGGCCGGTGTACCGGTGTCTGCCACGACAGTTGTCAGCGCCATTGCGGGCGTGCACAATCCGCAGATCAATCCGGCCAGCGCGCACATTCTTGCGAGATTTCCCAACATCCGATTCCCCCAATGACTGACTCCGACAACAACCTGTCCGCAATCGCACCCATCATGGATGACGTGATGCGGCAGGCGTATCCTCCGGCGACATTATATGTGGTGGCCACACCGATCGGTAACGCGGGCGACATATCGTTGCGTGCTTTGCACACTTTGACGATCGTGGATGCCGTCGCTTGCGAAGATACGCGCAATACCGGTCATTTGCTGTCACGTTACGGCCTGTCGAAACACCTGATCGCCGCGCATCAACATAACGAACGCGAAATCGCCGACAAGCTGATCACGCGCCTGCAGGCCGGCGAACGCATTGCGCTGGTTTCGGATGCGGGCACGCCGGCAGTCTCCGACCCCGGCGCACGCATCGTCGATGCGGTGCGCAACGCGGGATTGCGCGTCGTGCCGCTGCCAGGTGCATCCGCTGCAGTTGCAGCGTTGTCGGCCAGTGGCCTGCTCAACGACGAGTTCCATTTCGTTGGCTTCCTGCCATCAAAATCAAAGCAGCGCGAATCCGTGCTCACCACACTGAAACCCATGACCGCGACCATGGTCTTTTACGAAGCGCCACATCGCATCGCAGAAACCGTCGCCGCTCTTGTTGACGCTTTCGAACCATCGCGACAAATTGTTTTCGCACGCGAGCTGACCAAGTTGTTCGAAGAGATGCACCGTTGCACATTGCAGGACGCGATCACGTGGATCAATGCGGATGCGAACCGGCAAAAAGGCGAATTCGTCCTGTTGCTGGAAGGTGCACAAACTGCCGGCGACAACGAATGGATGGAGGCAGAACGCATCCTGACGATTCTGTTGCAGGAGTGCCCGCTCAAACAGGCTGCAGCGCTCACCGCCCAGATTACCGGGCAGAAAAAAAACGCGCTCTATGAGCGCGCTCTGCAACTCAAAAATACCGGCGAAGATGATGCCGGCTAATTTGTCCCGATCCTAACGCTGCACAATGAAGGGCTTGATACCACCGGCGTTTTGCTCGACCTGCATCGCGGCCGAAGCAGCTTCGCCTCGGGTGGCAAACGGTCCGCTGTACAGGCGATAGAGATTGTTTGATGACTCGACCGTCAACGATGGCAGCACATTTCCCGCATTCTGCGACAAACGCGCACGCAACGCTTCTGCATTGGCAGATTGTGAGTACGCCCCAAACTGCAGGTAAAACCCTGCTGCAGGCGCCGTCGCGGCGGTTGTTGCTGTCGGCTGCATCGATGGGGCCGATGTGGATGACGCAGCCTGAATTGCAGGCGGTGCCAATGAGGTCGTTTCCATTGCCGGCATCACGACACCTGCTGCCTCCGGTTCGACTGTCGCAACTTTTGCACCATTCTCTTTTGCCGCCAGAATCTGCTCGATATCGGCCGGCAGCAACCGGTCGACCTGCAGTTCCGTGCTGCCCTTGCCGATATAACCAAGTCTCAACGCAGCGGTATACGACAAGTCGATGATGCGGCTGGAGTGAAAAGGTCCGCGATCGTTGACGCGCACGATTACCTGCTTGCCGTTGCTCAGATTGGTAACGCGCGCATAGGATGGAATCGGCAACGTCGGGTGTGCGGCCGTCATCTGGTACATGTCATACGGCTCGCCGGAAGAAGTGCGTTGCCCGTGAAATTTCTTGCCGTACCAGCTGCCGTAGCCACGCTGCGTGAACGGTTTTGCATCGGTAATCGGGACATAACGCTTGCCGAAGACAACATACGGCTTGTTGCCCGTGCGCGAATAGGGTTCGATACGCGGCTCCGCATCCGGCACATCCTGCAAGCCGTCCGGCGTCACATCGCCCGGACCGTCATCCAGATAATAACCGCCACGTCCGGAACCTGCGGGCGGCAGTACCGGATGCTTGGAACCGGCTTTGGACGGGGTGGATTGGGGTGTTCCCGGAGAAGGTGAGGTTGATGGCGATGACAACGGCACGCTGCTGCAACCGGCGAGCGCCAGCAATACCGTGACCGACAGGATGATCGTCGATTCGCGCAATCTGTCGCAAGGGCGGAACTGCATCGCTTCTCCTGAAAAAATTTTAAGGCGTCTTCAGCTTTGCATCAGTTTTCTGTGCCGCTGAATACTCATCAGAATGCCGACACCCAAACCGAGCGTAACGAAGGCAGTGCCGCCATAACTGACAAAAGGCATGGGTACACCGACGACCGGGAGAATACCACTGACCATTCCCATGTTCACGAATGCATACGTGAAGAAAATCATCGTGATCGCGCCGGCCATCAGACGGCTGAACAGGGTCGGCGCATTGGCTGCAATCAGCATGCCGCGCCCGATCAGCAGCAAATACAAAGTCAGGAGAATGCAGTTGCCGATGAGACCGAATTCTTCGGAAAAAACGGCGAAGATGAAATCGGTCGTACGTTCGGGGATGAATTCCAGATGCGCCTGCGTGCCGTGCAGCCAGCCCTTGCCCGTCACACCGCCGGAACCGATGGCGATTGTCGACTGGATGATGTGGAAACCCTTGCCGAGCGGATCGGTGGTCGGATCGATCAGCGTCATCACCCGTTCACGCTGGTAATCATGCAACATCGACCACGCGACTGGCAGGCTTGCCAGCGCGGCGACCAATGCGGCAACCAGCACCTTCCAGGACAATCCGGCAAAAAATATCACGTAAAAACCTGCGGCCAGCACCAGCAGCGAGGTGCCCAGATCCGGCTGGCGCATGATCAGCCCGATCGGCACGATGAGCAGCAATCCTGCCACCAGGAATTCACTCCAGCGCGTCATGCCTTCTCGCTTCTGGAAAAACCACGCCAGCATCATCGGCATCGCGATCTTCATGATCTCCGACGGTTGAATGATCACGCCGAGATCGATCCAGCGTCGCGCCCCGTTTCTGATCAGTCCGAACATCGCCACGCCAATCAGCAGTGCGACGCCGACGACGTACAGCGGCACCGCAAAACGCATCATCGTCTGCGGCGGAATCAGTGCGGCGATCCACATGATCAGCAACGAGATCATGATGTTGCGCATGTGATCTTCGAAACGGCCTGGAAAATCGATGCCGGCGGAATACAGCGTCACCGAACCGACCATCAGGATGAGGCAGACGATCAGAATCAGCGGGCCGTCAAACACCTGCACATAAGGTCGCACCAAATTTGTAAGCGAACGCTTGTCCATCGATTACCTCTTTGCGGACATGAAAACGGATGTCCATTCGCATGATTCGATTCCGGCCGAGAGATGCGGTGCCATCAATCCACCAACTCCTCTGCCGGCACCGGCTTCTCTTCCGCTTTTTTGTCGGCCGGCTTGACGTCAGGCCGCTTGCCAAGCAGGTAGTAGTCCATTGCCGCCTTTGCAATCGGCGCTGCGGCCACCGCACCGAAACCGCCGTTCTCGACAATCAGCGCAATCGCAATGCGCGGTTTGTCGGCTGGCGCAAACGCCGTGTACAACGCATGATCGTGATGGCGATCCCACAACTTGGATGCGTCGTATTTTTCATTTTTCTTGATGGCAATCACCTGTGCGGTACCCGTCTTGCCGGCCGATTCGTAACCGGCATTGGCGAACACACGGGCCGACGTGCCCTCCTTCGTCACGCCGATCATTGCGTGCTTGATGACGTCGATGTTTTCCTGCTTCAGCGGAATCCGGTAACTTTCCTTCGGCACGGTCAGCGTACGTTCGCGTGTCACGCCGTTCTCGACCATCTTCACCAGATGCGGCTTCATGACGATACCGTTGTTGGCCAGTGTCGCCGTGGCATGCGCCAGTTGCAAGGGCGTAAACGAGTTATATCCCTGACCGATGCCGATCGAAATCGTCTCGCCTGCGTACCATTTCTGCTGCTCCGGTTTGCGATAGGCCTCGCGCTTCCATGTTGTCGAAGGCAGCACGCCGGTGCGTTCGTATTTCAGGTCGATGCCGGTCTTCTGCCCGAAGCCGAACGGCGCCATGAAATCGTGAATCGCATCGACGCCGAGATCGTTGGCCAGCATGTAGTAATAGGTATCGCACGACTGCACGATCGACTTGTACATGTCGACCATGCCGTGGCCACCCTCCTTGTCGTCACGGAAGCGGTGATTGCCGAAGATGAAATAGCCGGGATCGGAAATCGCGTCCGTCGGGCGGCGCTTGCCGAGTTCCAGAGCCGCCAGCGCCATGAACGGCTTGTAGGTCGAGCCGGGTGGATACGCGCCGGACAAGGGGCGATTCAGCAATGGATGATCCGGTGAATTGTTGAGCGCATCCCAGTTCTGCTGGTCGATCCCCTCGACAAACAGATTCGGATCGAAATTCGGCATCGACACGTAGGCAAGAACGTCGCCGGTCGACGGCTCGATGGCGATCAGTGCCCCGCGGCGGTCGCCGAACGCCTGCTCGACAACCTTCTGCAATTCGATATCGATCGACAGAATCAGGTTGTCGCCCGGGATTGCAGGCGTACGCGACAAGGTACGAACCGGACGACCGCCAGCCGATACCTCGACCTCCTCGTAACCGGTCCTTCCATGCAACTGCTCTTCGTAACTGCGCTCCAGTCCTTCCTTTCCCATGTGCTCGGTGCCACGGTAATTGGTAGCGTCGTCGCTCTCCTCGATTTCCTTCGCATCGCGCTGGTTGATGCGGCCGATATAGCCGACCACATGCGATGCCACTTCGCCGAGAGGATATTGACGGAACAGTCGTGCCTGGATTTCCACGCCGGGGAAGCGATAGCGCTGTGCGGAAAAACGCGCGACCTCTTCATCGGTCAGTCGCACGCGAATCGGAGAACTGCCGAGATTGCGCGATTCTTCCTGCAGTTTCTTGAAACGCTTGCGATCGCGCGGCTGGATATCGACCAGCTTCGCCAATTCATCGATCACGTCTTCAAGATTGCCGTTGAGCTTGGTCGGCGTGATTTCCAGCGTATAGGCAGAAAAATTACGTGCCAGCACGACGCCGTTGCGATCCATGATCAGACCGCGATTCGGCACCACGGGGACGACGGATATGCGGTTTTCCTCCGCCTGAGCCACATAGTCGTTATGCTTGAAAACCTGCAGCCAGACAAAGCGCGTCAGCAGACAGGCAAACAGCACGAACACCACCACGCCCGCCACCGACAGGCGCAGGCGGAAGCGATGCAATTCGCGTTCGGTATCTTTTAGTTCAGTCATGCGCAGTCAAAATACCGGCTCATCATCAAGGACAACAAACATCGTCCGACCTCAGTCTTATTGCAGTCAGCCGATCAAATCGGCCGCGTGTCGTCCTTGTCGATCGCCCTGCGCTGCGGCGCCAGCAAAATCCACGTCACGACCGGCCACAGACATGCAGCCACTGCGCTTTCGGCAAAATACAACCAGCCCGGAAAACGTCCGCCAACGACCATCCGTACCACGACGCCGACAACCTGCGCCATGATCAGCAGGAAAAATACATGCAATGCCTGCGTACGGTTTGGAAACCACAGGACACGGCGATGAATAGTGATCGCAAAATATGACAGCAATGTATAGGCCAGCGCGTTCTCGCCAAGTACCGCAGCATCATGCACATCCATCAACAAGCCCATGAAAAAGGCGATGCCGATGCCAACCTTGCGCGGCTGATGCATGCTCCAGAAAACGAGAATCAACGCGACGAAATCGGGAACACCGAACCATTGCCCCCACGGCAGCAGATTCAGCAGGAAGGCAGCGAACAGGCTGACCGCAATAAAGAGCGGACTGGCCGGCAGCAGAATGTAATGCGGGTTGTTGTTCATCGCGGCACACTGGCTGACGGTTTGGACGGAGCCGGTGCTTCCGGCTGTTTTTCCACAGGATCGCCGCCGCGGCTGGCCGCATGCTGCAGCAGACCCTGTTTGCGCGCATTGTGCTTCTGCTCTTCAGGAGGCCGTGGATCAGGCCGGTGTTCGGTCAACAGAATCAGCAAATGGCGGTTGCGATCGATGCCGGCCGACGGCTTGCAAACGATGCGCGCGAACGAATCTGCCTTGTTCTCGACCTGTGTCACGGTCGCCACTGCGAGTCCCGGTGGATAAACGCCATCGATGCCGGAGGTGACCAGCACGTCGTCCTTCTGAATGTCGGCATTGGTCGGCATGAAGCGCAACTCCAGCAGATTGGACTGACCGCGACCGTACGCCACGCTACGCAGGCCGTTGCGCACGACCTGCACCGGAATGACCTGATCCTTGTCGCTCAGCAAGGTCACTTCCGAGGCAAAAGGGAAAACGCGCGTTACCTGCCCAACCACACCGACATGGTCGATCACCGGCTGGCCGGGTTCGACACCGTTCTGGCTGCCGCGATCGAGCATGATCTTGCGTGTGAACGGATCGCGCGTGTCATACAGGATTTCGCCCATTACCGACTTCACAGGCAATTGCGCCTTCATGTCCAGCAAATTGCGAAGATGCGTGTTTTCGGACAAAAGTTGCTGTCCTTGCTGCAGAGCACGCGCATCGATTGTCTGCTGCAGCCTGAGCTTGGCGTTTTCTTCCTTGAGGTCGGAAAGCGAACCGAAATAGCCGCCGACATAGCGGAATGCATCGCGCGGGGCGAGTGCGGCTACCTGCAGGGGATACAACGCGGTGGAAACAACCTGGCGCACCATGCCGAGGGAACGGACGTGCGAATCAACACTCAACAGCACCAGCGCAATCAAGGCGAAGAACACCATCTTTGCACGTGCCGATGCACCTTGCTTGAAGAGTGGCGGTGGACTGTATTCCATTTAAAACCTGAGGAACCTGCAGAAGAGCCCGGAAACAACATGCCGCGTCGAGGAAAACCCGGCCGCGGCAAATCCCGTTTCAGGATACGGTGTCTTCATCACATCATTCATGGCGCCCAGTCAGATGGTGATGCATGACGAATCGTTATTTGGATCGATTATTCGTTGGAGAAGATCGAACCGAGCTTGTCCATCCGTTCCAGCGCCATGCCGGACCCGCGCACGACACAGGTCAGCGGATCTTCTGCAACGATGACCGGCAGGCCGGTTTCCTCCATCAGCAGCCGATCCAGATCGCGCAGCAACGCGCCGCCGCCGGTCAGCATCATGCCTTTTTCGGCGATGTCGGCACCGAGCTCCGGTGGCGTCTGTTCCAGCGCGTTCTTGACGGCGGAAACGATGTTGTTCAGCGGATCGGTCAGCGCTTCGAGGATCTCGTTGCTGGAGATCGTGAACGAACGCGGAATGCCTTCGGACAGGTTGCGGCCCTTGACTTCCATCTCGCGCACTTCGGAACCCGGGAAGGCGGAACCGATTTCCTTCTTGATCGCTTCAGCAGTTTGTTCGCCGATCAGCATGCCGTAGTTGCGGCGGATGTAGTTGACGATCGCTTCGTCAAACTTGTCGCCGCCGACGCGGATCGAACCTTTGTAGACCATGCCGCCCAGCGAGATGATGCCGACTTCGGTCGTGCCGCCACCGATATCGACCACCATCGAGCCGGTTGCGTCCGACACCGGCAAACCGGCACCGATTGCTGCCGCCATCGGCTCTTCAATCAGATAAACCTGTGCAGCACCTGCGCCCAGTGCCGATTCACGAATCGCGCGACGCTCCACCTGGGTCGAACCGCAGGGAACACAGATGATGATGCGAGGGGAAGGCTTGAAGAGTTTGGTGTCGTGCACCATGCGGATGAACTGCTTGAGCATTTGCTCGGTGACGGTGAAATCGGCGATCACGCCGTCTTTCATCGGGCGGATCGCCTCGATGTTGCCCGGCACCTTGCCCAGCATCTGCTTGGCTTCCTTGCCGACCGCCATGATGGTTTTCTTGGCATTCGGACCGCCCTGCTGGCGAATCGCCACGACCGAAGGTTCGTCCAGCACGATGCCCATGCTGCGTACATAAATCAGGGTATTGGCAGTGCCCAGATCGATTGCCAGATCATTCGAAAAATAACTGCGTAAAAATCCAAACATGAATTGTCCCGATGCGCAGCAGTTGTGCGCGAAATGTGTAAAAAGGATTTTCTAAGCCGCGGCAGCCGGATATCACAGCGCCAGCAAGGCATTAACCCGGTATTCTACCTTATAATTTACATGAAATTAGGCGACAAAATTCCCAAAAATCTGTGCCGGACGCATCCTTTTGCGCGAAATTCACCGACACAGGAATGCAGTCGCCCTGCCTCGTCCCTGATTGTCCTTTAAACGCATTTTGACTCGCGGCCCGACCGCCTTCCAACCATGTCTCTCGAACTTTCCGATGTCAAACGCCTGTCGATTCTTGCGCAGATCGAATTGACCGATGCGCAGTCCACTCAAACGCTGGACAAACTCAACGGCATTTTTTCGCTGGTCGAACAGTTGCGCGCCGTCGATACGACCGGCATTGAACCGCTGAATCACCCGATCGCTGCCATCCTTCCCGAATTGTCGCTGCGCCTGCGCGACGACACAGCGAATGAGCCGAATCGCCGCGATGACTATCAGCAGGTCGCGCCTGCCACGCAGGATGGTTTGTATCTGGTTCCCAAGGTCATCGAATAAAAAAGCGTCCCGGACAACTTCTTCTCGATTGATTTTCTCTTGCCCTGCACGCCAAACCGCGTACACATGAACACCTGACATCACCATGCATACCAAGACACTCAAGGAATTATCCGCACTGCTGCAGGCGAAAAAGATTTCGTCCGCCGAACTGGCAAAGCTGTTTCTCGCACGCATCGGCAACAGCGATCTCAATGCCTTTCTGCATGTGGACGAAGCGCTGACACTGCAGCAGGCCGCGGCTGCGGACGCCCGACTGGCAAGCGGTGACGCAACGGCATTGACCGGCATCCCGATCGCGCACAAGGATATTTTTGTCACGCGCGGCTGGCGCTCGACGGCCGGGTCGAAGATGCTGGAAAACTACGTCAGCCCGTTCGACGCGACCGTGGTCGAACGTTTCAATCAGGCCGGCATGGTCAATCTCGGCAAACTGAATTGCGATGAATTCGCGATGGGTTCATCGAACGAGAATTCGCATTTCGGCGCGGTAAAAAACCCGTGGGACAAGACCGCGATTCCCGGCGGGTCGTCGGGCGGCTCTGCAGCAGCGATCGCTGCGCGACTGACACCGGCTGTGACCGCAACCGATACCGGCGGCTCGATCCGCCAGCCGTCATCGCTGTGCGGCGTCACCGGCATCAAGCCGACTTACGGCCGCGTGTCGCGCTTCGGCATGATCGCCTTCGCATCGTCGCTCGATCAAGGCGGCCCGATTGCCAAGACCGCTGAAGACTGCGGCCTGTTGCTCAACGCAATGACCGGCTTCGATGAACGCGATTCGACCAGCGTCGAACGTCCGGAAGAGGATTTCACACGTGATCTGAACACAAGTCTGAAAGGCTTGAAGATCGGCATTCCGCGCGAATACTTTGGCGCCGGCCTCGCTTCAGATGTGGAGCAAGCCGTACGCGCAGCATTGAGCGAATATGAAAAACTTGGCGCCACACTGGTCGATATTTCACTGCCGAAAACCGAACTGTCGATCCCGACTTATTACGTCATCGCGCCGGCCGAAGCATCATCGAACCTGAGCCGTTTCGACGGCGTGCGGTACGGTTATCGCGCGAAGGAATACAAGGATCTGGTCGACATGTATCGCAAGACGCGCGCCGAAGGATTCGGCGATGAAGTCAAACGCCGCATTTTGGTCGGCGCATATGTGCTGTCGCACGGTTATTACGACGCCTATTATTTGCAGGCACAAAAAATCCGTCGCCTGATCGCGCAGGATTTTCAGCAGGCTTTCACGCAGTGCGACGTCATCATGGGTCCGGTGTCGCCAACCGTTGCATGGGATCTCGGCGACAAGGCCGATGATCCGGTTGCCAACTATCTGGCCGACATCTTCACCCTGTCGACCAGTCTGGCAGGATTGCCGGGCATGTCGATTCCATGCGGCTTCGGTCAGGGCGAAAAGAATGCAAAACGTCCGGTCGGATTGCAGATCATCGGCAATTATTTCGCCGAGGCGAAATTGCTGAACGTCGCACATCAATATCAGCAGGCCACCGACTGGCACCTGCGACAACCGGCCGATATCTGAGAAATAAGCAACGCCCATCCGACGCACAAAAAATCGTCGCGATCGCAACAGACACGCAGCACCAACAAGCGAGTGAGGAAATTATGCAGTGGGAAGTAGTCATCGGTCTGGAAACGCACACGCAATTGACGACCAATACCAAGATTTTCAGCGGCTCGCCGACACAATTTGGCGCCGCGCCGAACACGCAGACTTCACCGGTCGATCTGGCCTTGCCCGGTGCATTGCCTGTGATGAACCGCACCGCCGTCGAACGCGCCATCCAGTTCGGCCTCGCGATCGGTGCGCATATCGCTTCGCATTCGGTGTTCGCGCGCAAGAATTATTTTTATCCCGATCTGCCGAAGGGGTACCAGATCAGCCAGATGGATTTGCCGGTGGTGCAAGGCGGCAAAGTGTCATTTGCGATGGAAGTCGACGGTAAAACCGAAATCCGCTCGGTGCAACTGACACGCGCGCATCTGGAAGAGGATGCAGGTAAATCGTTGCACGAGGATTATCACGGCATGACCGGCATCGACCTGAACCGTGCCGGCACTCCCCTGCTCGAGATCGTCACCGAACCAGACATGCGCAGCGCCGCAGAAGCGGTTGCCTATGCAAAGGCACTCCACGGCCTGGTAACCTGGCTCGGCATTTGCGACGGCAACATGCAGGAAGGCTCGTTCCGCTGCGACGCCAACGTTTCGGTACGTCCAGTCGGACAGAAGGAATACGGCACGCGTTGCGAAATCAAGAACCTGAACTCGTTCCGCTTTCTGGAAGATGCAATCAATTACGAAGTACGCCGCCAGATCGAACTGATTGAAGACGGCGGTCGTGTCGTGCAAGCCACGCGCCTGTACGATCCGGACAAGAAGGAAACACGCGAAATGCGCAGCAAGGAAGACGCGCAGGATTACCGTTACTTCCCCGATCCCGATCTGCCGCCGCTCGTCATCAGCGAGGAATGGATAGCACGCGTCAAGGCCGCAATGCCGGAATTGCCGGGCGCGATGCGCGAACGTTTTGCACGCGACTACGGGCTGTCCGACTACGACGGTTCAGTGCTGACGCAATCGAAAGCGATGGCGAATTATTTTGAAAGCGTTGTCGCCACGGCCGGCAACGATCAAGCCAAACCCGCCGCCAACTGGCTCATGGGCGATGTATCGTCTACATTGAATCGTGAAGGCATCGAAATCGATGCCACGCCGGTCGCACCCGCACAATTGGCACTGCTGCTGAAACGTATCGCCGACGGCACAATTTCCAACAAGATCGCGAAGGAAGTATTCGGCGCGATGTGGGAAGCAAAATCGGACAGCGCCACGCTGGCCGACGACATCATCGAATCGAAAGGCTTGAAGCAGATTTCTGACAGCGGCGCTCTGGAAAAAATCGTCGATGATGTATTGGCGGCCAACGCGAAATCCGTCGAGGAATTCCGTGCCGGCAAAGAACAGGCGATCAACGCATTGATGGGCCAGGCAATGAAGGCCAGCCGAGGCAAGGCAAATCCGGCGCAACTGACGGAGTTGTTGAAGAAAAAACTGGCAACGTAACGCCCTATTGCAACGCAGATAAAAAACGCGCTCACAGGAGCGCGTTTTTTATTTTTTGCGTCGATACATTAAGCGTTCACCGCAAATCTGGTCGTGCTTTTTCCTTCCTGCGTGCACCAGTAAATCAGCAATATCCATCCAATGATGGGAATGATGCCCAGAAGCTGCAGCCATCCGCTGCGGTCCGTATCGTGCAGCCTTCTTGCGGTCACCGCAAAATACGGCACCAACGTTGCAAGGGTAAAGACGAAACTCAATTTTTCATTGATCGCACTCAACACAATGCTGACAACCAGAACGAACAATACCCACCACCAGAACTCCGAACGCGATGCGCACCCCTTGAAATCGGCATATTTCTTAAAGCATGTACTGACGGATTCGATAAATGTCACGGCTTTTCTCTCCCCTGGTTTATGAATGTTGTGCAGAACATCGCGTCACGCGTGTCGATGACCGACATTCTTGTTTCAGGCAAATCCCGGGTAACGCATCAGGACGCTTCGTGCAATTTGCGTAAAAAACAGAAGGGATCATATGTCGCGGAACACGGTCCGACCATCTCATAAATATGAGAACAGATTCATCTTTGTATCGAACTTACGCGGAGCCGCGTACTATCTGTCGGGTAGATTGCCGTCGATTATTGCGCAGAAGCCGTGGCGACATCGCGATAACGCTGCAATACTGCATCGTACTTCGCATTGATCTGCGCCAGATGCGCTTCGCTGTCTCGCAGCGTTGTCCTGCGCGTACGGACATCCTCAAGCGCCTGCGCCAGTTTGGCCTGCATCGCGGCCGGCACCTCGCCTTTTTCTCTTTGCGCATCGACTGCCGTCCGTCGCGCCTGCCATTCCTTGTCCGCTGCAGCCAGCTCGTCCTTCTGCTGCGCGATTTGCTCGATCAAGGTTGCACTCGCTCTTTTGCGCGCCGTGACAATGTCGTCCTCGCTGCGATAGCGAGCCAGCAAAGCGCGATCCGTCCTTCTTTGTTCTTCCAGTGCGGCCTGTTGCGCCTGACGCTGTAGCTGCTCGGCGTCTTTTGCGCGTTTTTGTTCGGCAGTCAGGGGCGGCGTGATTTCTCTTTTCAGCACACCGTTGTTGCCGTACTCGCGCATGGTGCGATCCGCACATTCAGGAATCGGCCGATCGGAAGTAAGCGTTCTGCCCGACGCGTCCTTGCACATGTAGAAAACGCCGGCATACGTTCCGACCGAACAGAACAACGAGAGAATAACCAGTGTCTTGACCGCACCTCGCATCTCACTCCCCTGAAGTAACAGTGTCAGCTCACGCCGTACCTCGTGCGGTACGCGGCGATTGCATCCTTGTATTGCGCCTGTTCCGAACCCGTACCGCCGTTCGAAATGTATTCAAACAAGTCCGACAGATTACCGATCGAAATGACCGGCATGCCATAGGTATTGCTCACTTCCTGCACCGCCGAATACGTCGACAGCGCATCATCCTTGCCGGAGCGCTCCATGCGATCCAGCGCAATCAGTACCGCGCATGGTGTTGCGCCTGCGGCTGTGATCATGTCGACCGATTCCCGCACCGACGTTCCGGCGGAAATCACGTCGTCGATTATCACCACGCGACCCTGCAACTTCGCACCGACGATCGTGCCGCCTTCGCCATGGTCCTTGGCTTCCTTGCGGTTGAAGGCAAATGGCACGTCATGCCCCTTGTTTGCCAGGGCCACTGCAGTCGCCGATGCCAGCGTGATGCCTTTGTATGCCGGCCCGAACAGCATGTCGAACTGGATGCCGGAATCGATCAGCGTCTGTGCATAGAAATCCGCGATCTTCGCCAGCGTGCCGCCCTGATTGAACAGACCGGCATTGAAAAAATACGGAGAGGTACGTCCCGCCTTGGTGACAAATTCACCGAAACGCAATACGCCGGCCTCGACCGCAAACTGGATGAATTCCTGCCGTAAATTGTTCAAAACGACTCCATAACGGATAAAAAGTGACGAAATTTGTCGCTGCCTGCGCGACCACGGCCACATTTTAAATCGTTATTCGCCATCGACACCTGTAAATGCAAAGGGCGTGCCCATCCGATTGCCTGGAATCGGCAGCGCCGAATCGGGTATCCTGATCGCCTTGTTTTTTTGAACGACATCATGAAAATCATTTCCGCCAACTTGAACGGCATCCGCTCCGCTGCAAAAAAGGGGTTTTTCCCGTGGATGGCCAAACAGAATGCCGATTACGTCTGCGTACAGGAGCTGAAAGCGCAGGTCGGGGACATGACGCCCGACTTCCTGACGCCGGAAGGCTATTTCGGCTACTTCCATTACGCCGAAAAGAAAGGCTACTCGGGTGCAGGCGTGTACTGCAAAACCAAACCCGACAATGTCCAGATCGGCTTCAACTGCCCGGAATTCGATGCGGAAGGTCGTTACGTGCAATGCGATTTCGGTAATCTCAGCGTGATTTCCGTCTATTGCCCGTCCGGCTCTTCGAGCGAGGAAAGACAACAGGCGAAATTCCGCTTCATGGATCTGTTTCTGCCGCATCTGCTGGAACTGAAGGCGCAAGGTCGCGAATGCGTGATCTGCGGCGACTGGAATATTGCACACAACGAAATCGATCTGAAGAACTACAAAGGGAATCGCAAGAATTCAGGTTTTCTGCCGGAAGAGCGCGCGTGGCTGACGCGCATTTTCGACGAGGTCGGATTCGTCGACGTGTTCCGCAAGATCGATGTACGCCCCGACCAATACACATGGTGGAGCAATCGCGGACAGGCGTGGGCAAAGAACGTCGGATGGCGCATCGATTACCAGATCGCGACACCGGATTTTGCAGCAACGGCACAAAGCGTTTCCATCTACAAGGATGAACGCTTCAGCGATCATGCTCCGCTGACGATCGATTACGACTGGAAATCGTAATAGTTGCGTCATCTCTTTCTTGCGTACATTCTTGTCATGCTCCTGAAATAACCGAGGTCGCGGCAGTTGAACATCATTGTCGCGACGCAAATTCGTTTAAGTATTTTCACGTAGCCGATTCTGCATTCACGAATTTTTTCTTCGAATTTTCGCTGAAAAATTCTTCTTCCGGCAAAACATTCTTCAATGAAAACGTTTTTGTCATTCGCTTTCCGGTCGTTTACGACTCGCTGGTTCATCTTCGTTCTTGCTTAAAAAACAGGCATTTCATTTTCTTGGAAGCTTTTTCAGGCTTCATTTTCCTGTCACATAGCGTTTCTATAATCCGCTTCGACGAAACCTGACAATTCGATGACATCGGGTGTCGGGATGCAATGCGGAAAAATACAAAATCAGTTTCGCGAGCGGCGTCATATTGTCTTCAACCGATTCTATAGCCAGCAATTCATCGCAACTTACAAATATCAGGAGCACAGACGCATGAACAAGCCAGTAGATCTTCCCGTAACCGCCATCGATCCGGATGACATCGGTTACAACGAATCCTCGAATGCACATTTCAGCTCGATTCTGAATGCACGACTCAGCCGTCGCAGTCTGCTGCGCGGTGGCGCGGCTTCCGCTGCCGGCGCGTTGTTCGGTTCTCTCGGTTTGTCCGCCTGCGGTGGTGGCGGCGGCGGTGGCGGTGATGATGCCGCTACAGGTGAGAAACTGCTCAACTTCAACGCTGTTGCATGGAGCAAGGACGACATCGTCGTTGTTCCGGGCGGCTATACGGCAACCGTACTCTATGCATTAGGCGATCCGTTGAAAGGCACAACAACCGATTTCAAGAACGATGGCACGGACGCCGATTTCGAGGATCGCGCAGGTGATCATCATGACGGGATGGAATGGTTCGGTCTCTCGGCCGCTGATGCGCCGTCGACGAGTAGCACCAATCGCGGCCTGCTGGCGATGAACCATGAAGCGACTTCAAATTCCGGCACGAAAACTTCTTATTTCCTGCATGCAGATGGAGGTACCAATTCGACGTCGCGCCCGAAAGCCGAAGTCGATAAGGAAATGAAAGTACATGGCGTATCCATCGTCGAAGTGAATCGCACTGGCAGCACATGGACTACGAAGAAAGATTCCACTTTCAACCGTCGCATCACGCCATTGACACCAGTTGAACTTGATGGCGTGGCAAGCGGCAACGATTTGCTGAAAACCATCTATGCTCCCGGCGGCACCACCGCACGCGGCACCATCAATAATTGCGGAACCGGCAAAACGCCATGGGCAACGCTACTGACCGGTGAAGAAAACTGGAATGGCTATTTCGTGCGTGGCGCCGATACCAATCGTGTCGATACCAGTACGATCGCGCTGTCCCGTTACGGAATCGGAAAAAACAAGACGTCCCGCCACGCCTGGGAAAGCGGCGATACAACCGACGAATACAAACGCTGGATTCTCGATCAAACTGCCGGCGCGGCAGACACCGACTTCCGCAACGAAATGAATACGTTCGGCTATATCGTCGAAATCGACCCGTATGACAAAAACCGGGCGATCAAGAAGCGTACCAGCATGGGTCGTTTCAATCACGAAAGCGCCGCCTTCAGCAAACCGGTCGCAGGACAACCGTTGGCCGTCTACATGGGCGACGACGTTGCAAACGAGTATATCTACAAATGGGTATCGACCGCGGTCTGGGATCCGCTCGATGCGAATCCTGTCGACCGTATTGCAACGGGCGACAAATATCTGAATGACGGTACGCTGTATGCCGCCAGATTCGATCTCGACGCCGGCGGAAACGGCATCGGCGAATGGCAGGCACTGTCACTTGCAAATCCGGACGTGGCAGCAGGTTTCAACGGCTACACATTCGCGAATCCCGGCGATGTTGCCATCAATGTCCGCCTCGCCGCTGATGCTGCACTGGCCACGCCAATGGATCGTCCTGAGTGGTGTGCCGTGAACCCGGCAAACGGAGAAATCTATTTTACGTTGACCAACAATAGCAGTCGTCGTGCTGTTCCTGCGGCGCCACCCAGCACGCAAAAAGCACCTAACGCGGCCAATCCTCGTACCTATACGGAAGGTTCTTCGAACGGCAATGTGAACGGACATATCGTTCGTATCAAGGAAGATACCGGCCCTGCTTCGTCTACATTTACATGGGATGTCTATCTGTTCGGTGCGGAACAAGGCGCTGACCTGGCTTCGATCAATCTGTCCGCTCTCACCAAGGATCAAGACTTCTCCAGCCCTGACGGCATCGCATTTAGCCATTCCACCAACATTTGCTGGATTCAAACAGATGACGGTGCTTATACGGATGTCACCAATTGCATGATGCTGGCAGCATTGCCGGGACAAGTCGGCGATGGCGGTCCGACAAGCATCGCCAATACCGACGTTACCGGCACCATCTCCGTGGACACTGTTGTCGGCGCAAAGGCGACGTCTGGAACGTTGAAGCGTTTTCTGGTCGGGCCAAAGGATTGCGAGATCACCGGCTTGTGCGAAACGCCTGATGGCAAGGCATTGTTCGTGAACATTCAGCATCCTGGAGAAAGCACGCCTTTTTCTGCCTTCGGCTTGCCCGGCAATCCAGCAGCCTATCTGAGTCATTGGCCCGGCAACGCCGGCTACGGCGCAGGTGGTGCGTTGGCCCGCCCGCGTTCGGCAACAATCGTCATCACGAAGGACGACGGTGGACGCGTCGGTAGCTGATGAGAAATGACAGATGGTGAATCCAGAACACCGTCTTGATGAAAGCGTCCTTCGGGACGCTTTTTTTATGAACAAGCCATGCGCCTTATCCGTTGTTTTTCCGGCATGCGCACGCGTTATATAGGGAGACGCCATACAATTCATGCTGACACATCGCCTCATTCATTCTCTTCCTTCATGATCAGCGCATCCCGTTTCCGTCTCGCCGCCACGCCATTTTTGTTCATCCTTCTTGGCGTGATCTATGCGTCGTGGGCGGCGCGTATTCCGGCGATCCGTGATGGTTTGCTGCTGAGTCCGGCGCAGCTCGGTATTGTTTTACTGGGCGGCGGTTTCGGCGCAGTGGCGTCGTTTCCGCTGGCGGCTGGCCTCGTTGCGAAATTCGGCGCGCGGCGCGCGGCCTGGTATGCGGGATTGGGATTGATCGTGATTTTGCCATGTACCGCGCTGGCGCCGAACATGTCGTTGCTGATGATGACGGTGGTCGGGCTGGGCGCAGGCTCCGGGTGCTTCGATGTCGCCATCAATGCCATCGGTACTGAAAATGAAAAAGCTGCCGGACGTTCAACCATGTCGCTGTTGCACGCATGGTTCTGCGTCGGCACCCTGTCGGGCTCATTGCTTGGCAGCTTGATGGCGGGCATGGGCATCACGCCGTTCGTGCATTTCCTCGGTGCATCGCTTGCTCTGCTGATACCGCTTTTTATCGCGTATCGCGCCCTGCCGCCGGATCATGTCGCATCGGAAAAACCGCATGAGCTGTTTGCCATCGCACACGGTCCGGTCATCGCACTTGGCATCATCGGTTTTTGCGGCGCCGTGGCGGAAGGTTCCATCGCCGACTGGAGCGGCGTCTTCATGAAAGACCATCTGCACGTGCATGACGGTGTTGCGCCGCTTGCGTTTGCCGGCTTCGCCTGCCTGATGTTGCTGGCGCGCCTGGTATGCGATCCGTTGAAGGATCGGTTCGGTGCACGCCGCGTGGTGTCGATCGGCGCGTTGCTGGCTGCGATCGGCATCTTCATTGCCGTGCTGGCAGTGAACGTGCCTGTGACGCTGATCGGTTTTGCATTGGCTGGCGCGGGTCTGGCGTCGGTTTTCCCATTCATGTTCAGTGCAGCCGGACGGCACGGTTCGACAGCGCTGGCTGCAGTGGCGACGTTCAGTTACAGCGGCGGCCTGATCGGACCGCCGGCTGTCGGGTTCCTCACGCAAGGCTGGGGATTGCAGGTCGGTATTGCCTTCATCGGCGTGCTGGCGATCGGCATTTCGATTTCGGCAAGCCGGGCAAAGTGGCTGGAATAGACCACCGTTGTCCTCACATACGCAACCAGCCGCGCTGCTGTGCATGGTGCAACGCGATGCCGGCAACGAATCCGGCGCCGACGTTCCACATGCACAACGCCGCCGTCAGCAACACGACGAGGCGACCATTGCGTTCCGCGGGAAGTACGCTGCTGCCGAGTGCCAGTTGCATGCCGGTCAGGAACAGGATCACGCCCAGCACGGGGGCAGGAAAAAGCCGGAACAGCAGATCGACCGAGCCACTGAAGAAAAACGCCAGGATCAACAGCACGCAACCCAGGATGACCGGCGCACCGCCGGTGCGTGCGCCGAACGCAATGTGGCCCGCCATGCCGCCGGCACCATGACACATCGGCACGCCTCCGACCGATGCACTGAACAGATTCATGAGGCCGGTCGAAATCGAGATGCCGCGTTCCGTCACTTGTCGTTGCGGAAAAAGACGGTTGTTCTCTTCGCGGATCGCGATTACAGCATTACCTAGCGTCAGCGGAATCTGCGGCAATGCCAGTAAAACAGCACCGACAAAAAACTGGTTCCACGACAAATCGGCCAGGGCAAATGTCGGCACATGCAATGACGCGCCCTGTTGCGTCAATGTTGTCAGCAATGCCGGATTCTGCATCGCACCGACCGCGATGCCGAACGTCAGCAGTACAAACATCGCGGGGATTTTTCGATTGCCCATCAGCAGCAAGGTACCGACGCCACCGATGACTGCGATCAGCCAGTCATGCTGCATCATTCGCACGCCTTCCAGCATGAAGCCGAACCCCAGGCCGAACACGATTCCCGTCACGACGGTCGGCGGCACCAGCCTTGTTACACGCGAAACGATTCCGTTCATGCCGAGCAACAACCAGATCGCGCCAGTCACCAATGCGGCACTGTAGACAGCGCCCGGCGTAACGACCGCGGTCTGTGCCGCCTGCAAGGCCGCTACCGCGCCGATCGCCTTCATCGGTTGCACAGGAAACGGTGTCCGGTAGTACAAGCCGCAAACCAGCATCGCCGCACCGAACGCGAACAATATGCCGAAAGGATCCATTTTCAGTACGCCGATATAGGCGGCAACGAACGGAATCAGCGTGCCGAGATCACCGAATGCACCCGCCCATTCCATGCGGTCGTAGCGATTGCGCATCGGGGTTTCATCAGGAGGAACGACAGGTTTACTCATCGGATGCGGCGTCAGGCAAACGCGTTATGAAGGAATTATTCCGCATCCGCCCACACCGCAAATTCGTTGCCGCTTGGTTCGCAAAAATGAAATCGGCGGCCGCCCGGAAACGAAAATATGGGTTTCACAATCTGTCCGCCGGCGGACGAGATTTTTTCCAGGGTATCTTCAAGATGCTCACTATAGAAAACAATCAACGCGCTTCCTTTATCGGACTTCGCAACCAGGTCCGATTTGAAAAATCCTCCATCCAGTCCCTGACCCGAAAAAGCGGCATAGTCAGGTCCGTAATCCTCAAAGGACCAGTCGAACGCCGTCTGGAAGAAGGCTTTGGTCGCTTCCAGATCTCTCGACGGATATTCGACGTAATTGATTTTTTCGTGGATTGGCATATTGAACCTTGTGTGAAGCCAAGTCGGCGTTGACGGTCCGATCATGACTTGGCCGATGATATCAATAGATGTCGCATCATCATAGAAGGGCTTGTATGTGTCGCTGAAATTCGCTGACTTCCACACGGCAATTTACGCCCCTTGCTTGCTGCTTCACGGCTCTTGTGTCAGCATCACTGCCTGTCGGCGCGCTGCCGGCAATTCATTCTGTCAGGGCAGGCAAACATGATTTTTCGCAATAGCGGTGTACCGAGACGTTCGTGGTCGGAAACGCTCAAGGTTTATCTCGAAACCGCTACCCTGCGCATGCTGTTTCTCGGCTTTTCCGCCGGTCTGCCGCTGATGCTGGTATTGGGCACTTTGAGTTTCTGGTTGCGCGAAGCCGGCATCGATCGCAGCACCATCGGTTACCTGAGCTGGGTCGGTCTTGCCTATGCATTCAAATGGATGTGGGCACCGCTGGTCGATCGCCTGCCGATTCCGCTGCTGACAAAATGGCTGGGACGGCGCCGCAGCTGGTTGCTGCTGTCTCAGGCCGCCATCATGGCCGGACTCATCGGCATGGCGTTCAACGATCCGCATACAGGACTGGAGCCGATCGTCTGGTGTGCATTGATGGTCGCATTCGGCTCCGCCACACAGGATATCGCGCTGGACGCCTTCCGCATCGAATCGGCCGACACCGATCGACAAGCGGCACTTGCGGCCAGTTACCAGACCGGCTATCGCCTTGCCATGATCTGGGCTGGCGCCGGCGTGTTGTGGATCGCGGCGCGCGCCGAAGTTGCCAGTGCAATCGGCTATCAGCAAGGCGCATGGAAGGTCGCGTATCTGGTGATGGCGGCATCGATGCTGGTCGGCGTGATCACTGTATTGTTTTCTGCCGAACCGGTACGACGCATCTTGCCCCCGGCAAAAAACATGGCGGCATGGCTGGACGATGTAGTGATCGGTCCGTTCCGCGACTTCATTGTTCGCTATCGCTGGCAGGCCGCGCTGATTCTGGCGTTGATCGCGATCTACCGCATCAGCGATGTCGTGATGGGCATCATGGCCAATCCGTTCTACGTCGACATGGGTTACACCAAGGACGAAGTGGCGGCGGTCACGAAAGTGTTCGGCATCGTGATGACGCTGGCCGGTGCATTCATCGGCGGCGCGCTGTCGATGCGGTTCGGCATGATGCGCATTCTCGCGCTGGGCGCCGTGATGAGTTCGGCCAGCAACCTGCTGTTCGTCTGGCTGTCTGGTCACGGCCATGACGTGCAGGCGCTGGTACTCGTGATTTCTGCCGACAATCTGGCGGGAGGCATTGCGAGTGCGGCGTTCATCGCCTATCTGTCGAGTCTGACCAACATCAGCTATTCGGCGACGCAATATGCGCTGTTCAGCTCGATCATGCTGCTGCTGCCGAAATTCCTGGCCGGCTATTCCGGTGCCTATGTGGATGCGTTCGGCTACGCCAGCTTCTTCACCGGCACGGCGCTGCTCGGCATTCCGGTGATCGTGCTGCTGTGGTTCGCCGCCCGGATTGTTCCGCCGCAAAAGCAGCCGGAACAATCCGGCGACACCGCCTGATCAGATTTTCTTGCGCAGACGGAATACGGCGAGACTGCCGCGGAAATTGGGCAAAAATTCCACCGGCTTGCCGTCGTCCAGCGCCTTGCATTCGACGACTTGCAAGCCGACTTCTTCTGCCAGCTTTTCGAAATCCTTGATCGTCGCGCAACGCAAGTTCGGCGTGTCGTACCAGTCGTAAGGCAAGCTCTTGGAAACCGGCATGCGGCCGCGCAGCAACGCAATGCGATGCGGCCAGTAGGCAAAATTCGGGAACGACACGATCGCATCGCGACCGACACGCGCGATGTCACGCAATACGCCTTCGACATCCTTCATCATCTGCAGTGCAGAAAGACAAAGAACCGTGTCGAATGCATTGTCTTCAAAAATCGCCAGGCCCGCCTCCAGATCGCGCTGGATGACGGAAACGCCACGCTCCACGCACTGTGGAATCTTGTCGTCGTCGATTTCGATACCGTAGCCGGTGCATTGCTTGTCAGTCTGCAGATACTGCATCATCACGCCGTCGCCGCAACCGAGGTCGAGCACGTGCGTGCCGTTGCCGATCCAGTGGGCGATGAAGGCGAGGTCCGGACGCAGCATGCTTAATTCTTCAAACTTCATGCTGCCGCTCCCTGTTTCGAATCTGCACCGTCGATTTCATTCTGCATCCGCGCGAAATACGAACGCACGACATTCATGTAACGCTGGTCGTCGAGCAGGAACGCGTCATGGCCGTGCGGCGCATCGATTTCCGCATAGGTGACGGTACGACGGTTGTTGACCAATGCCTGCACGATTTCATGACTGCGTTCCGGTGCAAAACGCCAGTCCGTGGAGAACGACACCAGCAGGAATTGCGCACGCGTGCCGGACAATGTCTTCGTCAGATCGCCGCCGAAATCCTTGGCCGGATCGAAGTAATCGAGCGCCTTCGTGATCAGCAGGTAGGTATTCGCGTCGAAATATTCGGAGAACTTGTCGCCCTGATAGCGCAGATACGATTCGATTTCGAAATCGATGCCGTAACCGAACTGATAGGCGCCGGAACGCAGATCGCGACCGAACTTCGCCGCCATGTCGTCATCCGACAAATACGTAATGTGACCGAGCATGCGCGCCACCCGCAAACCGTTTTTCGGCACCACGCCGTGCGCGTAGAAATCGCCACCGTGATAATCGGGATCGGTCAGGATGGCCTGCCGCGCCACATCGTCGAATGCAATGTTCTGCGCCGTCAATTTCGGCGTCGAAGCGATGACGATGCAATGACGCAGTCGTTCCGGAAACAGGATGCTCCACGACAGCGCCTGCATGCCGCCAAGCGAGCCGCCCATCACCGCTGCGAATTGCTGAATGCCAAGCGCATCGGCCAGACGCGCCTGCGAACGCACCCAGTCTTCGACGGTAACCACGGGGAAATGCGCACCGTACGGTTTGCCGGTCGCTGGATTGGTATGCATCGGCCCGGTCGAGCCGAAGCAGGAGCCGAGATTGTTGACGCCGATGACGAAAAACTTGTCCGTATCAAGCGGCTTGCCCGGGCCGACCATGTTGTCCCACCAGCCGGTGGTACCGGCATCTTCGCCGTAGCTGCCGGCCACGTGATGCGATGCGTTCAAGGCGTGACAAACCAGCACCGCATTCGAGCGGTCTGCATTCAGTGTGCCGTATGTTTCATACACCAGCGTGTAATCGGAAATCTCCGCGCCGCTCTGCAAAGCCAGCGGCGCTGAAAAAAACATCGATTGCGGTGAAACGATTCCGAGAGAGGTCATGTTTGTCTATTCACGAGAAGCGTGTCTTGCGCGCCGTCGCAACTTGCAACGAATTTGCTGCGACACCGGTTTCTCCGGTACTTCAAAAAGCAAAAAGCCCGAAAAGCTGTTCGCTTGCCGGGCTAAATTCGAGACTCTGATTCGAGCACGCTTTAGCCGTATTTATTATGCGCCCGCAAGCTGATGTCAAATCGGCGCAATGCCATAAGAATAAACAACTCGCCCCGCGCCGTCAAACGCCTGCTGCCGCATTGCCCTTCCGTGTCGGAGATGCAAAAAAGGCAATCAACCGAAAACGTGCGTCGCGCGTTGAACCGCATGCAGGAACGGCCATTCGATATTTCGCAACAATGCCTTTTCCCCGCCGGTGCTACACTCGGCCGTCACTGCAACGCAAACCAAAACAGGATTGCGGACGCTTTTTTGTGCCTGCTGCCATTGAAGAACATCGTCGCAATGAATCATCACCAGACTGCATCCTTTCCACTATTCCCATGCCTGAGCAGCGACCACACTTCATGCCGCGCAGCACCTCAATGAATACGCTGCCGCCGGAAGAAAAGCCTCGCCCGCAGTCGCGCACCGATCTGTTCATCTCATTCACCCTGCTGGCGTTGCAGGGATTCGGCGGTGTGATGACGGTCGTACAGCGCGAGCTGGTCGACAGAAAAAAATGGCTGACGACCGAGGAATTCGTCGAAGACTGGGCCGTCGCGCAAATCATGCCCGGACCGAATGTCGTCAATCTTTCCATCATTCTCGGTGGCCGTTATTTCGGTTTGACCGGTGCACTGGCTGCGTTCTTCGGTATTCTGAGCGCGCCGCTGGTGCTGATCCTCGTCATCGCAGTCCTGTATGCGCCTTATGCGCATCATCCGGATGTCGCTCACGCATTGCGATCGATGGGTGCGGTAGCGGCCGGACTGATTCTGGCAACCGGCTTGCGGCTGGTACGTGCGCTGAAAAGCAATCCACTTGGACCGTGGGTGTGCGGCCTGCTCGGCGCCGCCTGCTTCACTGCCGTTGCATTACTGCGTGTTCCGCTGGCCTATCCGCTGCTCGGACTTGGCCTGTTCGGTTGCGTACTCGCTTACTGGAAACTCGGACGATGAACGAGACGCTTCATTTGTCGATGCATGTGGCCGACTGGCTGCAACTGTTTCTGCATTATCTGTCGCTGTCATTGTTGTCCGTCGGCGGCGCCATTGCATCGGCGCCGGACATGCATCGCTATCTGGTCGATGACCAGCATTTACTGACCGATCCGCAATTCAGCGCATCGATCACGATCGCGCAGGCAGCGCCCGGACCGAACATTCTGTTCGTGGCCTTGATGGGATGGAACGTCGGTCTGAACGCCGGCAGCATGGTGACCGGGCTGCTTGGCATGGCATTGACGATGGTCGGCATGCTACTGCCGAGCACGGCATTCACTTACACGATGACGCGCTGGATTCATCGCAATCGCGAGTTGCGACCAGTGCGTGCATTCAAGTTGGGGATGGGACCGGTCGTGGTCGGGCTGGTTCTGGCAACCGGCTGGATTCTGGCCAGCGCCCACGACACACCGTCGCAGGATTGGCCGTTATATCTGGTGACACTGATTACCGTGGTGATGGTATTGAAAACCCGCATCCATCTTTTGTGGCTGCTGACAGCGGGCGCGGTGCTGGGCTGGTTCGGACTGGTATAAATACGCGCCTTTACTGCCACCGCTCTTACAGCACCTGCAAACGCTCCACCGCTTCGGCAATTGCCTTCGGCTCGAAGGTGCGCACGATCTTGCGCGTTGCCGGTTCCAGCATGGTCAGATCGCTGTTGAGGATTTCGTTCTTGACTGCCAGCAGTTGCGCCGGATGCATCGAGAATTCGCGCAAGCCCATACCCAGCAAAAGACGCGTCATGCGCGTGTCGCCGGCCATTTCGCCGCACACCGAAATGGGCACTTCCGCCTTGGCCGCCATCGCGATGGTCGTCGACAGCAGATACAGCACAGCCGGATGCAGCGGATTGTACAAATGCGCGACCTCGTGATCGACGCGATCGATTGCCAGCGTGTACTGAATCAAATCATTGGTACCAAGCGAAAGGAAATCCAGCCGCTTGATGAACATTGGCAACGCCAGTGCCGCCGCCGGAATCTCGATCATCGCGCCGATCGGAATGGCCGCATCGAACTTGATTTTTTCTGCACGCAACTGCGCCTTCGCTTGTTCGATCATCGCCATGGTCTGGTCGATTTCGAACGCATGCGACAGCATCGGGATCAGCAGCTTGATCGGACCGAATGCGGACGCCCGTAGAATTGCACGCAATTGCGTCATGAACATCTGCGGCTCGGCCAGGCAATACCGAATCGCGCGCAACCCCAGTGCCGGATTCAACGAAGTCTGTTCGTCCTCGTCGATCGGCTTGTCGGAACCGATGTCGAGCGTGCGAATCGTGACCGGACGGCCCTTCATCGCAATGACCGCCTGCTTGTATGACTGGAACTGTTCTTCTTCGGACGGCAGCCTGGTCGCCGGCGCGGTGCGTCCCATGAACAGGAATTCGGAACGGAACAGGCCGATGCCATGCGCGCCACCTTCCAGTGCATGCACACAGTCATCCGGAAATTCGATATTCGCCAGCAACGTGACTGGCGTGCCGTCGATCGTTACCGACGGCATTTTCTTGAGCTTGCCAAGCTTTTTGCGATCGCGCAGCTGGCGCGCCTGCTTTTCGCGATACTGATCGAGAACAATCGGCGCCGGATCGACCACCACCACACCGGCGTCGCCATCGATAATGATCCAGTCGCCCTGATCGATCAGCGTCGATGCAAACGACACGCCGACAGTAGCCGGAATATCCAGGCTGCGCGCAACAATCGCAGTATGCGAGTTTTGCCCGCCGACATCGGTGATGAATCCGCTGAAGGAGCGATCGCGGAACTGCAGCATGTCGGCCGGTGAAATATCGTGCGAGACGACGATCATGTGTGGCGCATCGCCATCAACATTTTTCGGAAGCAGATTGGCGCTGCCGGTCAATTGCTTCAGCACGCGCTCGCCGACCTGCTGGATATCCGCCTTGCGTTCGCGCAGATAGGCGTCCTCGATTTCCTCGAATTGCGCCGACAGCTCCTCGATCTGCGTGACCAGCGCCCATTCGGCGTTGTAATAGCGCGTACGGATGATGTCGAGCGGCATGTCGGCAATCATCGGGTCCGACAGGATCAACGCATGCACATCGATGAACGCGCCCAGTTCGGCCGGTGCGTCCTTCGGCAGGTCATTCCAGATGGTTTGCAGTTCGGTACGCACGGCAGCCAGCGCACATTGCAGGCGTGATACTTCTGCCTCGACCTGATCTTCACCGATCAGATAATGCTGGACGTCGAGCGCTGCCGGTGCGAGCAGGTGCGCGCGACCGATTGCGATGCCGCGCGATACAGGAATGCCGTGGAGCGTGAATGAAGTCGTCATCGAAGTCGGTCTGGATCGATCAAGCGTGAAGCGGTAAACATAAGGCGCGATAGGGAGCGCGACAACCCTGCGCCAGACAATGCATCTTGCATGCTCATCCAGCCATTCGCCGCGAACAAGACCTTGGTCAGGCCTTACTCACCTTCGCCGAATTTGTCCTGGATCAGCCGTTCGAGTGCTTCGAAACACTCTTTTTCATCCGGGCCGTTGGTTTCGAGCGTGACTTTCGCACCCTTGCCGGCAGCCAGCATCATCACGCCCATGATGGATTTGGCATTGACGCGGCGCTTGTTGCGCGTCATCCAGACTTCACTCTTGTACTTGGCGGCCAGTTGCGTCAGCTTGGCGGATGCACGTGCGTGCAGCCCAAGCTTGTTGATGATTTCAATTTCCTGTTCGATCATTTTTTCTTATGGCTATTGTTCAATTTTAATTCGGCGAAAGCCGGATGCGGTTGTCTACCCTGACCGCACCTCCCTGACCGCCCGCGAGCGCCATTTCCACAACAACATCGAGTGTATCCTGCCGATACGTGATTGCGCGCAGCAACATCGGCAAACTGATGCCGGCGATGACGGCAACATTGTCGACGTTGCACAAACCCAGCGTGCAGTTCGACGGCGTGCCACCCATCACATCGGTGATCACCAGGACGCCCGAGCCGTCATCCAGCTTGGCAATCGCCTGCTTGGCAAGACGTTCCACTTCATGCGTATCCTGATCGGCATTGACATCAACTGCAGTCAGCCGTTCCGGACAGGCATGGAACACATGAGTCGCGGCCGCAATAAAGGCCTGACCCAGAGGTGCATGCGTCAACAACAGGATACCGACCATCAGTTCATTTCATCCGAAAAATTTCAAAACCGCATTGCTTCCACATCAGGCGACTTGCCTTTCAGCAAGCTGCGAAACGCATTCATGTGTTCCAATTTCCACCCTGTTTTTCCAGCGCATCGACAAACATCACGGCGACATCGAAGCCGGTCTGCTGCTTGATTTCCTGAAAACAGGTCGGACTGGTGACGTTCAATTCCGTCATGTAATCGCCGATGGCGTCCAATCCTACCAGCAACAGTCCGCGTTTCAGCAGAACCGGCGCCAGTGCCTCGCCAATTTCACGATCGCGCGCCGTGATTTCGCGCGCCACGCCGACACCGCCGACCGCGAGATTACCGCGAATTTCAGTTCCTTGCGGAATGCGCGCCAGACAGTACGGCACGACTTCGCCGCCAATCAGCAGAATGCGTTTGTCGCCCTGCGTGATTTCGGGAATGTAGCGTTGCACCATGATGGTCTGACGGCCGTTCTGCGTCAGCGTCTCGATGATGGAACCGAGATTCATCGCATCATCCTTGACGCGGAAAATCCCGGCGCCGCCCATGCCGTCCAGCGGTTTCAGAATGATGTCACGATGCTGCTGGTGAAAGACGCGCACACGCGCCGCATCCGCGGTCACCAGTGTCGGTGCAATGAATTGCGGAAACTGCGCAATCGCCAGTTTTTCGTTGAAGCTGCGGATCGCCTCCGGCTTGTTGAAAATACGCGCACCCTGATTCTGCGCCAGCTCCAGCAGATAGGTCGCGTAGATGTATTCCATGTTGAACGGCGGATCGGTGCGCTCCAGTACGCCATCGAATGCCGTCAATTCTTGCGCCACCGGCGTATCCAGCCGATACCAATCGTCCGGATCGCCGGTCAGCGTGACGCGCGCAACATTCGCTACGACTTTGCCCGCTTCGAATGCCATGTCCCTGTGCTGGAAAACATGGACCTCATGGCCGCGACGATCCGCCTCGACCATCATCGCGTAGGTCGTGTCCTTGTAGATCTTGAAGCCGTCCAGCGGATCGGCGATAAAAGCCAGTTTCATGCAATGCGTCCTGAAAAATCGTGCCGCAGTGCCGGATCGTGCAAATGCATCCAGCGAATGTTCCATTGTGCCATCAACCGGATTTTCCGATATGACGTCACATGACGGGCATCAATACACTTCCGGGTTCGGATCGGTTTTTTCCATTTCCAGCGAAGCAGCCAGCAGAGCCAGACGAGCGACCACACCATAGATGTAGAAACGGTTCGGCGCAGCAGTTCCCGGCTTGGCCTGGTAATCCGGCAACGCATGCTGATGTGCAAATGCCAGCGGGACGAAATGAGCGCCCGGCGCATTCAGGTTTTCGTGATTGCCGCGATCGGCATGCACACGATAGAAACCGCCCACCACATAGCGATCGATCATGTAGACAACCGGCTCGGCAACCGATTCGTTGATGTGTTCGAAGGTTGGCACGCCTTCCTGAATGATGACGTTGGTCACCTCCAGTCCGTCCTTGACGACGGACATCTTGTTGCGCTGCTTGCGGTTCAGATCCTTGACTTCGCTCGCGTCGTGCACGGTCATGATGCCCATGCCGTAAGTGCCGGCGTCCGCCTTGACGACGACGAACGGTTTTTCCTTGATGCCGTATTCCTTGTACTTCTTGCGCATTTTTGCCAGAAGCGTATCGACATTGGCGGCCAACCGGTCTTCACCGACATGGTCGTTGAAATCGACATCGTCGCATTTCATGAAAAACGGATTCAGCATCCAAGGATCAACGTCGATCAGCTTGGCGAATTTTTTGACCACTTCGTCGTAGGCGGCAAAGTGGTTGGTCTTGCGGCGCACCGCCCAGCCGGCGTGCAAAGGCGGCAGCAAATTCTGCTCGTTGACGTTTTCGAGAATGGACGGCAGGCCCGACGACAGGTCGTTATTCAGCAAAATCGTACAGGGATCGAAATTCTTCAAGCCGACACGGCGACCGTTGGCCGAACGCTCAAGCGGTTCCAGCGTCAAGGTGCTGCCATCCGGTAATTCGATCGGCGTCGGTTTGGTGACGTCCGGCGACAGCGAACCGAGGCGCACATTCAGGCCGGTCTGGCGGAAGATCTGCATCAGACGCGCAACGTTCTGCAGATAAAACGTGTTGCGCGTGTGCCCTTCAGGAATCAGCAACAGGTTCTTGGCATCCGGACAATATTTTTCGATGGCCGCCATCGCAGATTGCACAGCCAGCGGCAGCATTTCCGGCGAAAGATTGTTGAATCCGCCTGGAAACAGATTGGTATCCACCGGTGCCAGCTTGAAGCCGGCGTTGCGCAGATCGACCGAGCAATAGAACGGCGGCGTATGCTCCTGCCATTCAAGCCGGAACCAGCGTTCGATGGCTGGCGTGGCAGTGAGAATCTTCTTCTCCAGATCGAGCAGCGGACCGTTCAGGGCGGTGACGAGGTGCGGAACCATATAAACCTTTTGCTGAAACTAGTGTGATTGACGCTTGATTCTAAACGGGAAAGTCCGATCGCGCCCCCGAATCCGATTGATCCGGACTATGCATATCAGGGTTGTAATGCAGAATTTAAACCCCATGCCCCAAAGGCACCATAAAAAAAGCGCCCCACAAGGAGGCGCTTCCGGAAAACCCGCTTGCGCGGGTTGGGAGAAGAAATGGCGGGTACGAATTAAGAGTGATATGCCGATTCGCCGTGGCTGGTGATGTCCAGACCTTCGCGTTCCTCTTCTTCCGGCACGCGCAGACCGACGATCAGGTCAACCAGTTTGAAAGCGATGAACGACACGATACCGGACAAAATCACCGTGACGATCACGCCTTGTGCCTGAATCCACACTTGGCTGGCGATCGAGTAATCCGGCGTGACTGCATTCGCCACATAGTCCCAGACGCCGCTGCCGCCGAGCGATGGCGATGCGAACACACCGGTCAGCAATGCGCCGAGAATACCGCCCACACCGTGTACACCGAACACGTCCAGAGAGTCATCGGCACCCAGCATGCGCTTCAGGCCATTGACACCCCACAGGCAAACCACACCCGCAACGAGACCCATTACCAGTGCGCCCATCGGACCGACAAAGCCGCAAGCCGGCGTAATGGCGACCAGACCGGCAACTGCACCCGATGCTGCACCCAGCATCGAAGGCTTGCCCTTGGACATCCATTCAGCAAACGTCCATGCCACGGTTGCCGCAGCGGTCGCTACCAGCGTATTGACGATCACCATCGCCGACAAGCCGTTTGCTTCCAGGCCCGAGCCTGCATTGAAGCCGAACCAGCCGACCCACAGCAGCGAAGCGCCGATCATGGTCATCGTCAACGAGTGCGGTGCCATCGATTCCTTGCCGTAGCCGACGCGCTTGCCGACAACATACGCGCCGACCAGACCGGCGATTGCCGCGTTGATATGCACCACCGTGCCGCCTGCGAAGTCGAGTGCGCCTTTTGCGAACAACCAGCCGGCCGTTGCGGTTGCAGCCTCGGCAGCAGCAGCGTCGGTGTACGCATCAGGACCGGCCCAGAACCAGACCATGTGCGCCATCGGCAAATACGAGAACGTGAACCAGATCACCATGAACAGCAACACGGCGGAGAACTTGATGCGCTCTGCGAACGAACCGATGATCAGGCCGCAGGTAATTGCCGCAAATGTCGCCTGGAATGCCACGAAGCTGAGTTCCGGAATCACGACGCCTTTGCTGAATGTTGCTGCAACGGTATCGACGGTGAGGCCTTTCAGGAACAATCGATCGAAGCCACCGATGAAACTGCCGCCTTGCGTGAACGCCAGCGAGTAGCCGTAGATACACCACAACACGACGATCAGCGAGAAGACCATGAAGATCTGCATCAGGATCGACAGCATGTTCTTGGAGCGAACCAGGCCGCCGTAGAACAGCGCCAAACCCGGGATCGACATCATGATGACAAGGATGGTGGCAATCGACATCCATGCCACGTCACCCTTGTTCGGAACCGGTGCCGGTGCGGCGGCCGGCGCTTCTGCAGGAGCAGTTGCAGCCGCCGGTGCCGGTGCTGCGACTGCCTCTGCAGCAGGCGCTGCGGCGTCCTGCGCGAATGCCGGCGCCCCGAATCCGACGGCGAACAGCAAGGCGCCCGCCGCAAGAGCGCTTGTGAACATTTTCTTGATACTCATTTCATTCCCCTTAAAGTGCTTCGCTGCCGGTTTCGCCGGTACGGATGCGGACGACTTGTTGCAGGTCATAGACGAAAATCTTGCCATCGCCGATCTTGCCGGTACGTGCGGCCGTTTCGATTGCCTCGATCGCGCGATCGACGATTGCATCATCGACTGCTGCCTCGATTTTCGTTTTCGGCAAAAAGTCGACCACGTATTCCGCACCGCGATACAGCTCGGTGTGCCCCTTCTGGCGACCGAAGCCTTTTACTTCGGTCACAGTGATGCCTTGCACGCCAATCTCGGACAAGGCTTCACGCACCTCATCCAGCTTGAACGGCTTGATAATTGCAGTGATCAGTTTCATGCTCGCCTCTTGTTGATTAGAAGGATTTGCTGAGGGTCAGAACCGCGCCGGTTTTGCCGTTGAAGTGCGTGCTTCCGCTGTCTTTCACATAGGAATAAGCGTCTCTCTCTGCATCGGTGCCAACCACAGCCAGCGATACCGTGACGAGCGGGAAGGTCTTGGTCACGCCGACCTTCCAGTCGGTGTAGCTGGCGTCAACCGGTTGATCACCCTTGATCTTTTGATGACCGGCGTGCAGGTTCAATGCATAGCCATCGACAATATCGAAGTTGGCGTTTGCTTCAATGTAATTACTGTTTTTGCTGTCATCGAATCCGAAAGCATTGGTAACGGCGTGCGAGTACTTGACCGATACGGGACCATAACCAATCGAACCATATACTTCAGTCGTGTCAGGGTTGACGCCCAAACCGCTGCCTGGATAGAAATAGCGCAGAACGCCGACATCATAGGAAACATCCTTGACGATCTCGCCGCGGATACCGCCGTACAGATCGTATTCGATGTCGCTGTCGCCGCCTGCATCGTCAATCCACTTGATGGAAGAAGCCCAGGTGCCTACATACAAACCAGTCGGGGTGTGGGTGTAATCAACACCGCCGGAAATCGCAGGATCACCATGTGTTTGCGAAATACCACGGAAACGATAGTCAGTCGAGAATGCAGCATTAAACGCGAACTGATGCTCTGGCGTAGGAGCAGCCGCTTCCTGTGCGTGCGCGACATTGGCACCAAATGCTGCCGATACGGCGACTGCAAGAATCAGTTTTTTCATGATATTCCCTTTAAAGTTAAATGTAGAAACCAGACTTAGATTTGTCCTCGCTTCACATTTAGCAGAACTCATGCCAGCTTAATTCTCCAGATGTATTATCATTTTCACCATGAAGCATGGTGCTAAAGGCGTTTTGGAAATAACCTTTTCAATGCACCTTTATGGGTATGCACCGTTCCCGGGCAGAATGTCCGCAATTGCACCTTGATGGTGCCGAATCACACTTGAATCATCACTTTTATAGGGCCACGCCATGGAAAAGTCCACTTTTATCAACGACATGCAAAACAAGATTCATAAAGTGCTGGAAAACTCACCAGCAAAGGACATCGAAAAGAATCTCAAAGCGATGATGAGCCAGGGTTTTGCCAAGCTGGATCTGGTGACCCGCGAAGAGTTCGACGTGCAGTCACAAGTGCTGGCCAATACCCGCGCCCGACTGGAAGCGCTGGAAGCGCAAGTCGCCACACTGGAAGCGCAACTGAAAAAATAAAATGCCGTCGCACTTCTTGCGATGGAAACGCATGACGTTCTCCCGCGTACGGTGCGCGGCATTTGACTGAGCTTTCGCCACGATAAAGGTTGCAGCATGCGCATGAGCGATGAAGAGTACTTCCGCAGTTGCGTTTCGCAGGAACGCCGGCTGGCGTATCTGCTGGGCTGCCACAATATAGAAGAGCTCTACGAAAGCGCCGGCACGCTATGGGAAGGAACTCGCGCGCTGCCTAAATGGACGCGCGACTGGCAGGCGTGCGGTCCGTTGCTGTCGGAATACGCACTTGCCATCGATTACCGGCAAAAGGAAGAGGATCCGAACGGCAAGGCAATTCATATCGGCCACACCGTCGTCCATCTGTCGGACCATCCATCGCATGATCAGGCTCTGCGTTACGCAATCGTCAAGGCCGTCATCGCGCACCTGGAGCATCTCCAGCACCGGAAACACTGCGCAGGCTGAGTCGCCCGTTTAAATTGGGTGATACAAGGAATGGAAGTCAGGCCGGCAGATTATGCGGCGGCCTGTTGCGCGCTTGCCTTTCCGGTCAGGGCGTTGCAAGAAAATCGATCGTAGCGCCACCAATTTCTCACGCCTGAACAGCATCACAAGCTCACCCCATCCTCGTTGCGCCATGAATATGGGATAGCACTTGCATTTCCCTTATTCAATACTTCCATCTTGGTTCTTCAAGGCACATAAATTCTCGATCGTGCGGGAAGAATCAAAAAGCGTACACCGCTGAACGCTTGAGACCTCGATCCTGCCGCACATAGTCTGGTGATCAGTCCCGTCATCGTTCATTCGTAACACCAGACATCGCACGCGGACATTCATAAATCAAGGGAACGCAATGAGCCTCGCTGTTCTGACAAGCCGTGCCTTGGCCGGCATGCAAGCACCCGAAGTTGTCGTGGAAGTTCATCTGGCCAATGGACTCCCCAGTTTTACGATCGTGGGCTTGCCGGAAACCGAGGTCAAGGAATCGAAAGATCGTGTGCGCGCGGCTTTGCAGAACGCCGGCTTTGAATTCCCGGCACGCAGGATTACCGTCAATCTGGCGCCCGCCGATTTGCCGAAAGAATCTGGTCGCTTCGACTTGCCGATTGCGCTCGGCATCCTCGCCGCCTCCGGCCAGATGCCGGCCGATACACTTGATCACTATGAATTTGCCGGCGAATTGTCGCTGTCCGGTGAATTGCGTCCGATTCGCGGTGCGCTTGCCATGACGTTCGCCATGCATCGCAGCGACAACCGCAACGGCAAACAACGCGCATTCATCCTGCCGCGCATGAATGCGGACGAAGCAGCACTCGTCAACGATGTGACGATTCTGCCGGCCGATTCGCTGTTGCAGGTATGTGCCCATTTCGCCGCACGCGATCCTGATGCCCGACTGACACGCCATGTCGCCTCGCCGCACACCGCGCGCCCCGATTATCCTGATCTCGGCGATGTGAAAGGGCAGGCGCAAGCGAAGCGCGCTCTCGAAGTTGCTGCGGCCGGATCGCACAGCCTGTTGATGGTCGGCCCTCCCGGCACCGGCAAATCCATGCTTGCATCGCGCTTCGCCGGCATCCTGCCGCCAATGACCGATGACGAAGCGCTGGAATCAGCGGCGGTGCAATCGCTGACCAGCGGTTTCACGACCGCACGCTGGAAAGTTCGGCCGTTCCGCTCACCGCATCACACGGCATCCGGTGTCGCACTGGTCGGCGGCGGTGGCACACCCCGACCGGGAGAAATTTCGCTCGCGCATCGCGGTGTATTGTTTCTCGATGAGTTGCCGGAATTCAGCCGCACCGTTCTTGAAGTGCTGCGCGAACCGCTGGAGTCGGGAAAGATCACGATCTCGCGTGCGGCACGTCAGGCGGATTTCCCGGCGCATTTCCAGTTGATCGCCGCGATGAACCCGTGTCCGTGCGGCTTCCTCGGCCATGCTTCGAATAAATGCCGATGCACGCCAGACAGCATATTGCGTTATCAGGGGAAAATTTCCGGACCGCTGCTTGATCGCATCGACATGCAGATTCAGGTCGGCGCATTGCCGCATGAGGAGCTGGTCAAACAGTCTGCCGGCGAACCATCATGTCAGGTCGCACAACGTGTGGCGACGGCATCGTCGCGCCAGCTAAAGCGCCAGGGAAAGCACAACAATCTGTTATCCGGCGGTGAAATCGATGTGCATTGCCGGCCGGATGCGAGTGGCGAACAACTGTTGCGCACGGCAATGACGCGTCTGAACTGGTCGGCCCGCGCCTATCATCGCGTGCTGAAAGTTGCACGCACCATTGCGGATCTGGCCGACGCTCCTACCATCGCACAACCGCATGTTGCGGAAGCGATCCAGTATCGCCGGGCCATGCGAGAACAATAGGAAAATCTGCACACCCGATCAGCAGCGATTATCGCTTGCGCATGCCCTCGGCGATTTCCGGCTCGCCTTTCGGATACGGATGCAGGCAGTATTCACTGTTGATCTGTCCGCTCATCTGCGGCAAAAGTCCCTTGATCCGATAAACGATCGCACCGGAGAAAACAACCGGCCCATCGACAATTCTTGGATCCTTCAAGGTACTTTTTTGCAGGCAGGCTTTCGCCGTGGTGTCGTAAAGCGTTTGCCATGCCTCGGGGGAGGAAGCCATGGCGCCGCTCGCGGCGGCTGCCAGAATGCCGGTCAACAGAATGCGTTGCATGCTTTTTCCTTTCGTGAAAAGAATCGACGGCGTTGCTGCACTTCATTTTCTCATCGCAGGTGATGAGATGTTGACCTCTGCCGACTGGCGAGGTTCCTTGCGGCGGTCGTGATTTATGGCATCTGCCCGCTGTCGAATGCGAGCACGTTCCACGTCACCCCGAGACGTACATCTGTTTTCAGCGTGACCAATTTGCGCGACATTTCCAGTTGCGCACTATCCTTGCGCAAGCGTTCGCCCATTGCGTCTTTCAGAAT
The DNA here is from genome assembly GCF_035565035.1 of Oxalicibacterium sp. Classification (GTDB taxonomy): domain Bacteria; phylum Pseudomonadota; class Gammaproteobacteria; order Burkholderiales; family Burkholderiaceae_D; genus Oxalicibacterium. Next base: position 18,781 of record NZ_DATMTD010000014.1, on the reverse strand, counting down.
GCCGGCACCGGACATGATACGGTCGATGCTGCCGTAATTCTGCAACAGTCGGGCTGCAGTCTTGACACCGACTTTTGATACGCCAGGGACGCCGTCTGCGGCATCGCCGGTCAATGCCAACAGTTCAGCGAGCTGCGCAGGCGGCACGCCGAATTTTTCCTCCACCCATTTTTCATCGTGCCATTCGCTGCGAAAGTGATCCCAGATCATCGCGCCTGCATCGATCAATACGTGCAAGTCCTTGTCAGTGGAAGCGACAATCGCTTCGCCACGCCCTTCTCCCAGCCAGCGCAACACAGCCGTTGCGATCACATCATCCGCTTCAACTTCGGGCACCGATACCGCCTGCAAACCCCAGCCTGCAAGTTGCGCATAAAAATCGGGAAGGCCATCCTTCAACGCCTGCGGCATCGCATCGCGATGTTCACGGTAGGCCGGATACAACGCGTGACGCCATGTCGGTCCGCCGAAATCGAATGCAGCCAGTACATGCGTCGGCTGATGCATCGACAATAGCTTGCGGAACGATGCCAGCGAATGACGCAACGCAACCTCGGCCTTGATCACGAGATCCGTTTCGGCATTGGCTTCATAAACGCGACGCACGATATTCATGCCGTCGATCGCAAGCAGTTTTCCCATCAATACCCTGTAGTCTGGTTATGCAGAAATGTCATGGCAAACAGAGGCAGATTCTACGCGCGCCAATGCATTGAAGAAATCTTTCTGCATCTGCCCACATCGCTATCTGCCTATCCGGCCGGTGCCGTCGGTGTAACATGACCGTCCCGACGCTTCAGCGAATCGCCTTCACATGAAAACCGTTTTCCCCCGTCTGCTGATTGCCGCGATCGCCTTGACGCTGGCGGCCTGTTCGCCCCAATTCGACTGGCGCGAAATCCGCAGCGATGCCGCGCCTTATGTCGTCGCCATGCCTGCCAAGCCCAGCACATTTTCGCGCAAGATCGATCTCGACGGAACCGAAACCGTGATGACCATGACCGCAGCGGAAGTCGGCGACGTCACGTTCGCGGTCGGCATGGCGGAACTGCCGGATGCCACCCGCGCACAGCTTTCACTGGCAGCAATGAAGACGGCACTCGTCAACAACATTCGCGGCACAGTCCGCCAGGAAAAAGTCTTGACGATGGCGCAAACGCAAACAGCCTCTGGTGGCACACTGGCTGTAACCGAAATCGAGGCGACCGGGCCCGCCAGCGCGGCGACCGGCAACCAGCCGCGCGTCCTGTTTGCCCGATTCGTCGCCAGGGACAAGCGCGTCTATCAACTGGTTGCCACCGGTCCGGAAAAAGCCGTCACACGCGATATTGTCGCGACGTATTTTTCCTCGTTCAAATTCAACTGACGCAGGAATATATCAATCGGCGTTACCAATTGCGGGCACACGACTTGCACAAAATGCATGTCCGTGTCTTCGCTAGAACGCCCGGCGGAATCGTGCTATCGTTTTATCACCGCTTACTAAAAAGGAGGCTGCTCATGTTAATCACGTTCAAGTCCAAAGCTGCCGCCGATGTCGTGATGTACGAAGAACACGCGAACCGGATCCTCGATCTTCTGCACAAGGATCACAAGCTGGGAGTCATCACCGCAGCCGAAACCGCCAACGCCATCAAGCTGCTGGAAGGGGAAGTCACCCTGAGCAAAGCGCATGTTGCATCCGAAGCCATCAAGCGCGACATCCTGGCGCATCACGGTGAAGACGGTGACGACAACGAACATGAGCCTCCGCAGACGGTCAGCTTTTCGTCCCGCGCCTACCCGTTGCTGGAAATGCTGCGGGCCGCACATCAGGAAAATCAGGATGTACTGTGGGGCGTATAACTTCCCGTCGCTGATACGGCACTGACAGCACGTCGACGCGATTGATATTGAACATCGCGTCGACTTCTTTTCCCCCGAATACTTCTTGCGCGCATGCGCGAATGCGATTCTCTTGTCGCCCCCCCCCCGCGCAGCATGTGACATTCGTCATGCACGCACCTTCCCGCACCGTTACAATCACGTCCTTGAACAATCCTCCGTACGGTTGCGGAATTCTCTTTCGCGATCGCACCAATAACCCGGCTTCAGCAAACAACGTGACCATTCCTCATTCCAAGCCGGATTCGCTTTCTTTCAGCCTGCATGGCGCAGCGCAAGCGGTCGCTGCGGTCGGGCGCGGTGTTGCGCTGCCGCAAGCGCTGGCTCAAATATTCGCCAAAACCAGTGCAACGCCACAGGCACGCGGTGCGATCCAGGATATTTCGTATCAGTGCCTGCGTCACATGGGCCGCGCCGAAGCATTGCTCAATGCGATGACCACCAAGCAGACCGAACCGGAAGTGCTGCACGGCTTGTTGTGTTGTGCGCTGGCCCTGCTATCCGATCCGGACGAAACGGGCGACAACGCTCGTTACAACACTTTTACACTGGTCGATCAGGCCGTCACGGCCGCCGCTTCCGATCCGGACATGGCCCATGCCAAGGGCATGGTCAACGCCGTGCTGCGACGTTTTTTGCGTGAACGCGAAGCCTTGATGAAAAGTGCCGCCGGCACGCAAATGGCGCGCTGGAGCTATCCGAACTGGTGGATCGATCGCATGCGTTCGGCCTATCCGCAGGATTGGGAAGCCATTCTCGACGCCGGCAATGTTGCGCCGCCGCTCACGTTGCGTGTGAATCGACGCAAGACAACCGTCGACAATTATCTGGCACTGCTTTCTGCGCAGGGTATCGATGCCAGGCGCATCGGTCCTGGTGCCGTTCGGCTTGCGCAACCGGTACCGGTTCAACGCATTCCCGGTTTTGAAGACGGCCTGGTCTCGGTCCAGGATGCCGCGGCCCAGCACGCTGCATCGTTGCTCGATCTGCAGGACGGCATGCGCGTTCTGGATGCCTGCGCCGCCCCGGGCGGCAAGAGCTGTCACATTCTGGAAAGCGCTGACGTTGCGCTATTGGCGCTCGACAGCGATGAACGCCGTCTGCAACGCATCGAGGAAAACCTGCAGCGCCTGCAACTGCGGGCAACTTTGCAGGCGGGTGACGCCAGCTTGCAGGACTGGTGGGATGGAAAGTTCTTCGACCGCATCCTTGCCGATGTCCCCTGCACCGCATCCGGCATCGTGCGCCGCCATCCCGACATTCGCTGGCTGCGGCGCAAGGGCGATACAACACAGTTGGCATCGATTTCCGCCCAAATCTTGGACAACCTTTGGCAGATGCTGCGGCCGGATGGTAAATTGCTGTTTGTGACCTGTTCTTTATGGCCGCAGGAATCGGAAGCGCAGGCTGCAGCATTTGCGTTGCGCAACAATGCGACACGCTTGCCCGCGCCCGGCCAGTTGCTGCCGACCGCCAATGCCGAACAGGATCACGACGGATTGTTTTACGCGCTGTTCCAGAAAACCGTATTGTGACCTTCGTGATCCATTCAACCGAACACTTATTCTGCCGGCGACCAGCGCCGCTACCTGCGTGAAAAGAAAACTTTCCTTTCCGTTCCACTGGCTGTTTGCCATCTTTCTGCTTGCGTTTTCGCTGCAACATGCACCCGCACATGCAGACGGCATCGACATCCAGCAGGCGCATCTGGAAAGCAGCGACGAAGGCTATCGCCTGTCAGCCAGCTACGAATTCGACCTGAATCGCGGACTGGAAGACGCACTGACGCGCGGCATCCCGCTTTACTTCACCACGGAAATCGAAATCACGCGTCCGCGCTGGTACTGGTTCGACGCGCGCGAAATCGTCAGCTCGCAAACCATTCGCATCTCGTACAACGTGCTCACGCGACAGTATTACGCATCGATGGGCAATCGCCTGCATCAGAACTTTGACTCGCTGGACGATGCGCTGTCGATGGTGCGGCGTCCGAATCGATGGATCGTTGCCGACAAGAATGCACTCAAACCCGGTGCGACTTACGAGGTCGCAGTCCGCATGCAGCTTGACGTCGCACAACTACCGAAGCCGTTCCAGGTCCATGCGCTGAACAGCAGCGACTGGCGCCTTTCCTCGGACTGGGAACGCTTCAACTTCACGGCTGACTGAGCGTGACGCGACTGCTCCGGTACCTGCTCGTCGTCGGCGGCGCCGTCGTCAGTATTCTGTTGTTCCTGCTGGCGTCGGCGTCCGACAATTCCAATTCGTTCGAACGCAACTATCCGTGGTTGTTGATTCTCAACGCCGTGGTTGCCGCCGCACTGCTTACGCTGGTCGTATTGCTGCTGGTGCGATTGTACAAACGCTATCGACGCGGCAAGTTCGGCTCGCGCCTCATGGCGCGGCTGGTGCTGCTGTTCGCCGTGATCGGCATTCTGCCGGGCGCAGTTATTTATACGGTGTCGGTGCAGTTCGTCTCGCGCTCGATCGAATCGTGGTTCGACGTCCGCGTCGAATCGGCACTGGAAGCCGGCCTCAATCTCGGTCGCGCTGCGCTCGATTCTTCGCTCAACGAACTGCAGGTCAAGGCGCGCAACATGGCGCTCGAACTGTCCGACATGTCGGATGCGACACAGATCACGCAATTGTCGCGCATGCGCGACCAGAATCTGATGCAGGATGCGCTGATTGTCACCAACAATGGCCAGATGGTTGCCAGCGCAGGCTCCCAACTGGGCGCGCTGTTGCCGGATTTTCCCAATGCCGAAATGTTGCGTCAGGCGCATCAGACCCGTGGCTATGCCGCCATCGAAGGCAATGCGGATTACCAGGACAGTACTGCGCCGTCAGCCGATACCAATACCATCACTGCCGCTTCGGCGAATCCCGCGAACAACCTGCGCCTGCGCGTCGTGGTGGAAATTCCGAATTCCAGCCGCGCGCTGTCGTTGCAGACCGAATCGCGCTATCTGCAATTGATGCAACCGGTGCCGGCGCAACTTGCCGTGAATGCAGAAGCGTTGCGCGTGGCCTATAGCGAATATCAGGAGCGCTATCTGGCACGTACCGGCCTGCGCAAAATTTATATCGTTACCCTGACGCTTACCTTGCTGCTGGCAATCTTCGGCGCCATCGCGGCGGCGTTCCTGATCGCCAGCGATCTCGCGAAACCGCTGCTGTTGCTGGCGGAAGGCACGAAGGCCGTCGCCGAAGGCAACCTGTCGCCGCGCCCGATCATCGCCACCTCGGATGAACTCGGTACTCTGACGCAATCGTTCAACGCGATGACGCGTCAGTTGTTCGACGCGCGCGCGTCGGTGGAAAAAAATCGCACGGAACTCGAATCGGCGAAAGCCTATCTGGAATCGGTCCTCGCCAACATGTCGGCCGGCGTGATGGTGCTCGACCGCAATTTCAAGCTCGTCACCTGCAATGAATCGGTCGAGCGCATCCTGCAGCACGATTTTGCGCAGCATATCGGCAAGCCGTTGCAAGACATCGAAGGCCTCAGCACCTTCGCCCAGGTCATCACGCAATCCTTTTCCACGCAGAGTGCGCAGTCGGCCGCCAGCGGCCCGGATGCAGAGAACCTGCACTGGCAACATCAGATCGATGTGCCGCGCCGTATCGACAACGCCGAAGCGGAAAATGATATCTCGCTGCTCGCACGCGGTTCACGCTTGCCGGCGGTACGCGACGGTGGTTACGTGGTCGTGTTCGATGACATTTCCGACGTCATCTCTGCACAGCGTTCGATCGCATGGGGCGAAGTCGCACGCCGCCTCGCACACGAAATCAAGAATCCGTTAACACCGATCCAGCTGTCGGCCGAACGCCTGCAGATGAAGCTGGAAGGCAAGCTCGGCGAATCGGAAGCAAAGGTTCTGGAACGCAGCACCGCCACCATCGTCAATCAGGTCGCTGCGATGAAACGCATGGTCGACGATTTCCGGGATTATGCAAAAACACCGCCAGCCGTGCTGCTGCCACTCGACCTGAACGCACTGATCGAGGAAATCCTGCATCTCTATCTGGCCGGCGACGATCGCGACATCATCCATGCATCGCTTGCTGAAGGATTGCCGCACATCATGGGCGACCAGACGCAATTGCGGCAGGTCATCCACAATCTGCTGCAGAATGCGCAGGACGCCGTCAATGAAAAATCGGCCGAGCGCGATCTGCTGGCAGCGCCGTCGCAGGCCGACGCGCCCCGGATTGATATCATTACCGAGGAAATCCATTACCGCAGTTCCGACGGTGCAGTCAGCAATGCCGTGCAACTGACGATCAACGACAATGGTCCCGGCTTCGCACCGAAAATTCTGGCGCACGCGTTCGAGCCCTACATCACATCGAAACCGCGCGGTACCGGACTGGGGTTGCCGATGGTGAAGAAAATCATCGAAGAACATGGCGGACGCATCGATATCCGCAATCGCGTGACCACCAATGGTGCAAAGGTGGCAATTTTGCTGTTAAAGTTATCGCCGTGATCAAGGCTGCTGCAGAGCGGAGGAGAACAAGAATGGCAATCGAGATGAAAGAGGTGAACGCATGGCCAATATTCTAGTTGTCGACGACGAGATGGGAATCCGGGAATTGCTGTCGGAAATTCTCGGAGATGAAGGACATGTCGTGACAGCCGCCGAGAATGCCCAGCAGGCACGAGACATTCGCGCCGCCGGCAAACCGGATCTGGTGCTGCTCGACATCTGGATGCCTGATACCGACGGTGTCACACTGCTGAAAGAATGGCAGCGCGACGGGCTGCTGACCATGCCGGTGATCATGATGTCTGGTCACGCCACCATCGATACCGCCGTCGAAGCCACACGCATCGGCGCGCTCAACTTCCTCGAAAAACCGATTTCGCTGCAGAAACTGCTGAAGGCCGTGCAACAAGGCCTGTCACGTGGACAGGAAGTACCGCGTCCTGCCGCGATACCGGTGCGCGCACCGATCGCACAAACCGAAGGACAACCCGCGCTCGATAAACCGTTGGCAGCGCAACCCTTGGGCCAGGTCTATTCTTCGTCGGTACCCGTGACGCTGATGCCAGCCGAAACGCAGTTCTTCACCGCCTCGTTCGAATTGCCGTTGCGTGAAGCGCGTGACGCTTTCGAGCGCGCCTACTTTGAACATCATCTCGGCCAGGAAGGCGGCAGCATGACGCGTGTCGCGGAAAAAACCGGACTGGAACGCACGCACCTGTACCGCAAGCTCAAGCAACTCGGCGTCGAACCGGGAAAGATCGCCAAGCGAGGTGTATGACCGCATGACCCTGGCTTCACTGGTCATTGGTGCCCGCGCCTCGCTGCGGGAATCGGCCATCGCTTCTCAACTGTCTGCCGATCAACGCACTGCCGTCATTCTCGAAGGTCTCCCCGACGGCAACAGCGCACTCGACACGCCGCAAACCCGTACCGATTTGAACATCGCCCGTATCGCTCCGGGCTGCATGCATTGCATCGGCAATCTCGTCATGCGTGTGACACTCAACCGCATGTTGCGCGACAAGCCGCAGCGCCTGTTCATCAGCGTCGCCGATACCGAACATCTGTCTCAACTGCGCACGTTCCTGTCCAACGCTCCCTATGACACATTGTTGCAATTGACACCCGACATCGTGACCGAGGGTTGAACTCGGTTATCACATCGACATGCCCCAACGGCATGTCACATTGGCAAGCTGCCGCATTTTTCATTCAGCGTTCAACCTTTTCACCGTTCAGCCGTTAATCAATACAAGGGCCGCAAGTTGCAACGTCCGGTGCATGACTTGAAATCGCCCGTACCGGCGCCATGTTCCTATCAACGCAATGCATCGGCTTGCGATTGCAACAGGAGAAATACATGAACCTGATCTACAACAGCGAACAGTACAGCGTGGTGGAATTCGGTGCGGACGAAGAGCGCGACGCTTTGCGTTTCGGCGGTTATGAAATCATGGACAAACCGTCCAAACGAGAAATCTTCATCGGCGGCGCAATGGCCGAGTCCTTCCGGCAGAATGTTCGTGAACTGATCGCGAGCGAACCGAACGAAGAAGAAATCGACGACTTCCTCGGCAACTACGATCCGATGATGAACCAGCCACTCACCTTCCACTGAATTTGCGAAGGGATGCTTCTCGCATACAATCACCGTATTCCGCGCCTGCGCTGATCGACCGCGAACCGGTCAAAATCGCGCAGGCGTTTTTATCCAGCTGTTTTTGCACAAAGCCGCAGCGGCTTTTTTTTCGCAACCGATGTACGCGAACTCTTCCCCCATTACCAGTAGCCAAACCGATGTTCACACGCATCTGAATGCGCTGGTGGCACGTCATGCAGCGCATCCGTTTCGCAAACCCGTCACCGATTACAACCGTCATGCCTTCGATCAAAGCATCGCAACCTGGCGCGCGCATGGCAGCAAACCGCTGATTGTCGATGCAGGCTGTGGTGTCGGCCTGTCGACGCTGCATCTGGCGACACAATTTCCGGAACATTTCGTCATCGGCATCGACCAGTCGGCAGACCGCATCGAACGCAACACGCAATGGCCTGAAGAAGTGCCGGCCAACTTCATTTGCGTACGCGCGGATCTGGTCGATTACTGGCGGCTGCTTCTACAGCATGGCATTTTTCCGGAACGTCATTACATTCTCTATCCGAATCCGTGGCCGAAGATCGGGCATCTGGCGCGACGCTGGCACGGGCATCCGGTTTTTCCAGCCATCGTCGCCCTCGGCGGCACGCTGGAATGCCGCAGCAACTGGCGCATCTACATCGATGAATTCGCCGCGGCGCTGACGCAACTCAGCGGTCAAACCGTCAGGGGCGAATCGCATGTACCGCAACAAACGATCACACCGTTCGAGGAAAAATACCGCGCGTCCGGTCATGCACTTTGGCGCTGCACTGCGCAACTTCCTCAAGTATGCACGCGGTGACCGCGCAACGGAATGCGCGTAATCATCGCGGTGGTTCGTGATACTGTGTAACTCGCTCCTTTCATCAATCTTTACCTCCCGCATCGACCATGTGCCAGCTTCTCGCAATGAATTGCAATGTTCCGACCGATATCGTTTTTAGCTTTACCGGTTTTGCCACGCGCGGCGGCGGCACCGATCATCACAATGACGGCTGGGGCATTGCTTTTTTCGAAGGGGCAGGCGTTCGCCATTTTGTCGATTACCAGGCCGCGATCGAATCGCCGATTGCCGAACTGATCAAGCGCGTTCCGATCAAGTCGAAGAATGTGATCGCACACATTCGGAAGGCAACACAAGGACGCGTGGCACTGGAGAATTGTCATCCGTTCGTGAGGGAATTATGGGGACGGTATTTTGTTTTCGCGCATAACGGCGATCTGAAGAATTTCACGCCGACATTGAACGGTCCGTATCAGCCTGTCGGCACCACCGACAGCGAAACGGCGTTCTGCTACATCCTGCAGGAATTGCGTCGCCGCTTCGGCGACACCTTGCCGTTGCTGGACGATTTGAAAACAGCCATTCGCGAATTGACGACAGAAATCGCCGCCTATGGCACGTTCAACATGATGCTGTCCGACGGTTCGGTTCTGTTCGCGCACTGCTCGACCAGCCTGCATTACATCGTGCGGCAATATCCGTTTGCCGAAGCGGTATTGAGCGACAAGGACATGAAGGTCGATTTTTCGGAAGTCACGACACCGAACGATCGCGTGGCCGTCATCGTGACGGAGCCGCTGACCACGAACGAAACATGGACCCCGTTCGCTACCGGCGAGTTGAAAGTCTTCATCGATGGTCAACCCATCGCTTGATGCTCTTGAAGCGCAATAAAAAAGCCGGGTAACAACCCGGCTTTTTTTATCAAGTCATGTCACTCAGGAGAGATTCGGCGCCAGCCAGCGCTCCACATCTTCCTTCGCGACGCCACGGCGCTTCGCCATGTCGATCACTTGATCATCACCGATCTTGCCGACGACAAAATACTTCGCTTCCGGATGCGCAAAGTAGAAGCCGGATACCGCGGCGCCCGGGAACATCGCGAACGATTCCGTCAATTGCATGCCGATATCTTCCGCCTGCAACGTCTTGAACATGTCGGCCTTCACCGTATGTTCCGGACAAGCCGGATAACCCGGCGCGGGACGGATGCCGCTGTACGCTTCCTTGATCAATGCTTCATTGCTCAAATGTTCGTTCGGCACATAACCCCACAGGTCGGTCCGCACGCGTTCGTGCAGATATTCGGCAAAGGCTTCCGCCAGACGATCGGCCAGCGACTTCAGCATGATCGACGAATAATCGTCATGCGCATCTTCAAAACGCTTCTCGTATTTCTCTATGCCCAGTCCGGCCGTTACCGCGAACAGACCGATGTAGTCGGCGACGCCAGAGGATTTCGGCGCGATGAAATCGGACAGACACTGGTTCGGACGCTGCACGCCGTCGATCACCGGTTTCACCGTCTGCTGGCGCACGCCGTAATAGGTGAACGCCACTTTCGAACGGGTATCGTCGGTATAGATTTCAATGTCGTCATCGTTCACCGTATTCGCCGGCAGTAATGCGATGACGCCGTTTGCCGTCAGCCAGCGACCGTCGATGACTTTTTTCAGCAAGGCCTGACCTTCGGCAAATACCTTGGTCGCCGCATCGCCGACGACTTCATCGGTCAGTATCGCTGGATACGGACCGGCCAGATCCCAGGTCTGGAAGAACGGGCCCCAATCGATGTAGCGCGCAATCGTCGCCAGATCGACGTTGCGGAATTCACGACGGCCGATGAACTTCGGCTTGACCGGCGTTTCCTTGCCGACGAACGACACCTGCATCTTGTTCGCACGCGCGTCTGCCAGTGTCAACAACGGCACGGCCTTCTTGTTCGCATGCTGTTCGCGGATACGTTCGTAGTCGGCCGCGATCTCGGCGATGTAGGCGTCACGCTGTTCCGGTGTCAGCAGCGATTGTGCAACCGAGACCGAACGCGATGCATCCGGCACGTACACGACCGGGCCGTCGTAGTTGTGCGCAATCTTCACCGCCGTATGCGCGCGGCTGGTGGTTGCGCCGCCGATCAGCAGCGGCATTTTCAATCCGCGGAAATAGTCGTCGCGCTGCATTTCCTTCGCGACGTAAGCCATTTCTTCCAGCGACGGCGTGATCAGGCCGGACAGGCCGATGATATCGGCGTTCTCTTCCTTCGCCTTCGCGAGAATTTCGGAACAGGGCACCATCACGCCCATGTTGACGACCTCGAAGTTGTTGCATTGCAGGACTACGGACACGATGTTCTTGCCGATGTCGTGCACGTCGCCCTTCACCGTTGCGATGACGATCTTGCCCTTCGGCTTGCTGACGATGCCGGTCTGCTCTTGCAACAGACGTTTTTCTTCTTCGATGAATGGAATCAGATGCGCGACTGCCTGCTTCATCACGCGCGCGGATTTGACAACTTGCGGCAAGAACATTTTGCCCTGGCCGAACAGATCGCCTACCACGTTCATGCCGTCCATCAGCGGTCCTTCGATCACGTGGATCGGGCGGCCGCCGTTGGTCAATAATTCCTGACGTGCTTCTTCAGTGTCTTCGACAATCCATTGCGTGATGCCGTACACCAGCGCGTGCGACAGGCGCTCCTGCACCGTGCCGCTGCGCCATTCGAGCGTGGCTTCTTCCTTCTTGTCGCCGGCCTTCAACGTGGCGGCGATTTCGATCATGCGTTCGGTTGCATCTTCACGTCGATTCAACACGACGTCTTCGACGCGTTCGCGCAATTCAGCCGGCAGGTTGTCGTACACGCCGACCATGCCGGCGTTGACGATGCCCATCGTCATGCCGGCCTTGATCGCGTGATACAGGAACACGGTATGAATCGCTTCGCGCGCCGGATCGTTGCCGCGGAACGAGAACGATACGTTCGACACGCCGCCGCTGATTTTCGCGCGCGGCAGATTTTCCTTGATCCAGCGCACCGAATTGATGAAGTCGACCGCGTAATTGTTATGTTCCTCGATGCCGGTCGCAATCGCGAAAATGTTCGGATCGAAGATGATGTCTTCCGGCGGAAAGCCGACCTTGTCGACCAGCAGTCGATACGCGCGTTCGCAGATTTCGATCTTGCGCTCGAACGTGTCGGCCTGGCCTTTTTCATCGAAGGCCATCACGATCACGGCGGCGCCGTAACGACGGCACAGCTTCGCTTCGTGCAGGAATTTTTCCTCGCCCTCTTTCATCGAGATCGAGTTGACGATGGATTTGCCTTGCACGCATTTCAAACCCGCTTCGATCACCGACCACTTCGACGAGTCGATCATGATCGGCACGCGTGCGATGTCGGGCTCCGATGCGACCATATTCAGGAAGCGCGTCATGGCAGCCTGCGAATCCAGCATCGCTTCGTCCATGTTGATGTCAATCACCTGCGCGCCATTCTCGACCTGTTGACGCGCGACCGACAACGCCTCGTCGTATTGCTCGTTGATGATCATGCGCGCGAACGCTTTCGAGCCGGTGACATTGGTACGTTCGCCGACATTGACGAACAGCGATTGCTCGTCGATGACGAATGGCTCCAGACCTGACAATTTCAATGTCGGTTCGACTGTTGGAATCACGCGCGGCGCGATGTTGGCGACGATGTCGGCAATCGCCTTGATGTGATCCGGCGTCGTGCCGCAGCAGCCGCCGGCAACGTTGACGAAACCGCTCTTTGCAAAATCTTCAAGCAACGACGACGTGACGTCCGGCGTTTCATCGAAGCCGGTATCGCTCATCGGATTCGGCAAACCCGCATTCGGATAGATGCAGACGTAGGTGTCGGCGATCTTCGACAACTCTTCCGCGTACGGACGCATCAACGCTGCGCCGAGCGCACAATTCAGGCCAACGGTCAGCGGTTTCGCGTGACGGATCGAATGCCAGAATGCCGGCACGGTTTGGCCGGACAGAATGCGCCCCGATGCATCGGTGACGGTGCCCGAAATCATGATCGGCAGATTCTTGCCGGATTCCTCGAAGAACTGGTCGATTGCGAACAACGCGGCCTTGCAGTTCAGCGTATCGAAAATGGTTTCGACCAGCAGCACATCGGCGCCACCTTCGACCAGACCGCGCGTCTGTTCAAGATACGCGGCAACCAGTTGGTCGAACGTGACGTTGCGTGCGGCAGGATCGTTGACGTCCGGCGAGATCGACGCGGTCTTCGGCGTCGGGCCCAATGCGCCAGCCACGAAACGTGGCTTGTCCGGTGTCGAATACTTGTCGCAGGCTGCCCGCGCCAGCTTGGCCGACACGACGTTCATCTCGTGAGCGAGATGCGCCATGTGGTAATCGTCCTGCGCGACGGTCGTCGCACCGAAGGTATTGGTTTCGATCAGGTCTGCACCGGCCGCCAGATACTGTTCATGAATTTCGCTGATCACATGCGGACGGGTCAGCGACAGCAATTCGTTATTGCCCTTGACGAACAACTCACGCCCTGCCGGGACGACAACGCCGGCCGCAGCCAGGTCGGCAAAACGCTCGCCGCGATAATCCTCTTCCGTCAGCTTGTAGCGCTGGATCATCGTGCCCATCGCGCCATCCAGAATCAGGATGCGGCGCGCCATCAGGTCGCGCAGGAGAGTCTCAGTTTGGGAAAGTGCGTCGCGTTTCATCGTTCGTTCTTGTGAATTCGTTATGGTCGTGGCCGCTCGATACGGCGGCCTCAAAATGCAAAAACCCGGTCTGCAACGGGACCGGGTTTCTCACCAACGCCGCTTTAGCAGGATTTATATTGGGCCGGAACCCCGCGCCCGCAAGCTGGTTTGACCTTTCAATCAAATCGGCGCATGAAAAATTATACGTGCAATCAAGGGTTTGCGGAATGAAGAGGGCAAACCTGAGCAACATACGTACGTCAGACTCAGTTGAAGCTGCCGCCTTCCAGCGGAAAGCCCTTGAGAAATTCTGCGGCGGGCAAGCGCTTGCCGCCCGGCTTCTGCAGTTCAGCGATACGCAATGCACCTTCGCCACAGGCGACGAGCACACCGTCCTGCGGATTGGCCGCGATGACTTGGCCCGGTTTCCATGCGCCCGAAGCGACCGGTTCGGCGCACCAGAACTTGACCGGCGTGCCGTCGAAGCTGGCAGCAGCGCCGGGAAAAGGATTGAACGCACGGATCTTGCGCGACAGCAGTTCAGCCGGTTGCGTAAAGTCGAGTGCCGCTTCCTCCTTCGCGATCTTGGCTGCGTAGTTAGCACCCGCTTCCGGCTGCGGCGTTGCGGCCAAAGGTCCTTGCCCCAGTTTTCGCAAAGCGGCGACGATCATGTCGCCACCTAGCTGTGCCAGTTTGTCGTGCAGCGATGCCGTCGTATCGTCGGCGGCAATCGGCAGTTTTTGCGTTGCGAGCATCGGTCCCGTATCCAGTCCCAGTTCCATCTGCATGATGGTCACGCCCGTTTCCGCATCGCCGGCTTCGATCGCGCGATGGATGGGTGCGGCACCACGCCAGCGCGGCAACAAAGATGCGTGAATGTTGATGCAGCCCAGACGTGGAATGTCGAGTATCGATTGCGGCAGAATCAAGCCATACGCAGCGACCACCATGACGTCATGCGGCGTGGCGTGCAACAAGGCATGCGCATCCGCTGCCACTTCCGGATATTTGCCATCCAGCTTGAGTGAAATGGGCTGCGCTACCGGAATGTTGTGCGCCTGCGCAAATTGCTTGACCGCCGAAGCCTGCAACTGCATGCCCCGTCCGGCCGGACGATCCGGCTGCGTCAGGACCAGCGGGATTTCAAACCCGGCGTCATGCAATGATGCGAGAGCGACCGCAGCGAATTCCGGCGTGCCGGCGAAGATGATTTTCATGGGGAGGATTGTAGTACGGCAGCACGCGAATGCGAACCGCGTGCCGCACAGCAACGACGTGGCAAATAAATGCGACTAAATTGCGGCGTGCATCACGGTACGCATCACAAACGGACGTAAATTAAACGGACGGGAAAAAGCCCGAATCAACGCTGCGCGACGCGTGCACCACTACGCGCCAACTCGCGCTCTTCCTTCAGCATTTTCGTCTTGATGCGATTGCGCTTCAGCGGCGACAGATATTCGACGAATACCTTGCCTTTCAGGTGATCCATTTCATGCTGAATGCAGACCGCCAGCAAGCCGTCGGCTTCCAGTTCGAACTGCTTGCCGTCTGCGTCGAATGCGCGAACCTTGACCTGTGCATGTCGTTCGACACCGTCGTAGACGCCCGGCACCGACAGGCAGCCTTCGTCGTAGACCTGCATTTCAGGGCTGGCCCAGATGATTTCCGGATTGATGTAGGCGCGCAGTTCGCTATGCGTTTCCGACGTATCGATCACGATGACCTGTTCGTGCACATCCACCTGCGACGCAGCCAGGCCGACGCCCGGCGCGTCGTACATGGTTTCGGCCATGTCGGCGACCAACTGCTTGATGCGCGCATCGAATTGGGTTACCGGCTTGGCAACCTTGTGCAAACGCGGATCGGGGTAACGCAGGATATTTAATATGGACATACGGGCTTTTGCGCAACAGGACAACGATGGATATCGTGGTCTTTCTTGCTACTTCAAGGATTTATGTGCAGAATTTGATTCAATTTGGCAAGTTTTTTCACGAAGCAATTGTTTCGTCTCAACCTGCTGCAGCACAGTAATGGCGTCACAACTTGGTCAAGCTCAACCGGACAAACCATGAAAAATTTTAGCACAGCTGCACTTTTCTTCGCTTTTGCCTCAGCCGTTCTTCCCGTAACCGCCTCCGCCCAGACGCCGACAAAACCGGTCTCTGCGAATGCGCGCTGTGCATTTTTGCCGAATGCACCGGACCAGCACGTTGTCGTGCGCGGCGATACGCTGTGGGACATTTCAGGCAAATTCCTGGAGCGTCCGTGGTGCTGGCCGCAAGTGTGGGACATGAATCGCGACCAGATCCGCAATCCGCACTGGATCTATCCAGGCCAGATCGTTTACTTTGATCGCGTCGCCGGCCGTTTGCGCCTTGGCAAGCCAACCGGCGATGGCAGCGGCCTGCCGACGGTTCGCCTGTCGCCGCAAACACGCAGCACCGATCTTGCCGCCGATGCGATTCCAGCCATTCCGATGAATGCGATCGAACCGTTCCTGTCGAAACCGCTGATCGTCGAGGAAAACGAACTGAACAATGCGCCACGCATCGTCGCCACGCAGGAAGGCAGTGTCTATATTTCCGTCGGCTCGAAAGCATACGTGCGCGGCGACCTGAAAGGTCGCACCGTGTTTGAGGTTTTCCATCCAGGCAAACCACTGAAGGATCCAGCCACCAAGGAAATCATCGGTTACGAAGCCGTTTATCTCGGCACGCTGCGCCTGCTGCGCGAAAGCCGTGCCAAAAACGAACCGCATACCTTCACCGTCATCAATGCGAAGGAAGAAATGGGGGTCGGCGATCGCATGGTTCCGCAGGAACCGACACCGATCATCAACTACGTGCCGCACGCTCCGGAACAATCAGTTGTCGGGCAGATCATGTCGGTCTACGGCGGTGTCACGCAAGCCGGGCAGAACCAGATTGTCACGATCAATCGCGGCGCGCAGGACGGTCTCGATCGCGGCAGCGTGCTTGAACTGTATCGCCTCGGCGGATTGATAAAAGACACGACGGATGCAGAAAAACCAACGATCAAGCTGCCCGACGAACAATACGGTGACCTGTTCATCTTCCGCGTCTTCAATCACATTTCCTACGGCCTGATCATGCAGGTACGTGATACGGCGCAAATCGGCGATATCGCCAGATCGCCGGAATAATCCCGATCGATGACCATGCGCGCTGCGTACGCAGCGCGCACTTTCTCCGCCCCCGACTGTGTTGCCTTCCGACGAACTGGCTTGCTGGCTGCGTCTTGCGCAAACAACCGGTGTCGGCCCTGAAACGGCACGACGCCTGCTCGGTGCTTTCGGACTTCCGCAGAATATTTTTTCCGCACCGCTGCCGGAATTGAAGAAAGTCGTGTCAGAGCGCATCGCCCATGCGCTTGCGGCACCACCTACCACCGAAGAATCAGAACGCATTCTGCGCACTGTCGAATGGTCGGCACAACCCGGCAACCGTGTGCTGACGCTGGCCGACGCTGACTATCCGCCGGCGTTGCTCGATATCGCCGACCCACCGATTCTGTTATACGTAAAAGGCCGTTTCGACTTGCTGTCGCAACCATCGATGGCCGTCGTCGGCAGCCGCAATGCAACGGCGCAAGGCATTGCGAATGCAGAAAAATTTTCGGAAGCGCTGGCCCATGCCGGCCTGACCATCATTTCCGGCATGGCGCTCGGCATCGATACCGCGGCACATCAAGGCGGACTGGCGGCGAAGCGTGCGGGCGGCTCCACCATTGCCGTCATCGGCACTGGCGCGGATATGGTTTATCCGGCACGCAATCGTGCACTGGCACATCGGATCGCCGAAGCCGGCTGCATCGTCAGTGAATATCCGCTCGGCATGCCCGCCATCGCGTCCAATTTCCCTCGACGCAATCGCATCATCAGTGGCTTGGCGCGCGGCGTACTGGTGATTGAAGCTGCATTGCAATCCGGTTCGCTGATCACGGCGCGCATGGCTGCCGAACAGGGACGCGATGTGTTTGCAATCCCGGGCTCGATTCATTCGCCGCTGTCGAAAGGCTGCCATCAGCTGATCAAGCAAGGCGCCAAACTGGTCGAATCGGCGCAGGACATTCTCGAAGAACTGCACTACGCGTCCACACCCCCGTCGCACGTCGTAACGCACGACAACCCAAACGCCTCCGCGCTCGATGCGCCGCATGAACAGATACTGCAGCAAATGGGATTCGATCCTGTCGATGCCGATACGCTGGCCGTACGCTGCAAGCTCGACATTGCTGCAATCAACGCACATCTGCTATCGCTTGAAATGAACGGCCGCACGGAAATGCTCCCGGGCGGCATGCATCGTCGCATCGGTTGATCTGATCGGTGTCGTCGCAACTCAACCGGGCCGGCTGATTCCTAGCGGATTGTTCGTATCGCTTTCTTGATCAAGCAGCATCGTTCGATGTCATTGAAATATGTTTGCTTGCCGAGCCGATAATGCATTCCGGCAGCATTTCCATTCGGACATCGCGCCGATACAACAAAATTTTCCCCTCCCCTCCAGCCTTCGGAATTTTGAGGTATCCTAGATTCCAGTAAGCGCTGTCTTTGATCTGCCGCTGTCGTAGCACCCTCTTTGTAATTGTTCGTGTAAAGAGCGTGATTCATACGCATCCGATCCTGATGACATCCGCAAGGTGTCGTCTTAACCCAAGCGCTACGGTGACACCATGTTCGACGTCCTTGTCTATCTGTACGAAACCTATTACCGCCCCGACGCGTGCCCTGATTCCGAGGCGCTGACAAAGAAGCTGTCGGCCATCGGCTTTGAGGAAGAAGAAATCTCCAAGGCACTCGGCTGGCTGACAGCCCTGGCGGAAACCACCAACGAATTCTCCGATTCCTATCCGCACCAGACGGCCTTCTCGTTCGGCATCCGGATGTATGCCGACCGCGAAATCGACTGCATAGGCACGCCGGCGATCGGTTTTATCCAGTTTCTGGAATCGGCCAAGTTGATCAATCCGATCCAGCGCGAGATCGTCATCGAACGCGCACTGGCCGCCGGCGAGACGCCGATCTCGCTCGACAAGCTGAAAGTCATCGTGCTGATGGTTCTGTGGAGCCAGGGCAAGGAACCTGACGGCCTGATTTTCGACGAACTGTTCGTCGACGAAGATGACGCCGAACCGCGGATGTTGCACTAAACATCCCATCTAGCATGTCCGGCACACCGATCGGACATGCTTCTTCAACAACACTCCACCACACTTACCGTGTCCCGCTTGCGGTTTTCGTCGCAACGCGCTT